>NZ_CM001440.1:5173339-5408301 GCF_000244975.1 Saccharomonospora cyanea NA-134 | reverse complement strand
GGCCAGGTGGTCACTCGCGTACCCTCGTAAGGTCTACCGCTGACAGCGGCGCCTTTCGGCCTGCCCGCCTTCGAGTGCCGGGTGTGGGTCAGGCTGCCTCGTCGCGGTGGCACCGACGACCGATCGCCGCAAGACCAGGAGAACGACTGCCGTGAGCAAGGGCAAGCGCACTTTCCAGCCGAACAACCGTCGTCGCGCGCGGACTCATGGGTTCCGGCTGCGGATGCGGACGCGCGCGGGCCGCGCGATCCTGGCGGCCCGCCGTCGCAAGGGCCGCAACCAGCTCTCCGCCTGACGACGTCACAGCCTGCGACGACGGGGCGCGGCGTGTTACCAGCCGACGCTCGTCTGCGGCGTAGCGACGAGTTCCGTGCCGTGATGAGGGGCGGCGTCCGTGCCGGGCGCCGCCGTTTGGTGCTGCACCTGCTTCTCTCTCACGGCGAGAGCAGCAAGGCGGGCTTCGTCGTGAGCAAGGCCGTGGGCAACTCCGTCGTCCGTCACCGAGTCACACGGCGACTCCGGCATCTTGTCGCGCAAAGGCTCGGAACCTTACCCGAGGGCAGTGCGTTGGTCGTTCGAGCACTACCTGCGGCCGCCACCGCATCGAGTACGGAACTCGGTGCGGACATCGATGCGGCACTGAGGCGGTTGGGACTGTCGTCCCCCCGCGACAACACTGGATCAACGGCGTGAACAGAGACCAGCCGGCCGGCGCTCACCCGGTCGAGGAACACGACACCGCCGCGCCGAACCGGCCGACGCCGGTGGCGTGGGTCCTGCTGCTGCCGATCCGCTTCTACCGCAAGGCGATCTCCCCGTACCTTCCCCCGATGTGCCGGTTCTATCCGAGCTGTAGCACCTACGCGGCCGAAGCCCTCACTCGCTTCGGAGCCGCCCGCGGCACATACCTCGCCGTGCGCCGGTTGCTGCGCTGCGGACCGTGGACCCCACCGGGGCGAGACCCGGTTCCCGAGAAGTTCAGCTTCCGGTACCAAGGCCCTGGTATGTCTACCGAGGAGTAGCTCTAGTGCTCGACTTCATCTACTACCCTGTGTCGGCCATCCTGTGGTTTTGGCACAAGGTGTTCGGTTTCGTCTTCGGTGAAGACAACGCCATCGCCTGGATCCTGGGCATCGTCTTCCTGACCTTCACGGTCCGCGGGCTGCTGTTCAAGCCGTTCGTGAACCAGGTGCGGTCGATGAAGAAGATGCAGGACTTCGCGCCTGAGGTCAAAAAGATCCAGAAGAAGTACGCGAACGACCGGCAGCGCCAGGCGATGGAGATGCAGAAGCTCCAGAAGGAGCACGGCGTCAACCCGCTGGGCAGCTGCCTGCCGATGCTGCTGCAGATCCCGGTGTTCATCGGTCTGAACTGGGTGCTGCGCAACTTCACCCCCGGTGCGGAGTCGAACTACGTCTTCGGTGCCAAGGACGTCGCCTCCTACGTCGACGCTCAGATCTTCGGTGTCAACCTCGGCGACGCCATCAACCACCTCGGGATGATGGGCGGCAGTGGCGAGCCCGGTTGGCACTGGGACGTCGCGCCGGTCGCCGTGCCGTTGATGATCGTGGCCAGCATCGCCACGCACTTCACCGCCCGCCACTCGGTGGCCAGGCAGAACCCCGCGTCGGCGACTCAGCAGACCGCGGTCATGAACAAGCTGACGCTGTACATCTTCCCCGCGGGTGTTCTCGTCTTCGGTGCCTTCTTCCCCATCGGTCTGTTGATCTACTGGCTCGCCAACAACATGTGGACCCTGGGCCAGCAGCGCCTCGTCTACACGCGGATCGACAAGGAAGAGGAAGCCAAGAAGCAGGCCGCCAAGGAGAAGCGGAACACCCTCGCACCGAAGCCGGGTCAGAAGCCGCAGGCCGGCCAGAAGCCCCAGGTTGGTCAGAAGCCGCGGCCGGGCCAGAAGCCCGCGCAGAAGCAGGCCTCGAAGTCGACCCCGCAGTCGACGCAGTCGAAGCAGCAGAACTCCAGCGACAACACCAAGAACGGCAAGTCCCCGAAGGGCAGCGGCAGCAGCGTGCGCGGTGGCGCCTGGGCGAAGAACGGCGGGAATCAGCAGAAGCCCGCAGGCCAGGGCAAGAAGGCACAGGGACGCAAGCGGCGCTGACCCGGGGCTGGAAGGAGAGACGACATGTCCGATACGGCCGAGGTGGTCGGCGCGGGGCAGAGCGACACCGCGCCCGCGGCGGTGAACGACACGGACGACAACGAGGATCTGTTGGTCCGTGAGGGCGATATCGCCGGTGACTACCTGGAGCGCCTGCTCGACATCCTCGATTACGACGGGGACATCGACCTCGATGTCGAGGCGGGCCGCGCGGTGGTGAGCATCGACGGCGGTGACGACCTCGACAAGCTGGTCGGCCCGCGAGGCACGGTACTCGAAGCGCTCCAGGAGCTGACCCGCTTGGCGGTGCAGCAGGAGACCGGCACGCGGAGCAGGCTGATGCTCGACATCGCCGGTTGGCGCGCGGCGCGTCGTGAGGAACTGCGCGAGCTCGGGCGCTCCACCGCGGAGTCGGTCCGTGACTCCGGTGAGCAGATCCGCCTCCAGCCGATGAGCCCGTTCGAGCGGAAGATCGTGCATGACGCGGTGGCGACCGTGGACGGCGTCACGAGTGAGAGCGAAGGCGAGGAGCCGAAGCGCCGGGTCGTGGTGAAGCCCGAGTAGCGTTTCCGGCACTCATTCGCGGACAGCGGCCCGTCAGGCGAGACCTGGCGGGCCGCTTCGCGTTTCACGTGAAACACGGGCTGTCCGCGTGGCGGGGCGGCCGCAGGGGACAATCGACGCCAGCCTGTTTCACGTGGAACGGCCGTCCGGGAGGAGTGTCATTGGAGTCTGAAGGCGCTGAATCCACGATCCCGTCGGAGGCGCGGCACGTCTTCGGGGAGCGCTTGGCGCTCGCCGCCGAGTTCGTCGACCTGCTCGCATCACACGGAGTGGAGCGAGGCCTGATCGGCCCGCGAGAGGTGGACCGGCTGTGGGAACGCCACGTGCTCAACTCGGCTGTGCTCGGTGAGCGCATCCCGGAAGGCGGTCGGGTCGTCGATGTCGGCTCCGGTGCCGGCTTTCCCGGAATACCTCTCGCCATCGCGCGTCCCGATCTCGATATTGTTCTCCTCGAACCCATGGCTCGCCGCGTCGATTGGCTCACCGAGGTGGCCGAGGCGCTTTCTCTCTCGGTGAGCATCGAGCGTGGCCGCGCGGAGGAGAAGGTGGTGCGACGCCGGATCGACGTTGCCGATGTCGTGACCGCCAGGGCGGTCGCGCCGTTGGCTCGGCTGGCTGAATGGTGCATGCCGCTCGTCCGTCCCGGCGGCTCGCTACTCGCGTTGAAGGGACAGACGGCGGCCGAGGAGATCGAACGGGATCGCTCCGCCGTCCGCAGGGCCGGAGGCGGCGAGCCCAGGATCGTGCGGTGTGGTGCGGGAGTTCTTGGGACGCCGACCACCGTGGTTGCCATCGAACGGGTGGAGTCGGGGTCATCCGGAGTTGCGCGGAAACGCGGACGGAAGAAGCACTGAGAGGATTGGCTCAGCGAATGACGATCAGTACGGAGCGGCGGATGTTCCACGTGAAACAGCGCGGCACGGCGGCGGTACGGGGTGGTGTGCGGTGAGCTCCTCCCCCGACACCGGCCTCGGCGGCACCCCGATCGCCGAGGAGGCAGTGCGCGCGGCGCGCGTCCTTCACCCCGACACGAACTTCATGCCCCGGCCGACTCGGCGACGTGTCATCACGGTGGCGAATCAGAAGGGCGGAGTCGGCAAGACGACGAGCACGGTGAACCTCGCGGCCGGCCTCGCGCTCCACGGTGTGCGAACCCTGGTGATCGACCTCGATCCCCAGGGCAACGCCAGCACGGCGCTCGACGTGGACCATCGCTCCGGAACACCGTCCGTCTACGAACTCCTGCTCGGCGAGGTGTCGCTGGTCGACGCGGTCCAGGCGAGCACCCAGTCGCAGGACCTGCTCTGCGTTCCCGCGACGATCGACCTCGCCGGTGCCGAGATCGAACTCGTCTCCATGGCGCAACGCGAGGCCCGCCTCAAGGAAGCGCTCACCAGGGAGGCGCTCGACACGCTCGGGGTCGACTACGTCTTCATCGACTGCCCGCCGTCGCTCGGCCTGCTGACCGTCAACGCCCTCGTGGCCGCACACGAGGTACTCATCCCGATCCAGTGCGAGTACTACGCGCTGGAAGGTCTGGGGCAGCTTCTGAACAACATCGAGCTGGTGCAGCGACATCTCAACCAGACGCTCAGCGTCTCGACCATCCTGCTGACGATGTACGACGGGCGTACGAAGCTGGCCGACCAGGTGACCCAGGAAGTCCGCAGGCACTTCGGTGACGTCGTGTTGCGCACCGTGATCCCGCGGAGTGTGAAGGTGTCGGAAGCGCCGGGCTACGGGCAGACCGTGCTGGCCTACGACCCGGGTTCCCGTGGAGCGATGAGTTACCTGGACGCGGCGCGTGAGGTCGCCGAGCGTGGATCGAGCAGGGAGCGACGACAATGAGCGAACGCAGAGGTGGACTGGGGCGCGGCCTGGCCGCGTTGATCCCCACGGGTCCCACCGACTCCGGCGACGGCGGCGGCAGGGGCGGTACCAACGGCATCGCCGCGAAGCAGTCCGACACGGGCTGGTTCGCCGCCAACGGTGCGGTGACCGCCAAGGGGGGTGAGGTGTCCGGCGCGGTCTACCGCGAGGTGCCCGTCGAGGCGGTGAAGCCGAACCCCAAGCAGCCGCGGCAGGTTTTCGACCAGGACGCTCTGGCGGAGCTCGAACACTCGATTCGGGAGTTCGGGCTCATGCAGCCCATCGTGGTCCGGCACCTGACGGGTGACGAGTACGAGCTCGTCATGGGTGAGCGCCGCTTGCGTGCCGCGCAGCAAGCGGGGCTCGACGTGATCCCGGCCATCGTCCGCAGCACCGCCGACGAGGCGATGTTGCGTGACGCGCTGCTGGAGAACATCCACCGCGTTCAGTTGAACCCGCTGGAGGAGGCCGCTGCCTACCAACAGCTTCTCGACGAGTTCGGTGTGACGCACGAGGAGCTGGCTTCTCGCATCGGCCGGAGCCGTCCCGTCATCACGAACACGATCCGGCTCCTGCGGCTCCCCCTGCCGGTGCAGCGCCGGGTGGCGGCCGGGGTGTTGTCCGCAGGGCACGCCCGCGCTCTGCTCTCGTTGGACGACGCTGACCGTCAGGAGGAGCTCGCCGCGCGGATCGTGGCGGAGGGACTCTCGGTGCGAGCCACCGAGGAGGCGGTCACGCTCGCCAAGGGCGAGTCGAAGCCCAAGCCGAAGAAGGCGGCCCGCAAGCCGATGAACATGCCGGGTGTGGACGCGCTGGCCGAGCGGTTGTCCGACGCCTTCGACACGCGGGTGAAGGTGGATGTCGGCCGCCGTAAGGGGCGCATCGTGGTCGAGTTCGGTTCGGTGGACGATCTCGAACGAATCGTCGCCCTGATGGCCCCGAACCAGGCGAAACGGACACTCAAAACCGATGACCGATGACACCGGGACGTTTCGTCACGGTGACGGTTTACGGATCGGCCGTGGAAGCGACTGCGGCCGATCAACTCCCCCGCTGAACGGCCCGCTGCACGAGATCGACGAACACCGAGCCGAGTGAGGTACCCGCGGCCTCGAACGCCATCGGAACCGTGGACGTCTCGGTGAGCCCGGGCGACGAGTTCACCTCCAGGAAGAAAACGGTGCCGTCCTCGGCGACGATCGCGTCGGTGCGGGAGATGTCGCGCAGACCCAGCAAGGAGTGAGCACGTACGGCGAGCTCCTGCACCGCCTGTGCCGTCTCGTCGGGCAACCGCGCGGGCGCGAAGAAGTCGGTGAGTCCCGCCGTGTACCGCGCCGTGTAGTCGTAGACACCACCCTCCGGGACGATCTCCACCGGCGGCAGTGCCTCCGTTCCCCCGTCCCGTTCGACCACGGCTACCGCGACCTCGACACCGTCCACGAAGCGCTCGGCGAGCACCGTGTCGCCGTAGGCGAAACAGCCCACCATCGCGGCGGGCAGGTCGGCCGCGTCCCGGACCACCTGCGCGCCGAGTGCCGAGCCGCCCTGGTCCGGCTTGAGGATGAGGGGAAGGCCGAGGCGTTCCACCATCGCGTCAAGCACCGGTTGAGCGCCCAGCTCGCGGAACGTGCTGTGCGGCAACGACACCCACTCGGGCGTGGCGAAGCCCGCGTTCTGGATCAGTGCCTTGGCGATGGGCTTGTCCCACGCCTTGCGGCACCCGCGGGAACTGGTTCCCACGAACGGCACACCCACCATCTCCAGAACGGTCTGCACCGAGCCGTTCTCCCCGGACCCGCCGTGCAGGGCGACGACCGCGGCATCCGGCTTGTCGTTGCGCAGGCGGTCGAGCAGTCCGGCGTCGGTGTCCCACTCCTGCACCGTGAGGCCCTGGTCGCGCAACGCAACGGACAGCCTGCGGCCTGACCGCAACGAGACGTCTCGCTCGTGCGACAGTCCGCCTGCGAGAACGGCGACAGTACCCTCGACCAACGCGGGACTCCTCGGGTTGCTGGAACGTGTGGGTGAAAGGGATACGCGCGGCCGCGCCGCCGCGACGTCAGGCCGTGTCGGGACCGGGGAACTGCGGACCCGACACCGCGCGGGTGGACACGCTACCGAAGGTGCGCATGAGTTCCATTTCGGACTCCAGCACACCGGCGAGCCTGCGGACACCCTCGCGGATGCGCTCGGGGGTCGGATAGCAGTACGACAGCCGCATCTGCCTGCTGCCGAAGCCGTCGGCGTAGAAGCCGGTGCCGGACGCGTACGCGACACGAGCCGTCACCGCTCGGGGCAGCATGGCCTTGGTGTCGACGCCCTCCGGCACGGTGACCCACACGTAGAAGCCGCCTTCGGGCCGCGTCCACGTGCACCCGGCGGGCATGTGCTGCTCCAGCGCCGCGAGCATCGCGTCGCGGCGCTCGCGGTAGTTCTCCCGGAAGGTCTTGATCTGACCCTTCCAGTCGTGGGTGGAGAGGTACTTCGACACGACGAGCTGGTTGAGCGTCGGCGGGCACAGGGTGGCCGATTCGGCTGCCAGCACCATCTTCTCGCGCACGGCGTGCGGAGCGAGCACCCAGCCGACGCGCAGGCCGGAGGCGAACGTCTTGGAGAACGACCCGAGGTACACGACGTTCTCGGGTGCCATCGAGCGCAGCGACGGGTAGGTCTGTCCGTCGAACCCCAGCAGGCCGTACGGGTTGTCCTCGATGATGAGGACGTCGTGCTCCGCGCAGATCTCGACGATCTCCGCGCGCCGCTCGACCGAGAGTGTCACGCCCGCGGGGTTGTGGAAGTTCGGGATGGTGTACAGGCACTTGACCCGACGGCCCTGCTTCTCGGCCTGCGAGAGTGCCTCACGCAGGTTGTCGGGCACCAGCCCGTCGTCGTCCATGGCGACGTGCACGACGTTCGCCTGGTAGGCGGCGAAGGAGCCGAGCGCGCCGACGTACGACGGCCCCTCGGCGATGACCACGTCACCGGGGTCGCAGAACAGCCGGGTCACCATGTCCAGACCCATCTGCGAACCGACGGTGACCACGACGTCGTCGGGGTGCGCGGAGATGCCCTCCAGCGCCATCACGTCGCAGATCTGCTCGCGCAACACCGGCACGCCCTGCGCGGAGCCGTACTGCAGCGCCACGAGCCCGTCCTGCGCCACGACCTCCGCCATCTGGTTCGACAGCGAGTCCAGCGGTAGCGCCGCGAGGTTGGGCATACCGCCTGCCAGGGACACGACCTCGGGACGGCTGGCCACCGCGAAGAGCGCTCGGATCTCGGAGGCCGTCATACCGGCGGTGCGCGCGGCGTAGCGGTCGATGTGTGGATCGAGGTTCTGCCGACCCGGTTCGGAACCCGGCCGTGCCGGTTGCGGAGGCTGGGAGGAAGTCATGGACACATCGCTTCCGCTTCGTGAAGGTTGCATGTCGTTCGGGGCGTCCCCGCTGAAGGCGTGAGTCGAGTGTAACTTCAGTCCCTCGTCGGCTCCCGGGCTTGGCGGGGCTTCTCACAGACCCATATGCTCATGCGGGGCTTTCGGCGGTCGACGCGCGCTGCGCGGGCCGCGTTCGACCATGGTTCTCTTTCTTTGGGAGGTTCGGTGTCGCGACGCGTCGTCGGCGTCACGCTGGACAACCTGGAGCAACTCCCGCGCAAGTGCAGACGCTGCGTGTACTGGGAGGTGGCTCCGCACCTGAAGGAGCAGGCCGAGCAGTTCGGCGAGACCGAGGTGGAGAAGGAAGCCTGGGTGTCGTCGGTGCTGCTCGAGTGGGGCTCGTGCGGGCGGATCATCTACAGCGGCGAGCTCCCGGTGGGGTTCGTGCTGTACGCACCGCCGAACGCCGTGCCCAGGTCAGGTGCCTTCCCCACCTCTCCACCGGGTGCGGACGCCGTACTGCTGACGGCGTTCCACGTCCTGCCCGAGTTCCGTGGCAGCGGGCTGGGGCGGGCCCTGGTCCAGGCCGTCGTCGCAGACCTGACGCGCCGTGGCGTGCGGGCCGTCGAGGCGTTCGGGGACGCGGCTCCGGAGAACGCGGGCGACGAGCACGTCTGCGTCGTTCCCGCCGCGTTCCTGCGGAGTGTGGGGTTCAAGACCGTGCGCCCTCACCACCGCTGGCCGAGGCTGAGGTTGGAACTGCGAGCGGGCATCTCCTGGAAGGCCGACGTCGAGGCCGCTCTGGAGAAGTTGCTCGGGCAGGTCAGTGTGACGACCGCTGAGCCGAGCCCCGTCCGGACATAGCGAAGTTACCCACAACCTGTGGATAACTTGGCGAGTTATCCACAGGTTGTACACAGGTGGGCTGTATCCATCCACAATTTCACCCACCTGAGGTGGACAACTGCGGTGGTTACTCGGCCCTGAGCAGTTCGTGGGCGAGAACGTCGGCGAACGTGAACGTGCCCGTGGGCTGGTCGTTCTCCCCCAGCAGGTACAGCCGCTTCACGGCGATGAGGATGCCTTCGGCCACCACGTCGCGGAACGCCGGGTCCGAAAGCCGCTTCCGGTCCTGGTCGTTGGTGAGGTAACCGATCTCCATGCGCACGGCCGGGCAGCGGGTGCGGGTGAAGATGTCCCACGTCTTCGGGTGGGTGCGGCAGTCGAGCATGCCCGTGCGCGCTGCGAGTTCCCGCTGGATGTAGCCGGCCAGCAGCTCCCCCACCGTGGACGTCGTGCCGTTGCCCGTGCCGAAGTGGAAGCTCGCCACGCCCTGTGCGTGCGGCGAGCGGTTGCCGTCACAGTGCAGCGACAGGAACAGGTCCGCACCGGCGTCGTTGGCGAACTGTGCCCGCTGCAACTCCGAGGGGCTGTGGTCCGGGCCACGCGAGATCAACGCTTCCATGCCCGTGGCCTTCATCCGGCCTTCCAGCCTGCGTGCGAGGTCCCAGACGATGGTCGACTCGTTGACCCCGCCCACCGACACACCCAGGTCGGGACCACCGTGGCCGGGGTCGATGACGATGCGTTTGCCCCGCAGGCGGGGTCCGGCCCTCCGTAGGTGCTCCTGCTCGCGCAGGAAGACGGGCCGGCCACCACGCGCGCGTGGCGAAAGCTGTCGCAACGCCCGCACGGTCGCCGGACCGCAGATGCCGTCGACCACCAACCCGTAGTCCCGTTGGAAGTTCTTCAAAGCCCGTTCGGTCTGAGGTCCGAACCCGCCGTCAGGTCGGCCCGCGTCGTACCCGAGTTCGGTCAGCCGCTCCTGCAGGGCGAACACGTCGTCGCCGTGCACGGGGGACGACACGAGATACGCCAGCGGCCTGCTGCCGAGGTGGTAGGTCGAGCCGCGTAGCGCTCGGTAGGTGGCGGGGCCGACCACCCCGTCCGTGATGAGCCCGCGTTGCTGTTGAAACGCGCGGACGGCGTGCTCGACCGACAGGTCGAAGAACGGTCCGTTTCCGTTCACCTCGTTGCTGGACGGAAGGAGTTCCAGCGCCGACAGCATGGACCTGATCTCGGCGACTTCCGGTCCGGTGTCGCCGCGGCGGAGTACCCGCATGCACTCCTCGCTATTCCTTGGGCACCTAGTGCGCTCGTGGTTCGTGCAGATTTCGTGGGCCTGGGGCCTTGCCCTCTCTATTGTGCCGTGAGGACGGAGCGTGAGGACGAAGGGCTACTTCGTCTCGTAACCCACACGGATGGCCGAACGAAAGAAAACCCGGGAGCGCCACCGGATGGGCGCATCCCGGGTTTTCGAGGCTGCCGGGCCTGATGGTCGGGTCCTACTGCAACACGTCCGCGAGGTCGGCCAGCAGGGCCGCCTTCGGCTTGGCACCGACGATCTGCTTCACCGGCTTGCCGCCCTGGAAGAGGATCATGGTGGGGATGGACATGACCTGGTAGTCCCTGGCCGTGTTCGGGTTCGCGTCGGTGTCGAGCTTCGCGATCCGGAGCTTGTCGCCGTGCTCGGCCGCGATCTCCTCCAGCACCGGTGCGACCATCTTGCACGGTCCGCACCACGTCGCCCAGAAGTCCACGAGGACCGGCTTGTCGTGGGTCAGCACCTCGTCAGCGAACGTGGCGTCGGTCACCGCAACGGTGTTCGTCATCATCTCTCCTGTCGTGGTCGGGGTCAGTTGGCACGAGCGGCGTATCCGCCGCCGACGAGTTCGGTGCTCTCGTTCGCCTCGGCGACATCGGCGTTCTCGGCGAGCCAGCGCTCCGCGTCGATCGCGGCCGAGCAACCCGAACCCGCCGCCGTGATGGCCTGCCGGTAGGTGCGGTCCACCAGGTCGCCTGCGGCGAACACGCCGTCGAGGTTGGTGTAGGAGCCGCGGCCCTTCGCGAGCACGTAGCCGTCCTCGTCCAGCTCCACCTGGCCGCGCACGAGGTCGCTGCGCGGGTCGTGGCCGATGGCCAGGAAGAAGCCCGTGACGTCCAGGGTGGACTCCTCGCCGGTCACGGTGTCGCGGAGCTTGACCCCGCTCACCTTGCCTTCGCCGAGCACCTCGGTGACCTGCGAGTTCAACTGCCATTTGATCTTCTCGTTGGCGCGGGCCCGCTCCAGCATGATCTTGGAGGCCCGGAACTCGTCGCGGCGGTGGATGATGGTGACGCTGCGCGCGAACTTGGTGAGGAAGGTCGCCTCCTCCATCGCCGAGTCGCCGCCACCGACCACCGCGATGTCCTGGTCTCGGAAGAAGAACCCGTCACAGGTCGCACACGACGAGACACCGCGGCCCAGGAGGTTCTGCTCACCGGGGACGTGCAGGTACCTCGGCGCCGCTCCCATCGCGAGGATCACCGCGCGAGCCGCGTACCGCTTGCCGTGGGCGGTGACGTACTTGACCGGCCCCGTGAGCTCCAGCTCCTCGACGTCCTCCTGCCGGAGGTCGGCGCCGAAGACCTTGGCCTGCTCCCGCATCTCCTCCATGAGATCGGGGCCCTGGATGCCGGAGCGGAACCCGGGGTAGTTCTCGACCTCGGTCGTGGTCATCAGCGCGCCGCCGTACTGCGTTCCTTCGAACACCAGCGGTTCCAGCTGCGCACGGGCCGCATAGACCGCGGCCGTGTAGCCCGCGGGGCCGGACCCCACGATGATGAGGTTTCGAATGTCTTCCGTCACCTACGCCCTCCGCTTCGACGCCGCTGGATCACTGCCTACTCACCCTGGTCAACAGCATCGTAGGCGGGACTGTTCCCGGCATCTCACGTGGCGGAAGGCGACACGTGTCTCCTTCAACCCTGTCGGCCGACGGTCTCGTCCATCAGCAGGCCGGGGTTGCCGGGCCCGCAGTCGGGGGCCAGCGCCAGCAGCCTGAACTGGCCCAACTCCCCCGTGGTGAGCAGCACGACGACGGCTTCGTCCCCGTCGACGGTGACAGGGCGGAACCCGACCGGCTGCACTGCGGAGTCGATGCCGTTGGCCTCCAGGCACGCGTCGAGCCGCTGCTCGCCGCCCAGGGGGCCGAAGTCGCGGACGTTCACGATCTGCCCGACGGCCGCGGAGAGGTTCCCACTGTCGACCGGCAACGGGGGTGCGCCGCCGACGTCGGACGACTGGGACGGCGGGGACGGCTGAGCCAGCTCGCTTCCGTTCCGGTCGCCCGTGCCGGGGATCACCACGAGTGCCGCGGCGACCACGGCTGCCGCCGCGGTCAGCAGGCCCGCGCCCCAGCCGAGACGCTTCTTCCGCCTCGCGCGCGCGGCGTCGAGACTCACCACGGCACCTGAGCCCTCCGCGGGCGGCTGTGCCTGCGCTGCTGGCTGTGCCTGCGCTGGTGACGCCTGGGTCTGCCGTTCCCGCTCCAACGCGGCGTCGATGCGGCTCGCCACGTCAGCGGGCATGGGTTCGACGTCCAGGGCGGCGAATCCGGAGAGGTCGGCCCTGGTGGACTCCAGCGCCTCGATGATCGCCCGAGCGTCCGGGTCGGCGTTCACCCGCGGCCACAGTTCGGCCGCCTCCCGCTCGTCCAGAGCCCCCGCGTGCAGGTCGGCGAGCACGTCGACAGACCATGGGGGACCGACGAGCCCGCCATGCCCCCTGCTCTCGTCCGTCATCGTCCCTCCCCGTGTTTGCTTTCGTGAGTTGGGACGTCACCCTCGTTGCTCGGGTTCCGTAGATGACCAAGAAGTTTTGCGAGCTTCGCCCTTCCCCGGGCGCAACGACTCTTCACGGTTCCCTGCGCGATTCCCAACAGTTGTGCCGTCTCGGCGACGGAGTACCCCTCCACGTCAATCAACACGATGGGAGCTCGCTGCTCTTCCGGCAACTGGTCGAGTGCTTCCTTGATGACCATCCGGGTCTCGCGTTCCGACATCGAGTCGCGCGGTACGGCGGGCTCGTGGTGGGAGGTGTCCGGCAACGGCACCGTGGGCCGGGCCTGCCTGCGTCGTACCCGATCGAGGCAGGCGTTGACCACGATCCGGTGCAGCCACGTCGTCACCTGGGACTCGGCACGGAAGTTGGAGGCGGCGCGGAACGCGGAGATGAACGCGTCCTGGAGTGCGTCGGCCGCTTCCTCGGGATCACGGACTGTGCGCAGGGCCACAGCCCACATCCGGTCGCGATGTCGCCGGACGAGCTCGTTGAAGGCGTGGGGATCTCCAGCCGAGTGCGCGGCTATCAGATCGGCGTCCGTGGGCGCTGCAGCGGTCACTCGCCAGAGCGTACTAAGTTGATGACCCGCTGTTCAGGCCGGACCTCGTGCACCGACCGGGAGCGCGCCGTCATTTCGACGGTAGGAACGACACTTCCGCGAGCCGGGACTGGAACTGGCCTTCCTCGCCCGACAGGGTCTTGATCCACACGATGACGTACTGGCTGGACGCGGAATCGTCGAGGTCGAGCTCGGTGGTGTCGCCCTTCAGCGTGCCCGAGGCCACCGTCCGCGTCTCGTCCAGTGAGGGTTGCGGCGAGTCGGCGACGCGGATCTCGACCTCCGTACCGGGAGTGTCGGAGACGACCCGCACACCGCCCAGATCGATCGGCTGGTCGAAGGCGGCGAGCAGTCCCACTCCCGTCTTGAAGGCCGGGAACTGCTGCATGTACTCGTCGGTCTGCCAGGCGGTGCTCTCGTCACCGTCGACGGCGTTGGGGGCGTCCGCCTCGCCGTCACCCTCGCCCTCGGGGTTGTAGACGCTCACCTCGGTGGGCGCGACCGGCTCGCCCAGCGAACCGCCCTGGTCGCCACCGTCACCGCCGTCACCACCGTCACCCTCGCCCTGACCGCCCTGCTGCTGGGTGGTGCTCTGCTCGGCGAGGTTCACGGGCGGGCCCGACGGCGGGTCGTCGCGGAAGAAGCTGATGGCCATCATGCCCACCCAGGCGAGCGCCATGACGGCCGCGATGACGAGCGCACTCACTCCGAGCGCGAGCTTGCGCCGGCGAGCGGCGTCCTTGACCGGCTTCTTGGTGGTCCACACCGTGCCGTCGGGATCGACGTTCTCCGACGGCTTGCGGGTGCGCTCCTCGGCCGAGGCCACCTTGTCGAGCACGCGCAGGATGGCGGCGCTGGTGCGGATGCCACCCTGTCCGCCGTCGGAGACCGTGCGCACCGCCAGTGCCGACATCTCCTGCGGCACCCGCGGTTCGAGCACGTGCGGCGGGACGAGTTGTCCGCTCGGGTCGCGGGGCGCCGGCGGGATCGCGGGCGGGCCACCCGGAAGTGCCCACCGCCCGGCGAGCAGCAGGTACAGCACGGCTCCGAGAGCCTTCACGTCGTCGCGCAGCGTGGTCTGCGGTGGTGGGGCGGGGAAGGCGAGGCGGAGCCTGCCGTCCGGGGTGACCCGGAGCCGCTGCGGGTGGTCGATACCGAGCACGAGTCCCGACTGGTGGGCCCGCTCGACGGGCTCGGCCAGCGCCTGCACCATCCTGGCGGCGGTGCTGGGTGGGATGCGCTTCTCGTTGACGAGGTCGATGAGGTCGGTACCTTTGGTCCACTCGGACACGACGATGCCCAGAAGTCCCTCGCTGGAGCTGATGCCGTTGCCGAGCGTCAGCACGTCCAGCACCCGCGCGACGCTGGGATGCGTGAACTTCGCGGTGTGTGCCGCGCGTTCGAGCGTTCTCCGGCCCTGCCGGGCCGCTTCCACGTCGGCGGGGTCGCCGACGAGGATCGTGAGGGCGACGTCTCTGCGGAGCTGGCCGTCGCGGGCTCTCCACAGGTGGGCGCCGCCGCGTTCGTCGACGCCGAACTGGGCGAGCAGGCGGTAACGGCCGTCGCCGACGACACCCCCGGGTGCCAGCGATCCACCGTGTGTTCGGATGCCCACTCGGTCGCCCTCCCCCTGCCGATTCGCCTCGCACAGTGCTTGGAACGAGGGTACGTGAACGGCGCCGGTGACCGTGTGGCATCCGTGCCGAGCGGGTTAACCGCGACGAAGCAAAGCGGATATTCGACGCGTGACGGGCGCGAGCTCGTCGACCTTCAGCGCGATCAGCACGCCGAACGACACCGCGATGCCGACGACACCCTGGAGGACGAGGGTCACCCACGCCTTTCCGATGGCACCGAAGGCGTCGGGAACGGGCAGTGCCACGAGCGCCGCCGCGAGTGCCCCGAGGCCGCTCGCCACCACGGTGAACAGGATGACGCCGAGCACTCGCCTGCTCCGCAGGTTGCCGAGCTTGACCCACAGCCACACCTGGCCCATGACGGCACCCACCACGAAGACCAGCGAGTTCACCATCATCACGCCGAGCACCACGTTGACGGGGTCGAGAATCGACGCGGCGAGGTACAGCAGCGGGATCTTCACCGCCGTCATCACGCACATGATGAGCGTCGGCGTGCGCGAGTCCTTCATGGCGTAGAACACGCGCATCTGGAGCATCACGAGCGCGTACGGCACCAGGCCGAACGCCGAAACGGCCAGCGCCTGGCCGAGCCGCTCCGCGTCCTCCACCGAGCCCTTGCCGAGCGCGAAGAGGGCGACACCGATCGACGGACCGGCCACCGCCATGACGGCGGACACGGGCATCAGCATGATCGTGGTGATGCGTGAGCCGTACGACAGGTCGCCGACGAGCTTGCGGTGGTCGTTGTCGGCGGCGGCCCGGCTCATCTTGGGCATGAGCGCGGTCAGCAACGACACCCCGATGACGCCGTAGGGCAGCTGGAACAGCAGCCACGCGTTGGAGTAGATCGACGGACCGCCTGCCGCGCCGCCGGTGAGCACGCGGGTGTTGACCACCATGCCGATCTGGCTCACCGCCACGTACCCCAGAATCCAGGCGGCGAGCCCGCCGAACTCCTTGAGCCGTTCGTCGATGCCGAAGCGCCACTTGAACCGGAACCCGGAACGGCGCAGCGCGGGGACGAGGAACATGGCCTGGGCCACCATCGCCGTGAGCACCCCGATGCCCAGCACGAGGACCTGGGGCTCCGTCATGCGGGTCGGCACGATGGTCGGATCACCCGGCACCAGCGCGAACGTCCCGATGGTGGCGAAGATGACGAGGTTGTTGATCACCGGTGCCCACTGGGCGGGGCCGAAGATCTGCTTGGCGTTGAGGACGGCCGACAACACCGCGAAGAGTCCGTAGAACAGCAGGCCGGGCAGCAGCAGGTAGGCGAACCACGTCGCCAGTTGCGGGTCGGCGTCCCCACCGTCGTCCATCAGCAGCCCGGTCAGCCACGGTGCGCACGCGGTCGAGACCACGGTCCCGACACCGAGCACGGTGATGGCCAGCGTCAGCAGTCGCTGGGTGTACGCCTCACCACCGTCCTCGTCGTCCTGCGACCGCACGAGCAGTGGCACGACCACACTGGTGAGCACACCGCCGAGCAGCAGCTCGTTGATGATGAGCGGCAGCGTGTTGGCGACGGTGAACGAGTCGTAGAGCACGCCGAGCGTGGCGACCCACGCCAGCATCACCTTCCACGCGAAGCCGGTGATGCGGCTGGTGAGCGTGGCGATGGCCATGCGGCCGCTCGCCTTCGCCAGCGACGGCGCCTTCTGCTGGTCGTCCTTCGGGCGGTCGAGCTGGACCTCGGGAAGCCGTTCCCCGATCGGTTCCGCCGCGATGCGCGGCATCATCCGGGTCGCGAGCTCGTCGTAGGGCCGCAGTACGTCGGGGTCGGCCGCGGGCCAGCGCACTCCCGGCGGGATACCGCGCTCCCTCGGGATGAAGAGCGTGCGTTCGCTGTCGGCCGGCGGTACGGGTCGCCTGCGCTGTGACTCCTGTCGCCACGGCCTCATCGGCTGGCGGCGTGGCTGCGGTGAGCGACCACGCCGGGGAGCGACCGGAGTGGGCCGCTCGTGCGGGACACCGGCGTGCGGCGGCCCGGGAGGGTTCGGGGGATGACCGCCGGGCGGGCCGTGCCCCGGCGGCGGCACGGGCGGCGCCGGACGTTGTTGCGCGGGCGCGGGCGCGGGCGGCGGTCCGCCCTGCGGGGGCCGGCCGGCCGGGACGCCCTGCGGCGGCCCCGACGGAACTGACGGAACCGGCGGAGCCTGGGACGCAGCGCCCTGACCGCCCTGACCGCCCTGTGGCCCCGGCGGAGGTGGCGAGGGCAGGTGCCGGGTATGCGCAGGCTGGGCCGGCTGTGGTGCCTGCGGTGCTTGTGGTGGCTGTGGTGGCTGTGGTGGCTGTTGTGGGGCCCTGCCGGGAGGCGGCGGTGTGTTGTCCCGCCGGTCCGGTGGCTGGTACCGGGGCAGCGGCCCGTTCTGTGGTGGTTGGGGCGCAGGCCCGGGCCGCCGAGGAGGCACGCGCTCCGAACGCGCGGGCCCGCCCCCACGCTCGGGCGGGTTGCCCGACTGTTCGTCCAACGCGTGCCCTATCCGTCGGTGGTCAGCTTCGTCGATTCAGGGTAGACGGATTCGCGGCATGAGCTCAGCCGCGTTCCTCCCCACGGGTCTTCACCCGACGGTATATCTGTCGCCCGGAGAGGAACACCAGGGCGGCGCCGGCAGTGGCGGTCAGCACGACCGTGACCACGCCGAACTCGGTGGACATGAGTTCCATGCGGGCGGTGTGCCCCAGCGTGGTGCCGCCGGGCGTGGCCAGCGACACGTTCACCATGAAGCGGCCCGATCGCAGCGTCTCGGCCGGGATGAACCGGCTGACACTGCTGTTGGCGGCCAGTGGCGTGTCCTCGATCCTCGACGGCCGCAGGCCCGGGCTGTTGGTGAGCTTGATGCGAACCGTCACCGCGACCGGAAGGTCGTTGCGCAACGTGACCGGAAGCGGACTCGATCCCGAGGCCAGCGACACCGGTTGTGACGGTGTGGTGACGGTGACCCTGCCGCTGAGCTGCCGCACCTCGCTCGCCGCGGCCTCGGTGGCGTCGCGTCGGCCACGGGTGTCACGCCACGACGCCGACGTCGCC
This sequence comes from Saccharomonospora cyanea NA-134, assembly GCF_000244975.1. NCBI lineage: Bacteria > Bacillati > Actinomycetota > Actinomycetes > Pseudonocardiales > Pseudonocardiaceae > Saccharomonospora > Saccharomonospora cyanea. The sequence continues at coordinate 5,390,477 of NZ_CM001440.1, read as the reverse complement.
CGGATCACGGCGTTGTGCAGTGGCCTGAGCAGGTTGACCGGATCGTACTGCCGGGTGGGGTCGACGGACATCGCGCTGCTGAGGTCGGCGACGGTTTCCTCCACCCGCGACAAGGTGGCGAGCACGTCCTCCGGCAGCTCGGTGGGCTCGGAGGCCCCGTTCCGGTGGCCGCCTCCGGGGAGCCCGGTCCCGCTCTGCGCGCCCTCGGCCGTACCGGCTTCGAGTGCCTCGGACATGGACACCAGGTGCACCAGTTGCCTGCTGTGGAGCTGGGTGAGCGAGTCGAGCATCGCGCCGAGATCACCCTGGGTGACGTTCCAGTCGTGCGGGGGCGCGACCAGGACGGTGCGGCCTTCGGCTTCGTCGGACAGCCCGCCGCGCAGCGCGATGGCGGCGACGGCGTTCTGCGTGGCGACTCCCGGTTGTTCCCCTGCCGTGTCCGAGCCGCGCGCGGACGCGTGCCCGAACCCGGCTGCCACGAGGGAGTCATACGTGGCGACCCGGACACCGAGGTCGGGATGGTCGCCCGCCTCCAGGTCACCGGGCCCGGTGATCACCGTCGTGGTGCCCGCGTCGGCCGCGGCCCTGACGGCGGTGGGCGTCAGCCCGCCACGGGGCCACAGCACACCGGGTGCCGGTTCGAGCCGCAGCAGGTCGAGAATCGTCGCGCCGTTGGTGACCGCCTCCCCGACCAGGTCGAAGTCGGTCTCGACCTCCGCGAGCGCGCTGAGGTCGGCATCGGCGTACGGGATCTCGACGACGCAGTGGTTGGCCACCAGGGCGCGGAGGTCGTCGAGCCATCGGCGGGCGCTCTCACTGCCCTTGCCCTCGACGGTGCCCGACCCGGTGCGGACCAGGTAGCCCCGCGTCATGGCGTTGACCGTCTCCAGCAGGTCGGGGTCGACCGCGAAGCACAGCGACCCGAAGAGAGCCGAGTCGGTACGCCTGCTCTCGGCGGCGGCCACCACCGCGTGCAGCCGCCCGCCCTGCGCGAGTTCGCCCGCGAGGGTGTCGTCGGAGAGCACGACCTTCCCGTCGTGGGGGGCGGAGACCACCTTCGGTTCGCGCGCCGCGATCGGCCACAGCACCGACACGGACGCGGGCGTGCTCCCGCTGACGTCACCCAGCACCGGCAGCAGCAGGTTCACGGCGGCGAGCCGGGCGGGGCCTCCGTACGCCGGTGTGCCGTTGACGTTGAGCAGCAGCGGATACACCCCCGGCTGCGTCAACCCGAGCTGGGCGAGCGGAGCCGTGATGCGGAGCTGGGCGCTGTCGCCCGGCCCCAGCCTGCGGGGCACTCCCACCCACTGTGACCTGCCCGATTCCGACGGCGGGGGCTCGGCCAACGTCTGCGCGAGCTGCGCTGCCGTGGCCTGCCGCTGCCCGACCTGGATGCGGCTCACGATGTCCGACACGGGCCGGTCACCGACGTTGGTCACGGTGGCGACGACCCTGACCTCGGTGTCGCCGGTGCCCACCAGGCGGGGGGTCAGCTCGTCGACCCGCACCCGCAACAGCCGCTCCGAACCCGAAGGCTGGGCGAGGGCCGAGGGCAGACCCGCCGAACCCGGCGAGCCGGGCGCGGCGAACAACGCCTGCCCGGCGAGGAACAGCAGTGCCAGACCGAACGCGGCGAGCTTTCTCACGGCTTGCACTTCCCGTCGCACATCAGCCCATCAGTCCCCATCAGTCCCCATCAGTCTTCGCGTCCTTCTCGAAGAACTCGCGTGCTCTGCGCACCAGCTTCCGCTCGTCCGAGTAGGCGAGAGTCGAGTCGAGCTCGGTCAACGGAACCCACGCGACCTCGGTCACCTCGACGTCCTCGTCGGAGAGCTCACCGCCGTCGGCCTCGAGCAGGAAGTGGTGGACGGTCTTGTGGACCCGGCGTCGTTCGGCGACGAACCAGTAGTCGATCGTGCCGAGTTCTCGCAGTACGTGGGCCGAAATTCCGGTCTCCTCCTTCACCTCACGCACTGCGGTCTGCTCCGTGGTCTCGCCGTCCTCGATGTGTCCCTTCGGCAGGGACCACAGCAGTCTGCCGTGCCGGTCGAGCCGGCCGATCAGGACCGCATGGCGTCGCTGGCGGTCCACGACGAGGCCACCCGCGGACGTCTCGTTCACCGTGGTCAGCCGTGTCCTACGGCGGCGCCGGGACCGGCGTCCCGGTTTCGAGCCGCCGGAGCGACCGGCCGATCCAGGCATGCTGCGATGCTAGAGCAATCGACACGTCGCCTACCCTGGCTTGGCGTGTCCATGTCGATCCGGCCGTGTAGTAAGGGGAACCCTTGGGCAGTCAGACCACGGTGAACGAGCGCAACAGCAACGCGTCCGCCGCGCGGCGGCTGACGGAGGCGAAGCGCAACGCCGTCGCCGAACTGATGCGTGTCTCCCCGATCGCCGATGAGCTCGCCACCTCCTTCGCCGCCGCCGGACACCGCCTTTACCTCGTGGGCGGGAGTGTGCGGGACGCGCTGCTCGGCCGCCTCTCCACGGACCTGGACTTCACCACCGACGCCCGGCCCGAACAGGTGCAGCGCATCGTGTCGGGGTGGGCCGACGCCGTGTGGGACACCGGGATCGAGTTCGGCACGGTGGGGGCCGCCAAGCACGGCACGACGTGCGAGATCACCACGTTCCGCGCCGACACCTACGACCGGGTCGGCAGGCGCCCCGAGGTCGCGTTCGGCGACACCATCGAGGGCGACCTCGTGCGCCGCGACTTCACGGTCAACGCCATGGCGGTGGAGGTGGCGACGAAGTCGTTCGTCGACCCGCACGACGGGCTCGCCGCGCTCGCGCGGCGGACGCTGGACACGCCCGCGACGCCTGAGGAGTCCTTCGCCGACGACCCGCTGCGCATGCTGAGGGCCGCGCGGTTCGTCTCGCAGCTCGGGTTCGAGCCCGCGCCCAGGGTCGTGAAGGCCATGACCGACATGGCGGGCGAGATCCGCCGCATCACCGCGGAGCGGGTTCAGGCCGAGCTGTCGAAACTTCTCGTCGGCCGCGACCCGCGCAAGGGCATCGAGCTCATGGTGGAGACGGGGTTGGCCGACCACGTACTCCCCGAAGTGCCCGGCATGCGTCTCGCCATCGACGAGCACCACCAGCACAAGGACGTCTACCAGCACTCGCTGACCGTGCTGGAGCAGGCGATCGACCTGGAGACCAGCCACGAGCCGCGGTTGGAGCCCGACCTGGTGCTGCGGCTGGCGGCGTTGTTGCACGACATCGGCAAGCCCGCCACCCGGCGCTTCGAGCCGGGCGGGGGCGTGAGCTTCCACCACCACGAGGTGGTGGGCGCCAAAATGGTGCGCAAGCGTTTGCGCGCTCTGCGGTACCCGAAGGACGTCATCAACGACGTCTCCCAGCTCGTGTTCCTGCACCTGCGTTTCCACGGCTACGGGCGAGGCGAGTGGACGGACTCCGCCGTGCGCCGGTACGTCACGGACGCCGGCCCCCTGCTGTCCAGGCTGCACAAGCTGGTGCGCGCCGACTGCACCACCCGCAACCGGCGCAAGGCCGCCGCGCTCCAGCGTTCGTACGACGACCTGGAGGCGCGTATCGCGCGCATCGCCGAGGAGGAGGACCTCGCGCGGGTCCGGCCCGACCTCGACGGCAACGAGATCATGCGCATTCTCGGTCTGGAGCCCGGACCGCTCGTGGGCAGGGCCTGGAAGCACCTCAAGGAGCTCCGGCTGGACCGGGGGCCCCTCGACCACGACGAGGCCGTGGCCGAGTTGCGCCGATGGGCGGCCGAGGTGGGGATCGACGTCCCCGGCGAGTAGACCCATGCCCTCTAGCTCAGCGGTTCCAGGGCTCCGCTCTCGACGTGCTGGCCGACCGCCCGAGGCAGCAGGTAACCCACGCCTCCGCCGGGCAGCGGACCCCAGGGGCGCAGCACTCCGCTGAGCACTCCGATCGGCCGCACCACGCGGTAGCGGCGCCGTTCGGACTCCCGCTCGAAGGTCAGTGACGTCTCGGCGAACGGCGTGTCCTGTGGGTGCACGAGGTTGCCCGCGTCGTTGCCGTATCGGTCGACCACGGTCCCCGCCGGAAGGGTGAGCAAACGCTTGCGCCGGTAGAACGGCAACGGAGGTTCGCCACGAAGCGGCAGGATCGGCCAGTCGGTGGCGTGCTGCGGGTCCTCCGCGTCGGAACCACCGGGAGCACTGGCGGCACTGTCGGATGCCGGCTCGGGCCGGGCGCGGCCGGGAAACAGCAGCAGCGCGCCGAGCATGGCCTCGGCCGCGGCCTGCACCCGGCGGAAGTAGCGCGGTTCGACGGGCTCGCCCTCGGAGTGGAGCGCGACCTCCCATCCCCGCGGGGTGCGGCGCAGGCACCACACGCCGTCGACGGCTTCGCCGATTCGGTAGGCGCTGTCGGCCACGCCGAGTTCGGCGAGGCGCTCCCGCAGCATCCGCAACACCTCCGAGGCCCGCAGGGCCCGCTCCGGTTCCTCGCCTCGGGCGACGCGGCTCACCGGGTCGGCCGAAGCGAGATCGCGCGTGGACTGAGGGGGCCGGGGCGCGCCGAGGACGTCCGCCTCCGCGGTGGCCCGCACCTGAGGCTCGACGTAGGGCACCGCGAAGCCGCTCGCGTGGATGTGGTCGAGCAGGTCCGGCTCGGGAGGCACGCCGTACTTGCGCAGGTAGTGCGGCACGGCGGCGGGCCAGATCCACGTGCCGTCGGTGTGGAACGCGTCGGGCACGTTGGGGGGGCCCGGCACGAAGAGGTCGGGCAGCGCGCCCGGCTTGGTGTGTACCACCGGAGCCCGGTACAGGTAGTTCAGGATGTCGCGCACCTGCTCCGGGGGCACGGGCGCACGGTTCACCACCGGCTTCTCCCCCGGGGCGTGGCCGTCGACCACCCTGGCGTGCCGGAACCGCACGTCCAGCGGCAGCCCCGCCTTCGCGGCGAGCCATCGCGGCACGTTCTCCCTGGGGAAGTACCGGAGCTCCACGTCGTAGCTCGCGGCCGTCCTGCGGTCGTCGGGGCCCAGCCGCCACGCGGGTTCGGTGTCGGAGTCGTAGTCGAAGTCGAAGTTCGACGCGGAGTCGAGGGTGTAGGTGCCCTGGAACCACGTGCCCGCGTCGGGCTTGTACATGGCCGAGCGGAGCTGGGAGAACAGTTGTCCCAGTTGGGGCGGAGCCGACAGGGCCACGATCACGTCGTCGGCGACGGCCCTGACCTCGAGCTCGGAGTAGTCGCCGATCTGCCGGAACTGTGCGGCGACCCGTTGCCAGCCTGGGGGGAGGAACGAGCGCAGCGTGTGCCCGACGGCCCGCAACAACAGGTCCACGTCCCCGCTGCCGGGTTCGCTGCGGGGAGTGTTGTCGTCGGAGAAGTCGTGCCGTTCCTGCCACAGCGCGGTCAGCGCCTCGTCCTCGTCGGTGGTCGTGCTGAACCCCGAGAGCCCGAGGTCCTTCGCGACGTCCTCGTCGGTGCCCGCCCAGCGCAGCGTCAGCTCCGCCTCGGCGGAACGCGGCTCGATGCGGTACGGCTCGTCGTCGTAGAGGCAGTAGGTGTGCAGGGAGAAGGTGGCTGGCGCCTCCTCGGCCGACACCACCCTGGCAGGCCTGCCGTCGGACGTGGCATCGAAGCCCTCGGGCGTTTCCTCGCCCTCCGGGACGACGAGCAGAACGGTGCCGTCGGTGGTGGAGCGGTTGGCGCGGAAAATGCGACCGTCCCACAGCGCGTACAACGCATCGGGCCGGTCGGCCACCTCGACTCTGTAGCGCACGGTTTCCCCCTCGATCAGTGTGTCCCCCGTGACTTCACACGCTTTTTACCGTGCCTCGGGGTCGCGGTGTAGCAGGGTGCCGCGGATGTGAGCAATGAGTTAGCCCGGACCTCAACCTATCGGGCACGCCGGGCGCGCTTCGGCGTCGGTCTCGGGGGCTTCGGCGGACTCGGCGGACTCGGCGGCGGGCTCGAAGGACCCGGTGGCGCGAGCTGCCCGGTCGGCGGGTCGAGTTCCCGCGGCCTGCCGATTCCCGCCGCGTGGACGAGGTCGAGGACGGTCCTGGCCAGTTCCGCCGGGTCGGTCCGGTCGAACACCTCGGGCACGAACTCCAGGTCGCTGAGTTCACCGTTCGGGCCGATGGTGGCGCTCACGAGGCCGTCGGCCGAGGTGACGGTGATCGCTGCCGTGTTGCCAGCCGTGGTCACGAGCGAGGAGCCTAACGCTTGCCCGGGTTGCGCCGATGCGGCGATACCGTCCCCTCGGCGGGGGCACGGAGTGGGATCATGGAGAACGTGAGCGCAGACGCCATGGTGGAGCCGGGGACACTGTTGGTCGCTGCCCCCACGATGTTCGATCCCAACTTCCGCCGGACGGTGGTGTTCGTGATCGACCACCGTGCCGAGGGCACGCTCGGCGTCGTGCTGAACCGGCCCAGCGAGGTGGGTGTGCACGAGGTGTTGCCGCACTGGGGTGACCACGTCGCCGAGCCGCGGTCGGTGTTCGTGGGCGGGCCGGTGGAGAAGAAGACCGCGTTGTGCCTCGCGGCTCTCCGTACCGGCGAGACGGCGGCCACGGTGCCGGGAGTGATCGCGGTTCGAGGCCCGGTCGCGCTCGTGGACCTCGACTCCGATCCCGACCTGCTGGCCACGAAGGTGCGCGGGCTGCGGGTGTTCGCCGGGTACGCGGGGTGGGACGCGGGGCAGCTCGCCGGTGAGATCGAGCGTGGCGACTGGCTCATCGTGCCCGCGTTGCCCGGCGACGTTCTCGCGACGCCGATGCGCGACCTGTGGGGGCACGTGCTCCGCAGGCAGGGGCTGCCGACCGCGCTGCTGGCCACGCACCCGGGAGACCTCCAGCGCAACTGACGTCCCTCGCTCGACAGTGCGGGGGATTCCTGACAGCGCTTATGTAAGCCCTGTTACAGTGCTGTCATGAACTCTCCCGATCCCACCGGTGAAGAAGGCTTCTGGCGGCCACTACGGCGGCTCCAGGACGTCATGGACGACGAGATCGCGCGGCTCTACGCCGAGCGCGGCGTCTCGGTGCGGCCCCGGCACACCATGCCGCTCATCCGGCTGGGCAGGCGCGGGCCGATGACCATCCGGGAACTCGCCGAGGCCGTCGACGTCACCCACTCGGCGATGAGCCAGACCATCGCCGTCCTCAAGCGGGACGGGCTGGTGAGCACCCGGCCCGGCACCGACGCGCGGACGAAGGTGGTGGAGCTGACCGACGCCGCCCGTGAGCTGCTGCCGTTCCTGGAGGCCGAGTGGCGGGCCACCGAGGAGGCGATCGCCGAACTGGACGCGGAACTGCCGTACTCGCTGGCCCGCGCCGTTCGTGACATGGAGCGGGCGCTACGCGCACGGTCGTTCCGCGATCGGGTCGCCGAGCGACTCGCCCGAACCGAACAGCGGCCGTCGTGAGCGTGCTGGAGCGTGTCCTCGACGTCCGGCCGCTGCGGACGAGCCCCGCGTTCCGTCGACTCTGGGTGAGCACGTCCTTCTCCACGGTCGGCCACCAGCTCGCCGTCGTGGCGGTGCTGGCGCAGTCCTGGGAGCTGACCGGCGACCCCGTTGCGGTGGGTGCCGTCGGCCTGGCCCAGGCGCTGCCGATGATGGTGGGCGGGCTCGTCGGTGGGGTGCTCGCCGACGCGCTCGACCGGCGTGGACTCGTGCTCGCGACCACTGCGGGGCAGGGGGTCGCCGCCGCCGGACTCGCCGCGCAAGCGTTTGCGCAGCTCGGTTCGTTCTCCTTGCTTCTGGCGCTGGTGGGGTTGCAGTCCGGCTGCGCCGCGCTCGGGGCACCGGCCCGGCGGACGTTCGTCGTCACACTGTTGCCGGGGCAGCAGGTGGGAGCGGGGCTGGCGTGGACGAACCTGAGCTTCCAGGCGGCGATGCTCGTCGGGCCCGCACTGGGCGGGGTCGTCACCGCGGCGTGGGGATCCGGTGCCTGTTACGCGGCCGACGCCGCGAGCCTCGTGATCGCCGCGTACGGCGTGCTGCGCCTTCCCGCCATGCGGCCCGCCGGGGAGACGCGCGTGCGACCGAGGACGGTGGTGCAGGGGCTGACCTTCGTCGCCCGGACGCCGGTGGTCGCGGGTGCGTTCCTCACCGACGTGTGCGCCACCGTGCTCGCCATGCCCATCGCGTTGTTCCCCGCGCTGAACGACGAGCGCTTCGCGGGCGACCCGAAGACACTCGGGCTGTTCCTTTCGGCCATCGCGGTGGGTGGCCTGGCGGCCGGATTCCTGTCCGGCTCGTTCACCAGGCTGCGTCGACTCGGGATCGTGCAACTCGTCGCGGCGGCGGTGTGGGGCGTGGCGTTGACTGGCTTCGGTCTCGCGACGCCGTTGTGGCTCGCACTCGCGTGCCTCGCGGTGGCCGGTGCGGCCGACACGGTCTCGGTGGTCTCGCGTGGAGCGCTCGTACAGCTCGCGACGCCGGACTCGCACCGCGGTCGCGTGAGCGGAGTGGAGTTCGTGGTGGGCGCGTCCCTGCCCGATCTCGGCAACTTCCGGGCGGGCGCGGTCGCGGGGGTCGCGTCACCGGCGTTCGCCGCGGTGTCGGGCGGGTTGCTGTGCCTCGCCGGTCTCGGCGCGTTGGCGGTGGGCAACAGGTCGTTACGCCGGTTCCGGACCGGGGCGCCGGAGCAGGAGCCCGACCCGGTGGGCTGAGCGTGCCGGCACTCGTCCCCGCTCGCCGCCGCGCGTCAGCGCAGGACGCCGCAGCCGCCTCCACCGCTGCACGCGCAACCGCCGCAGCCCGCGGGCTCGACGGGGGCGGGCACGGCGCTCGCGGCCCGGTGCCCGAGAACTCCGCCACCGGCCACGAGGACGAACACGGCGACCACGCCGAAGGTCGCGGCGAGCACCGCGCCGAGGGTGTCGGGCATCGCCAGCACGGCGGCACCCGCCAGCACTCCGACGGCTCCGGCGACCATCGTGGGCAGGCCCGCCACGCGGTTGGCCACGCGGAACGCCTCGTCACTGCGCATGGTGGCGTCGGTCCGCACTCCCGCGCCACGCGAGCGGGGAAGCTTCTCCCGCCAGCCGAGGAAACCGCCCCAACCAACCAGGACGCCGAGCAGTGCGGGAATCAACGCGAGCACGAACACGCCTTCAGAGGATACTGGCCCGCCGACCGGTCGAGGTGGTGTGCCGACGTGCTGTGGCCCACGGCACCGAAGACTTCGCCGACCTCCGGAAACCCCGGTGTGCAGGGCGGTTAGCATGTGAGGTGGTGAAGACAGCACGCTCGCTCCTCGACGGGCCGCGCTGACCGGCAGACCGGGTCGGCGCGGCGAACCCCTCACGCCTTCGGGCTTGAGGGGTCGCGTTGTTTTTGGAGGCGGGTTCGCAGGAGGATCACGATGACGGACGGAACCGAGGCGACCCCGGCACACCGTTACACGGCGGAGTTGGCGGCGCGGATCGAGAAGCACTGGCAGGACCACTGGACCGAGCACGGCACCTACCACGCACCGAACCCGGTGGGTGCGCTCGCGCAGGAGGAGCCGGTGCCGTCGGACAAACTCTTCGTGCAGGACATGTTCCCGTACCCGTCGGGGGCGGGCCTGCACGTCGGACACCCGCTGGGCTTCATCGGCACCGACGTCTTCGCACGCTACAACCGCATGGTCGGCCGTAACGTGCTCCACACGATGGGCTTCGACGCGTTCGGGTTGCCCGCCGAGCAGTACGCGGTGCAGACGGGCACGCACCCGCGCACCACCACCGAGGCCAACATCGAGCGGTACCTGGAGCAGATCCGCAGGCTGGGACTCGGGCACGACGAGCGCCGACGGATCGCGACCACCGACGTCGACTACTACCGCTGGACGCAGTGGATCTTCCTGCAGATCTTCAACGCCTACTACGACACCGAACTCGGCAAGGCCCGGCCGGTCTCCGAGCTCGAGAAGGCCTACGCGGAGGGGCGCCGCGCCACGCCGGACGGCCGGCCCTGGAGTGAGCTGTCGCGCAAGGAGCAGCGCGAGATCATCGACTCCCAACGGCTGGTGTACCTGTCCGAGGCGCCGGTGAACTGGGCTCCCGGCCTCGGCACGGTGGTCGCGAACGAGGAGGTCACCGCGGACGGCCGCACCGAGCGCGGCAACTTCCCGGTGTTCCGGCGCAACCTGCGCCAGTGGGTGATGCGCATCACCGCGTACGCCGACCGCCTGATCGACGATCTGGACCGGCTCGACTGGCCGGAGAAGATCAAGACGATGCAGCGGAACTGGATCGGCCGCTCGCGCGGCGCGAACGTCCGGTTCCCCGCCGGTGAGCACACGATCGAGGTGTTCACCACGCGCCCGGACACCCTGTTCGGCGCCACCTACATGGTGCTGGCGCCGGAGCACCCGCTGGTGGACGAACTGGTCCCCTCGGCGTGGCCCGGAAACGTCGACGAGCGGTGGACCGGCGGCGCCGCGACCCCCGCGGAAGCCGTGGCCGCGTACCGGCGCGAGACCTCGCGCAAGTCGGAGCTCGACCGTCAGGAGAGCAGGGACAAGACGGGTGTGTTCACCGGCGCCTACGCCACCAACCCGGTGAACGGCAAGCGGATCCCCGTGTTCGTCGCCGACTACGTGCTGATGGGCTACGGCACCGGCGCGATCATGGCGGTGCCCGCCCAGGACCAGCGCGACTGGGACTTCGCGACGAAGTTCGGGCTGGAGATCGTCCGCACGGTGCAGCCGAGCGAGGGCTTCGACGGCGAGGCGTTCACCGGCGACGGTGTGGCCGTCAACTCCGCCAACGACGAGGTCAGCCTGAACGGACTGGGCGTCGACGAGGCCAAGGCGACGATCACCGAGTGGCTGGAGCGGAAGGGCTACGGCGAGGGCACGGTCCAGTACAAGCTGCGCGACTGGTTGTTCGCCAGGCAGCGCTACTGGGGTGAACCCTTCCCGATCGTCTACGACTCCGACGGGACGCCGATCGCGCTGCCGGAGGACCAGCTCCCGGTCGTGCTGCCCGAGGTGGACGACTACTCGCCGAAGACGTTCGACCCCGAGGACGCCGACGCCGAGCCGGAGCCACCGTTGGCGCGGGCCACCGACTGGGTCGAGGTGAGGTTGGACCTGGGTGACGGGGAGAAGACCTACCGCCGCGACACCAACGTGATGCCGCAGTGGGCGGGGTCGTGCTGGTACCAGCTTCGCTACATCGACCCCGAGAACGGCGAGCGGTTCGTCGACCCGGAGAACGAGCGCTACTGGATGGGGCCGCGCCCCGAGGAGCACGGCCCCGGGGATCCGGGTGGTCTGGACCTGTACATCGGTGGTGTCGAGCACGGCGTGCTGCACCTGCTGTACTCGCGGTTCTGGCACAAGGTCCTCTACGACCTGGGCCACGTGTCGTCGGAGGAGCCGTACCGCAGGCTGTACAACCAGGGCTACATCCAGGCCTACGCCTACACCGACTCGCGTGGTGTCTACGTCCCGGCCGACGAGGTCGTCGAGCGTGACGGCAGGTTCTTCCACGACGGCCAGGAGGTGAAGCAGGAGTACGGCAAGATGGGCAAGAGCCTGAAGAACGTCGTGACTCCTGACGAGATCGCCGAGGACTACGGCGCGGACACCTTCCGCTTCTACGAGATGGCGATGGGGCCGCTCGACGTGTCACGACCGTGGGCCACCAAGGACGTCGTGGGCGCACACCGGTTCCTGCAGCGTCTGTGGCGGCTGGTGGTGGACGAGGCCACCGGCGAGGTGCGGGTGGACGACACCGAGTTGACCGACGAGGACCTGCGGCAGCTTCACCGGACGATCGCCGGGGTCAGGGAGGACTACGCGAACCTGCGGTTCAACACGGCGGGCGCGAAGCTCATCGAGTTGAACAACCACGTCACGAAGAGGTACGGCTCGGCGAAGGCGACGCCACGCGCGTTGGCGGAGCCGCTGGTGCTGATGCTGGCTCCGATGTGCCCGCACGTCGCGGAGGAGTTGTGGAGTCGGCTCGGCCACGGGGACACGCTGGTGCACGGGCCGTTCCCGACGGCGGACGAGAAGTACCTGGTGGACGAGACCGTCGAGTATCCGATCCAGGTCAACGGCAAGGTCCGGTCGCGGGTCTCGGTTCCGGCGGACGCGGACACCGAAGCCGTGAAGAAGGCGGCGCTGGCCGACGAGAAGATCGCGGCGCTGCTGGAGGGTACGGAACCGCGCAAGGTCATCGTGGTGCCGGGCCGCCTGGTGAACGTGGTGAAGTAGCGGGCCGGGCGCCGCCGGCACCGATCACTCGGGGGGCTACGTGACCGATGCCGGCGACCCGATGCCCGCGCTCCCTCTCCGGGAGTTCGGACACATTCCGCACTGCGGCGGTGGTGCCAGTGAAGAACTCCTCGTGGTGGTGTTGTGACGCACCGGCACTAACTTCACCCTATCGGGTTACCGTCGCGAGCTCTCGTCTGCCTGTCGTTCCGGCGGCTGTGAAAGTTACAAAGAACTTCACATCCACACAACTCGAAACGCGGTAGGGCACCTCACCCGTGGACGATGCCGGGAATGTCGGCGGCGCGGCCCCCTTCCGTGGCACTCTTGCTGGTGTGACTGCACAGGTGCTCGTCGTCGGATCCGCCAACGCCGACCTCGTGGTCGCGGCCGACCGTCGCCCGGCAGGCGGTGAGACCGTCCTCGGCGGTGACACGGAGATCCTGCCCGGTGGCAAGGGGGCGAACACGGCCGTCGCGGCGGCCCGGCTCGGTGCCGACGTCGCGCTCCTCGGCGCGGTCGGCGACGACGCGCACGGCAGCCTCCTGCTCGACTCGCTCAGGAAGTCCGGGGTGCGTACCGACCTCGTGCGCGTGGTTCCGAGGCCCACCGGGCTCGCGTTCATCACGGTGACGCCCGACGGCGAGAACTCGATCCTCGTCTCGCCCGGCGCCAACCGGGCGCTACGTCCCGAGGACGTGACCTCCGCCCTGCCAGGGGCAGAGGTCATGGTGGTGTCGATGGAGATCCCGCTCGCCACGGTCGAGCACGCCGTCAACACGGCGGCCGCGGCGGGCACGAGGACGATCCTCAACCTCTCCCCCGTCGCGTCCGTCCCCGAGCCCACGCTTGCCGTCGTGGACCTGCTGCTGGTCAACCAGCACGAGGCCGCCTGGCTGCTCGGGGGTTCCGAGGACACGGCGGTGCGGACCTCCGAGTTGCCAGGGCTCCTCGATCTCGGGCCGCGGGGCGCCGTGGTCACCTCGGGCGCGCGGGGCGCCGTGGTCGTCGAGGCCGACGGGTTGACCGAGGTGCCCTCGCCCAGCGTCGACGTCGTCGACACGACCGGAGCCGGTGACGCCTTCGCCGGGGCGTTGGCCACCGCGCTCTCCGGTGGAGCAGCGCTTACCGACGCGGTCGAGCAGGCCGTGCGGGTCGCGGCGTTCTCGGTCACTCGCCGGGGTGCCCAGCCGTCCTATCCAACCGTCGCCGAACTAAGGTGAGCCAGATGCGTGAACCGCAGCTCTCCGGGGTCGGAGTGAGCCCCGGCCGCGCGAGTGGACCCGTCGTCAAGGTCACGGAGTCGATCGAGGAACCGGCGAGCACACCGGCTCCCGACGACCCGCACGCGGAGGCCGCGCGGATCGCTCCCGCGGCGCAGACCGTGGCCGCTCGCCTCGAGACGACGGCGGCCGCCGCGAGCGGGGACGCCGCCACGATCCTCACCACCACGGCGGCGATGGCCGCCGACCCGGCCCTGGTCAGTCAGGCCGAGCAGCTGGTGACAGCGCAGCGCATCCCGGCCGCGAGGGCGATGTACGAGGCGGCGAACAACTTCGCGACGGCGCTGGCGTCCGCGGGCGGCTACATGGCCGAACGGGTGCGCGACATCCACGACGTCCGTGACCGCATCATCGCCGAGCTGCTCGGCATCGAACCGCCCGGTGTGCCGACCCTGGAGCGCCCGAGTGTGCTCTTCGCTCGTGACCTCGCTCCGGCGGACACCGCTTCGCTGGACCCGGAGCGGGTGTTGGCCCTCGTCACCGAGGAGGGCGGACCCACCAGCCACACCGCCATCCTCGCGCGCTCGCTGCGGATTCCCGCCGTGGTGGCGGTCAAGGGCGCACTCGCCTTCGAGGCGGAGGCCGTGGTCGTCGACGGCGTCACCGGCGAGGTGAAGGCCGTCGACCCGGACGCGCCCGTCGTCACGTCGACGGAGGCCGCCGGGATCGACTGGAACGGCGTGGGCGCCACGTCGGACGGCCACCGGATCAGGGTGTTCGCCAACGTCGGCGCACCCACCGACGCGCTGGCCGCCGCCGAGGCCGGGGCCGAGGGCGTCGGCCTGTTCCGCACCGAGTTCTGCTACCTGGACGTCGACGCCGAACCCTCCGTCGCCGGCCAGCAGGCCGCCTACGCGGCCGTGCTCGGACCGTTCTCGGGCAAACCGGTCACCGTGCGCACGCTCGACGCGGGTGCGGACAAGCCGCTGGTGTTCCTCTCGCAGGAGGACGAGCCGAACCCGGCGCTCGGCGTGCGCGGCATCCGGGTGTCGTTCGAGCGCACCGGCGTGCTCGAACGGCAGCTCGAAGCCATCGCCGGTGCGGCGGAGGAGTCGAAGGCGGACGTCTCCGTGATGGCGCCGATGGTGGCCACCGCGGAGGAGGCGGCGTGGTTCGCCGACCGTGTCCGGGCGGCGGGCCTGTCGCGGGCGGGCGTGATGATCGAGGTGCCTTCGGCCGCGCTGACCGCCCGCGAGGTGTTCGACGCCGTGGACTTCGTGTCGCTCGGCACGAACGACCTCGCGCAGTACACCTTCGCCGCCGACCGGCAGCTCGGGGCGGTGGCGATGTTGAACGACCCGTGGCAGCCCGCGTTGCTACGGCTCATCGCCCTCGTCGGTGAGGCCGCGAAGGAGAAGGGCAAGCCCGCGGGCGTGTGCGGCGAGGCGGCCGCCGATCCGCTGCTCGCGCGTGTGCTCGCCGGTCTCGGCATCACGAGCCTGTCCATGAACGCGGGCTCGGTGCGTGCGGTGGGCGCCAGTCTCGCGTCGGCGACGTTCGCCGACTGTGAGCGTGCCGCCCGGGCCGCACTGGCCGCGCCGACGGCCAACGCCGCGCGCGTGGCGGTGGCGGAGGCTCAGTAGGGCACGCCGCCGGCCGATCGGCACCGCCCGCAGGCAGGGGGAACTCCCAGGCGCCCAACACTTTCGCCCGCCGAAGGGGCGTCAGCGATGGCCCAGCACGTTGACCACCCGGCCGTTGGGGTCACGGACGAAGAACCGTCGCACTCCCCACTCCTCGTCCTGCAACGGGTGGACGATCTCCGCGCCGCTCTCCCGCATGGCTGCGTAGGCCGCGTCCACGTCTTCCACTTCGACGCTCATGTCCGGGATGACCGGCGCTGTCCTGTCGCTCGACATGAAGCTGGCCTGCGCCGCCGGATTGGAGCGGGACGCGAGCGTCATGATCCAGCCGTGGTTCATGACCTCCTCGAACCCCAGCAGGCCGTAGAACTCCCGGCTTTCCTCCACGGACTCGGACTGGATGTTGGGCACGACACGGCGAACGGTCATCGACGACTCCGAACGAGGGAACGGATTCTCAACACTCACAGGAGTACTATGGCGCGAAACTCACCGTAAACACCCTGGACCCAGGGGCTAGGAGAACAGTCCCTTGCGCGGATACCGCACGCTCAACGAGCCGCCGTGCAGGCGGCCGGTGACGACGTAGCGCGGGCTGCCGGCGTTGCCTCGGGTCTTGTCGCCGACCGCGGACCACTTGATGTCGTGCAACTCGTTGAGGTCGATGCCGGCGTGCTCGGGGACGACGATGGTCACGCCGCCCCACTTGACGTCGAGTTCGATCCGCACGACGTCACTGGTCACCTGCGCCTGGGTGAAGTCGAGCCGGGTGTCGGCGTAGCGGTTGCGCACCACCAGCGACGAGGGAACGACCCAGTGGCCTCTGCGCACCAGCGTCGAGCCGTGCGCGCGGACGACGAGCGGTTCGCCGGTCGCCACGGTCGCGGCCGCGTACGGTGTGGGCGCGACCGCCGGGCCGCCGACGGTGCCGAACGCCGGGACGGCGTCGGGATGCACCAGCCCGGGCAGGTCGATGAGCACGTCGTTCAACTCGCCCCGTGTACGCGCGGCGTAGGCGACGTCGGCTCGCTCACTGAACTCGTCCAGGTCGAGCATGCCCCGGCCGATCGCCGTCTTCAGCAACTCGACCACGTGTTCGCGCTCCGTGTCGGACACGCGCAGCCCGCGCAGCCTGCGCTGCTCCTCGGTCACGCCGTCGTCGGTGTTCGGTCGACCGTTCTCAGCCCGTTCCTCGTTCACACCGACGATGCTAGGCAGCGCAAGCCCTCCCGAGATCAGGGAGAACCCTGAAACGGGCCCGGAGTCGTCAGCCGTCGCGGTCGAGTCCGTGCTCGATGGCGTAGCGGGCCAGCTCGACGCGGTTGTGGAGCTGGAGCTTCCGCAGCGTGGACTGCACGTGGTTCTCGACGGTTCGGTGCGAGATCACGAGCCGGTCTGCGATCTGCTTGGCCGTGAGCCCCTTGGCGACGAGCCGCAGCACTTCGGTCTCGCGCTCGGTGAGCCGGGGCGGCGGATCGCCCGGCGTCGGCGCGTCGGCCATGCGGCGGTACTCCCCGAGCACCATGCCCGCCAGACCCGCCGTGAACACGGGGTCGCCCTCGGACGTCCGGCGCACGGCGTCGACCAGTTCGGCCACCGAGGCCGACTTCACGAGGTAGCCCGAGGCTCCGGCCTTCACGGCCTGGAGGACGTCGTTGTGCTCTCCGCTGGCCGACAGCACCAGCACCCGGGTGTCCGGGAGTTCGCCGGTGATGACTCTGGTCGCGTCGACGCCCGAGGTGTTGCCGAGGTTGATGTCCATGAGCACGACGTCGGGTCGCACGGCCCGCGCGATGCGCGTGGCCGCGTCGGCGTCGGGGGCGGTGGCCTTGACGTCGAAGCCGTGCTCGGTGAGGTCCCTGGCGACACCGTCGCGCCAGATCGGGTGATCGTCGACGATCATCACCGAGACCGTCATCTGGCTCTCCTTCCTGGTCTGGGCCTCGGGACGCGAAGCTCCCATTCGGTGCCTTCACCGGGTGCGGTCTCGAGCGTGCACGTTCCGCCGAGCTCGGTGACCCGCCCTCTGATCGACTTGGCGACGCCGAGATGCCCTTCCGCGAGCGCCTGTTCGAGCCTTCCGGACGGTATTCCGGGACCGTCGTCCCTGACCGTCAACACGATCTCCTCCCCCAGGTCTTCGAGCAGAACCCAGGCCTTCGCCGAGGGCCCCCCGTGTTTGTCTACGTTGGACAGTGCTTCCCTGACGGCCGCGACGAGCTCGCCGACGACGTGCGACGGCATCGTGACCTCTCCCGCGGGCGCTGCGATCTGCACGCGAGAGGTGGACAGGAGCTGGAGCGCCGAACGCAGGTCGGCCGTGTCGTTCTCCGAGGTGCCCGGAGGTTCCGTGGTGACGAGTGCCCGCAGCGCGATCTCCTGCTCACCGGCGAGCCGGGCGAGCTCGGCCGCCTCACCCCCGAGTTCGGAACCCCGCCTGCGCACCCGCGCCAGCACCTGCAACACGCTGTCGTGGATGGACCTGGCGAGTCGTTCGCGCTCGGCCGTGGCGGCCTCCGTACGCATGGCGCGTGCCAGCGCCGCCTGCGAACGCCGGGCGGTCGTGGCCGTGACCCCGAGCAGCAGACCACTCGCGGTCAGCAGGACGCCGTCACGCGCCACGTCCAGGTTGATCTCCAACCTCGCCACGGCCGTACACGCCGTCATGACCACCCCCGCCACGACGCCGCCGACGGCACCGAACCGCACCCCGGCCGTGAGCGGAGGCACCGCGGCCCACACCGTGGTCACCAGCGGAGCGAGCTCGGCGTACTGGGCGTCGGAGAGCACGAACGGCGAGGTGAGCATGATGCCGCACGTGACGGCCACGTCGCCGACCACGAACCACGGGGAGCGCCCCCAGCAGCGCGCGTAGCCGAGACTCGTCACGCAGGTCCAGGCGGCCATGCAGCCGAACGCCGTCCACGCCAGCAGGGGACGGACGTAGCCGTCGAGGTGCACCAGGACCGCACCGAGGGCGAAACCGAGTGTCACCCAGCGCAGGACGATGGCGCCGTACCACAGCGGTGTCGCCGGATCACGCAGAGACGGCGATGTGGTCATACCCGGTCAGGCTCCCGGTGTTCGGATTCCGGATCCGCTTCCGGATCGTCCTTGGAGATGGAGGCGGTGGAGGCACTGTCGGGGTCGCCGAGCACGTCGACGGCCTCCGGCTGCGGCTCGCGCTCGCGCAACAGCGACTTGATGCCCGAGTTCAGGACGGCGAGCAGCGGCACCGACAGCAGCGCTCCCGGGATGCCCGCCGTCGTCATGCCCACCGTGATGGCGAGGATGACGGCCAGCGGGTGCAGGCGTACGGCCCTGCCCAGCAGCAGCGGTTGCAGCACGTGACTTTCGACCTGCATCACGCCCACCACGATGGCGAGCACGATCAGCGCGGTGACGAACCCGTTGGTCACCAGCGCCACCAGCACGGCGACGGCACCGGTGACGACCGCGCCCACGATGGGGATGAACGCGCCGAGGAACACCAGCGTGGCCAGCGGGAACACCAGCGGCACGCCGACGATCCACAGGCCGATGCCGATGCCCACACCGTCGACGACGGCCACGGCCGCTGTGGCCCGCACGTAGCTCACGAGCGAGGCGAACCCCCGCCGGCCCGCCGTGTCGAAGCGGTCGCGCACGGGTTCGGGCACCCCGCGCATCAGGAAGTTCCAGATCTCTCCGCCGTTGACGAGGAAGAAGATCAGCACGAACAGGGTCAGCAGGAAGCCGGTGAGGATCTCGCCGACGGTGCCCGCCGTGGTGAGTGCGCTGTCCGCGATGCTGGCCTGGTTCTGCTGGAGGAACTCCACCGCGTTGTTGACGAAGTCCACTATCTGCGTCTCGCGCAGGTGGAGCGGCCCGTTGACGAGCCAGTCCTCCACCTGGTCGAGGCTGCGGTTGAGCTGTTCCTGGAGTTCGGGCAGGCCCGCCGTGAACTCGGTGATCACGAACGTCAGCAGGCCGCCGAGCGCACCGAGCCCACCGATGAGCACGACCGCCGCCGCGAGAGGCCTCGGCATCCGCAGCTCCGTGAGTCGTTGCACCGCGGGCGCGAGCAACGCGGCGAGCAGCAGTGCGATGGCCACCGGCACGACCACGAACGAGAGGTAACCGATGACCCACGCGACCACGTAGAGGGCCGCCACGACGACGAGGAACCGCCACGAGAGGGCGGCACTCACCCGTAGTCCTTTGGGGACCCAGCCGGTGATGTCCGTGTCCTCGGACAGCATCGGCCCTTTTCGCTTGCCGCGGCCGTTACGGCCCCCAGTTCCGTGCACCGACTCGCTCACGAAGCAACCGTATCGGTTCCGTCTCGTGCCGGGGTCGTGACTCACTCGCCATGACGGGGAACGTCAGTCGAGCTGCAAGGAGCGTTTCGCCAGGCCGAACCAGTAACCGTCGATCACCGTGCGTGGAGTGGGTCCGGTGGTCTGCGCGCCGAGCGCGACGAACAGCGGCGCGAAGTGTTCGGTGCGCGGGTGCGCGAGCGAGGCACCGGGCGCCTTGTTCTCGAAGTCGAGCACGGCGTCGACGTCTCCCGCGGCGAGGGTCTCCGCGCCCCAGTGGTCGAACTCGGCCGACCACGAGGGCGGAGGTCCGTCGACACCGGTGCGCATCGCGCTCAGGTTGTGGGTGAAGAAACCGCTGCCGATCACCAGCACGCCCTCGTCGCGCAGGGGCGCGAGCTTGCGGCCCAGGTCGAACAGCTCGGTCGGGTCGAGCGAGGGCATCGAGACCTGGAGCACCGGGATGTCGGCGGACGGGAACATCTCGACGAGTGGCACGTAGGCGCCGTGGTCGAGGCCGCGAGTGGGATCGCGGTGCACGGGTGTGGTGGTGCTACGCAGCAGGCGCTCGACCTTGGCGGCGAGGTCGGGTGCCCCAGGTGCCGGGTAGGTCACTCGGTAGTACCGCTCGGGGAATCCCCAGAAGTCGTAGACGAGCGGCACGGTGGTGGTGGCCCCGATGCTCAGTGGCGCCTCCTCCCAGTGCGCGGACACGACGAGGATCGCCTTCGGCCGGGGCAGGTCCGCGGACCAGCCTGCCAGTTCCCTCGTCCAGGTCGGGTCGTCGGCGAGCGGGGGTGCGCCATGGCTGAGGTACAGGACGGGCATGCGGTCGGCCATCACAGCTCCCAATATTGAACTTTCAACAAATATGATACCGCTGCGCTGACCTGTTCGCCAGCTTCGGTCCGCGCCTACCATGAGGCATGGTCGGGAACGTCCTGATCTACCTCGGCGTCGTGGTGGCCCCCACGCTGGTCTTCTCCGCCGCGCTGGCCGTACCGCGCTGGCTCGCGGCACTCCGGCGCCGGAGGGTACGGACTCCGGCGCCGGCCCACCCGCCCGTCGAACGACTGGCGGCGGACCTGCGCCGGGTCCGTCGGACACTCGCCTGCTTCGGTCCCGGAACACCCGTCGTCCGGCGCAGAGCCGCGACCGCCGCCTACGACGCCCTGCTCGCGCAGGCGTGCGAGTCCGTCGGTGTCCCCCAGCAGCTCGACGAAGTCGCCGAGGGCATCGAACGGGACGTCGAGCGCCTGCGCGTGGAGCAGGCCCTGTGCGACGCCGGAATCGTGCTCTCGTGAGGCGTCCTCAGCGCTCGGCTCGCGCGGTCCGGTTGTCGTACTTCCTCACCGCGAACTCGTACGCCTCCACCAGCAGCGGACGCACCAGGTCGAACGTCGCGGGGCTCGGGTTCACCACACCCACCCAGTACTGCGACGCGTAGAACGGGTGCGGCATGAGCACGTCCCTGGCCGTGTAGTCGGCCTCGGTGACGAGGACCCCGTCCGCGTCGCGCTCGGTGGGCGCGGGTCCGAACCGTTCGACGTAGCTCGCCTTGGTGAGCCCGATGTTGAGCCGGTACGCGCCGTCGGCGTCCAGCCGGGACACGGTTTCGTAGTGATCACCTGTCACGACGGTGGCGAACGGCAGCGTGCGAGCGATGTCGACGTCGCCGTCCGGCCCGTAGAAGCAGAACGTGTCACCGGCGTTCTCGACGATGTGGACCCCGTCGAACGACTCGACGATGTGGCGCACAACGGATTCGGCGGTCACGGCATTCATGCGAAAGAAGTCCCTTCGAAGAGCGGTTTTCCTACCCTTCAAGTGTGTCATTGAAGTGCTTTTTGGGACTTTTCCGAGAAAGTGCTGGGATTATGCCGGAAAACTCTCAAATCGGAGTGCCGCGTGCCGCGAGCTTCTCAGCGTTGGGCACCCCACAGGGAGAAGTCCCGGGTCAGGTCGTCGCCGGGGCGCGTGTCACCGTCGCGGGGAAGGACTCCGGACGTGGGCACGGCAGCGTTTCGACCCCGAGGGAGCACCAGCGGGCGGTGGACGAGTGCGGGGCGGTGATCACGGCCGCCTCCGCCGTCACGGCCTCGGTTGGGCCAGAACGAAGTCAGCCCACCAGAGCGGGCTGCCCACTTCGGGGTTTTCTCCCGTCGCAGCGGCCTGTGGACCCGGAACGGCGACCGGAGCCGAGGTGCTCCCGCGAGGCGGCTCACTCGGTGGCGAGGTCGGTGAAGCGGCTGTAGTGGAGCTGGTGCGCCACGCTGATGGTGCTCGTCGGACCGGCACGGTGCTTGGCCAGGATCAGGTCCGCCTCGCCCGCGCGCGGGTCGTCGCGCTCCCAGGCGTCGGGGCGGTGGATGAGCATCACCATGTCGGCGTCCTGCTCCAGCGATCCGGATTCACGCAGGTCGGCGAGCATCGGGCGCTTGTCGGTGCGCTGCTCGGGACCACGGTTGAGCTGGCTGATCGCCACCACGGGCACCTCGAGTTCCTTGGCCAGCAGCTTCAACTGCCGCGAGAACTCCGAGACCTCCTGCTGCCTCGACTCGACGCGCTTGCCCGAGGTCATCAGCTGCATGTAGTCGACGACGATCAGCTTGAGGTCGTTGCGTTGCTTGAGCCGACGCGCCTTCGCCCGGATCTCCATCATCGTCAGGTTCGGCGAGTCGTCGATGAACAGCGGCGCCTCGCTGATCTCGCTCATCCGGCGGGCCAGCCGCGTCCAGTCGTCGTCGGTCATGCGGCCACCGCGCATGTCCGCGAGCCTGATCTTCGCCTCCGCCGAGAGCATGCGCATGACGATCTCGGTCCGGCTCATCTCCAGCGAGAAGATCACGCTGGTCATGCCGTGCTTGATGGAGCAGGAACGCGCGAAGTCCAGTCCGAGTGTGGACTTACCGACACCCGGGCGGGCTGCGATGATGATCATCTGGCCCGGGTGCAGCCCGTTGGTCACCTCGTCGAGGTCGGTGAACCCCGTGGGAATGCCCTGGGACACGCCGCCCCGGGACGCGATCGCGTCGATCTCGTCCATCGTCGGCTGGAGCAGTTCCTCCAGTGCGACGTAGTCCTCGCTGGTGCGCCGTTCGGTGACCTCGTAGATCGCCGACTGTGCCCTGTCGACGACCTCGTTGACGTCACCGCCGTCGCTGCTGTCGGCTCCGTAGCCGTACTGCACGATGCGGGTGCCCGCTTCCACGAGCCTGCGCAGGATGGCCTTCTCGGCCACGATCCTCGCGTAGTACCCGGCGTTGGCGGCCGTGGGCACGGTGGCGATCAGCGTGTGCAGGTACGGTGCGCCGCCGACCCTCGCCAGTTCGCCCCTGCGCTCCAGTTCCGCCGACACGGTGATCGGGTCGGCGGGCTCGCCGCGTCCGTAGAGGTCGAGGATGCAGTCGTAGACGGCCTGATGGGCGGGACGGTAGAAGTCACCTGGCCGCAGCACCTCGACGACGTCGGCGATCGCGTCCTTGGACAGCAGCATGCCGCCGAGCACCGACTGCTCCGCCGCCGTGTCCTGCGGCGGCTGGCGCTCGAACCCACCGTGCTCGGCAGTGAACGCAGGGCTGCGGTCGTCGGTGATCGCCACTGCTGCAGGCACCTCCTGGAAGGTCGACACATGGTCGAACACCCGTTCGACAGTCTAGAGCAGGACGGAGTGGGGAGCGGGCGTCGCGGCCCGTGTTTCGCGTCCGCACGGGCACGCTAGATCGCTCGGAAGGACTATCGCAATCCAGCCTGTGGATAGAACTGTGGATAACTTGGGGATGACTGGCCCGAACTAACCACAGGCTCGCCGAAAGCTGTGGACAGACTGTGGACAACTTGTGTCCGGTTTAAGAAAAGCCCTGTTCAGGCCCTGTGGATAACCTGTGGAGAACTTTGTGGGGGAATTATCGGCGTGTCGCGCGAAAAGCACCCATCGGCGTGTCGCGGCCCGGAGCGTCTGACGCCCCGGGCCGCAGCTGTGGACAAAATGACCCAGCGTTGCGTGACGACACGCTGGGCTGAACGGGTGGGGTGAAATCAGGTGGCCGGAAGACGGCTCTGTGCGGAACGTAACCGGTCGGCGAGGAGCTGTGGAGAAGCCGGCGAGAAGGCGATGGCCGGTTCCCCGCTGCCCGGAACCTCCTCGGTGAGCCAGCGGCCCTCCGCGGTGTCGATGTAGTTCACGGGGCGTTCGGCACGCTCCCGCCTGCCGCCGCGGTTGCGGGCGGCGACGTACAGGCTGCCGCCGCCCAGCCTCGGCAGTCCGAGGATGCGGCGCATCTCGGCAACCTCGGTGCTCGCCGCGCTGCGCCGCCCGGTGGACATCACCGAGAAATCGCCGCCGTCGAACTCACGCTGCTTCGCGCCGCCGGAGAGTTCGCTCTTCGAAACGCGCATGGCATGACCCCGGCCCGGGCCGAGGTTCGGCAACTGCGCGACGAAGTTCTCCATCAGCTCGTTCGGGTGGACGGACCCGAGTGCCACGGTGTTCGCGTCCGAGTTCCGAACCAGAACGAACGCCTCACCGGACGCCGTCCCCGCCAGCACCGTGTAGTTGAGGGCCTGCTTCTCGATGCCGCCGTTGATCCACGCGTAGTACTCCAACGCGGGGCGGGCGATCGCTTCCACCGTGGCCGTCAGTCCGGGGTGCACACTCCGGCCGTCGTGCAGTCCGAGGCGGGCCAACTCGGCGTCGGCCCGCTCGTCGGCCAGTTTCCTGCCGCGCTCGTCCTCCCACGTCGGTGTGCTCGCCAGCACGGTGTGGGGTTCGGCGCCGGTGCGGCGAATGAGGGTGAGCATGGTGGACGTCGACATGCTCACCTGCTGTTCCAGCACGGTGTTTCCCGTTCCTTCTTTCCTGGACGGACCCCGAGAGGGGCTACTCGCCGATGACCGGGGGCGCGGTGAGCTCGTCGCTGCCGAACAAGGAGTCGCCGTCCTCCTCGATCAGGTACTTCCGCTGGTGCTCCTCGTCCTCGGCTCCCTGGCCCCGGCCGCCGGCTCCGCCCATGGCACCCATCGGCATACCTCCCATGCCGCGCGCGCCGGCCCCGGCCGCTGCCGCGCCGCCCATCGCGCCACGACCTGCCAGTCCCGACGAGGCGCCCGGTGCCGCGGCGCCGCTCGCGGCACCCGGCCCGGCTGCGCCCATCGCACCGCCGACGCCCATCGCACCGCCGGCACCGAGCGCGCCCGGGCCGCCGGCGCCGCTGAAGCCACCGCCGCTACCACCCGGACCGAGGCCGCCACCGGGGCCACCTCCGGTGGACAGGTTCGGCGAATAGCCCCCGCCACCGGTGCTGAAGTCCGGAACGGTCGTCTTGGGCACGGTGAAGTTCGAGGCGCTCGTGCTGTCGTCGTACTGGCCCGGGGTGTACTGGTAGCCGGGCCCGCCGCCACCGGCGTAGGAGCCGCCACCGCCGGGGTAGGAGCCGCTGGGCACGCTGCCGCCGGGGTACGGACCACCACCGATACTGCCGCCACCGGCACCGCCGCCGGGGTAGGAGCCCCCGCCGCCGGGGTAGGAGCCGCTGGGCACGCTGCCGCCGGGGTACGGACCACCACCGATACTGCCGCCACCGGCACCGCCACCACCGCCGGTGCCGCTGCCGTCGACCTCGACGTCACCGAACTCGCCGTCGACGGTGCTGTAGTTGGGCATCGACTGGGCGTTGGAGCTGCTGGCCGCGTAGTAGGCGTTGTAAGCCTCGACGTTGGCCTGAGCCATCGCGTTGTACTGCTGGATGGCCCGGTCGGTGTCGGTCTCCCACGGCGTGATGTCGTTGAGGAAGTCGCTCTCCGGCGGCTGGGCGGGCACCGGCTGCACCTGCGACATCACCGTGTTGAAGGCGTCGAGCTGCGAGGCCATGGTGTTGTCGCTCTCGTACAGCTTGATCTGCGAGTCCTCCAGCCACTGCTTCAGCGGGTGGGCTCCGGCCTTGGCGGCCTCGGCGGAATCGCCCTGCCACGCCTCGTCCATCCTGCTGGCCAGGGCGTCCATCTCGCCGATCCGCTCGCCGAAGCTGTTCTTCAGCGTGGAGGCGGAGTCCCGGCCGGTCATCAGCGAGCTACCGTTGTCGCCCGCCCGGAGCTGCTCGTAGATCTGGTGCGCGTTGAGCTGGCGGCCACCGGCATCCGCCGAGTAGTCGCCGGCCTCGTCCTGCGTCATGGCGCCGTAGGCGGCGCCACCGCTCACGACACCGGCCACGATGGGAACCAGGAACAGTGGCATTCGTGATCAACCCCCCAGGGTGGTGATGGCGGCTTCGGCGACGTCGGCGGCCAGCCCGCACGACGCCTCGGCGGTCTTCGTCGAGGCGAGATTTGTCATGACGTGGAGAACTTCGCGTTCGTTGACGCCGATCCACAGGTCACAGATTCCCGAGTCCCTGCTGTCGAGGAGACTCGCGTAGACGGCGGGATACCCAGCGATCTCAGTGGGCTCGAAGTACTCGTTGGACTCCTTGTCCGCGTAGAGGGCGCTCAGACCGTTACCGTTCTCGGCGATGACCGTGAGGTCGACGGAGTCCAGGCTTCCTTCGGGGCGCTCCCAGCGACAGGCGCCGCTTTCCAACCCTTCGTTCGGCCTCGGCTGCCCTTCGGTGAGCCCGAGCTGGTCGAGCTGGGACGACGAGAGTGCTTGACACGGGTCGGTCACGAGGGATGCGGCGTCCAGCGGGTTCGACACCTTCGGAGCCTCGCCTCCGGTGCCCGCCGTGGAGGACGCGGGTGTCTCGGCCGGGCCGGGGAGACTCGGT
Source organism: Saccharomonospora cyanea NA-134 (assembly GCF_000244975.1). Classification (NCBI taxonomy): domain Bacteria; kingdom Bacillati; phylum Actinomycetota; class Actinomycetes; order Pseudonocardiales; family Pseudonocardiaceae; genus Saccharomonospora; species Saccharomonospora cyanea. The sequence goes on along the minus strand of NZ_CM001440.1, from coordinate 5,364,374 downwards.
GGGTTCGCCGCGGAGTCGTCACCGCAGGCGGTCAGCACGGACGCGGCGGTGACGAGTGCGAGTACCGAGACGGCGCGGGCCGTGCGGTTCATACCTCCATCACTCCCGAGCCGACGCTGTTGATGTCCTCCTGCGACTGTTCCTCGCGGGTGGTGATGCCGTCGCGGGCGTTGCGCAGCGCCTCTATGTACTTCTGGACGTAGTCCATCATCTTCTGGGTCGCCTGCAGGAAAGCGCGGCCCGAAGGGTTGGCGCACGCGGTGAAGTCCTCGCTTGCGGGCTCGGCACCCGGCGGCCGTACGAGAGCCATGTCCTGCGCCCGCCGGTAGTCGTCGTTGAGCTTTCCGTGCAGGTCCTCCCACTGGCGGATGACGTCGTCGATCTCCTCGCGAGAGAACTTGTAGCCACCACTGCTCGGCGCGGGAGCGCCCGCGACAGCGGGTGCCGCGACCGAGATCATCCCCCCGGCGGCTTTGCCGATCCCGGAGCCGCCGTCCACTGCTACGTGCACCATGCCCTGTCCCCTTCAACGCCTTGCGGTGAGAAGCAGTCTGCTCAGGGCGGCAGAAGCACGTCAAGCGCTGTTGTCGCCCGTAACGTCCGACGTGACGGTGGGCGCTCAGGTTCCCCCCTCGGGTCTCAAAACGGCAACGGCGGGATCCCGCGCACGGGATCCCGCCGTCGACGTCGGACAGATGTGGTCCTTACTGGGGGACGACCTCCAGCCGCAGGTCCACCGTCACCTCGGGGTGCAGGCGGGCCCGGACCTGGTGCTTGCCCAGCGTCTTGATGTGCTGGCCGGCGTCGATGATCCGCTTGTCGAGCTTCGGACCACCGGCCGAGGAGATCGCGCCGACGATGTCGGCCGCGGTGATGGAACCGAAGAGCTTCTTCGAGCCCTCCGCCGCCTTGCCCTTGACCTGCACGGTGCCGAGACCCTCCAGGGTGGAGCGGATCTCCTTGGCGTGGTCCAGGTCGCGGATGCGCCGCGCCTCCTGCACCCGCCGGATGGTGCGGATGTTCTTCTCCGCGCCCTTCGTCGCCGTGATGGCGAGGCCACGCGGCAGCAGGTAGTTGCGGGCGTAGCCGTCCTTGACCTCGACGATGTCGCCGGGGCCGCCGAGGTTCGCCACGTCGGTCGTCAGGATGATCTTCGCCATGTCTGACTTCCTCCTCAGCGAGCCGTCGACGTGTAGGGCAGCAGTGCCATCTCGCGCGAGTTCTTCACCGCGGTGGCGATGTCGCGCTGGTGCTGGCTGCAGTTGCCGGTGACCCGGCGCGCACGGATCTTGCCGCGGTCGGAGATGTACTTCCGCAGCATGTTGGTGTCCTTGTAGTCGATCAGCTCGGGGTGACCCTGCTTCTCGGCCTTGCAGAACACGCAGACCTTCTTCTTCGGCTTGCGAACTGGTGGCTTCGCCACGATGTACTCCTGGGGAACGTCGGTGTGGTTGGTTCGGGTCGAGGCTGCCGAGCCGTCAGAACGGCGGTTCGTCGGAGAAACCGCCCGAGCCGCCCGTCGGAGGTGCGGAGCCCCACGGGTCGTCGGCCGGAGCGCCACCGCCGCCGCCGAAGCCGCCGCCGCCTCCGCCGCCTCGGCTGACCTTGTTGACCTTCGCCGTGGCGTAGCGCAGTGAGGGCCCGATCTCGTCGACCTCGAGTTCGACGACCGTGCGCTTCTCGCCTTCCTTGGTCTCGAACGACCGCTGCTTGAGCCTGCCCTGCACGATGACCCGGGCGCCCCTGGTGAGGGTCTCGGCGACGTTCTCAGCCGCCTGACGCCAGATGTTGCAGCGCAGGAACAGCGCCTCGCCGTCCTTCCACTCGCCGGTCTGGCGGTCGAAGGTCCGGGGCGTGGACGCGACGGTGAAGTTCGCGACCGCCGCGCCGGACGGCGTGAACCGCAGTTCGGGGTCGGCGGTGAGGTTGCCGACCACAGTGATGATGGTGTCTCCGGCCATCGGTTATCAGGCCTTCGCGGCGGCCTTGGCGGCCTTCTTCGCGCCGCGCGGAGCGCGCCTGCGGACGACCTTGGTGCGCAGCACGGTCTCCTGGAGCGACAGCTGCCGGTCGAGTTCCTTCACCGCGTCCGGGTCGGTGTAGAGGTCCAGGACGGCGTAGATGCCCTCGGCGTGCTTGCCGATCTCGTAGGCCAGCCTGCGGCGGCCCCACACGTCCACCTTCTCGACGTTGCCACCAGACGAGCGGATGACCTGGAGGAAGTTCTCCAGAGTCGGCGAGACGGTGCGCTCGTCGAGCGACGGGTCGAGGATCACCATGACCTCGTAATGGCGTGACACAACCACTCACCTCCTACGGGCTTGAGCGGTCACGGACTGTCCGTGACAGGAGGGTTGTCGACCACAGAGTCTAACCGGGGTTTGTGACCAGGCCGTTTCCGCCCCTCGGCGAGCGAGTACGGGGTTCAGGCGGCGCGGCGCACGACCCAGCTACGCACGAGCCCGGCGGTGACGGCGGCCAGGGCCACGACGGCGAGCAACATCGGGAGCTGCACCGCCTGTTGCCGGTCCTGCGTGGCGAGCGCGTCGGCCTCGCCGGCGTCGCGCACGTCGGCCGCCCCGTGTGTGCTGTTGCCCGTGTTGCCGTCGACGACGCCGTACCTGGGTGTGGTCAACTCGCCGGGCAGGCCGCTCGCCGGGCCGTAACGCAGGTCCTCGGGAACGGAGATCCCGGCACCCGGTGCCTCGGCGACCGGGATGCCGCCGTAGTCGCGGCGCTCGGCCGTGACGTCCCCCGTGGTCTGGAGGCCGCCGTCGGGCAGGGAGGCTCGACGGCCGTCATCGCTGCCGCCGACCGTGCCGGACCCGGGGGCGTCGCCGCGGGAGTCGTCCGCCGAGCCGCCCGCCTCGCCCGACGGCTTCTCCTTCGAGGGCCTGGACGCGCTCGGGGCGGTGTGGTTGGTGGCTTCGACGGTCATCGAACACGCCTGCGCGACCCGCGTGGCGATGGTGTCGAGCGTCGTCTCCTGCGTGGAGGGCAGGGCGCCGAGACCGGCCTTGCCCTCCAGCGCGTCCCGGACGGCCGCGCCGATCACTTCCCCGTCGATGGCACTGGTGCGCCGGTCGGGAACGGTGCCGACCTCGACGTGTTCGTCCTCCATCTCCCTGGCGAGGTGGTTGGGCCAGATCGTGAGGTGGTGGATGACCACGATGGTCCTGGCCTCCTCGGCGCCCTGCCGCACCAGCTCGGACACGGCGGCGCCGTCCACGACCACGACGTCACCGACCCGGCCGCCGACCACCGAGGTGCAGCTGTCCGCCGTCACGGTGGCGGCCGAGGCCGTGCCCGCGGAGAGGACCGCCGCACCACCGATCACGGCCGCGGCCGTGGTGGCGGCGAGCGTTCGGCGAGCCACCCGGGTGAGAGTGGTGGAGCCGATTCGCACGGATGTCCTCCCTTGTCGGTGATGCGTCGATGAGCACAACGACGTGGACCCGAGGAAGGTGACGCGTCGGATCACAGTGACCTGGACTACATCCCCGGCCCGAGCGGCGCCCGTCAGCGCAGCAGCGTCCGCCGTGCCCACGTGTGGGCGAGCGCGGCGGCCACGAGCACCACCGACAGCACCGCGAGCAGCAACGGCAGCCGCTCGACGGCCTTGACGTCGTGCGAGGCGCGCGAGTCGTGGGGCGCGGCGCTGAACGTGCTCCCTTCGGCCTGCTGGGTGGGCGGTGCGTCGATGGCGCCTGGCGCGCGGTCGACGCTCACCCCTCCCCAGCCGCCGCCCACGGCCCCGGTGCCCGGAGGCGAGCCGGCCGGATGGGACGTCGGAGCTGCTTCCGAGACGTTCTCGGGGGCCGTGGTTTCCGGAGCGGGGAGCGAATGGGGTGCTTCGGTGCCCGCGTTCAGATCATTTTCGTCAAATTCATCCTGCGGTGTGTCACCCGGATTGGGAGAAGTTGTTTCTTCGTCGCCGAGAACGGGTCCGAAGAGTCCGTCGACGGTGTCCTTTCCGGTCTCGCAGACACCACTCAGGAGATCGACCAAAGTGTTCTTTCCACCGAGGTGGAGGGTGCTGGACAGCGAGACCGACAGGCCGCTGTCGTCGGGGTCGCTCTCGGTGTCGGTCGGCCGCTCGTCGGGGTTCTCCGACGGTGGTTCGTCCTTCTCCTCGGACGGTCTCGTAGCGCAACTACCTGCGGAGACGGGGTCCAGTTCCCGTGCTGCCGCGCTGCCTGGAAACACCAGCCACGCCGCTGCCGCCAGCGCCAGTCCCGTGGAGCCGATGCGCCTGATGTGCCGATACCCGCTTTCCATGAGCCGTGTCGCCCTCACTCTCGGGTGCGGTCCCCGTCCCGCCCTATTTCCCGTTGATGTGATCTTGGTCAAATGTCTGGGACACGGTCACGGTACTCGATTCCGCGAGCCGGGAATCGTTACCCTCGGGTGATGCAGATCGGCGCGCACGTTCGTGATGACGATCCCCTGACGACTGCTCGGGAACGAGCCGCGGAATCGGTGCAGTTCTTTCTCGCCGACCCGCAGAGCTGGAAGAAGCCGCAGCCGCACCCGCAGGCGACCGAGCTGGCCGACGCGGGCGTCGCGGTGTACGTCCACGCGCCGTACGTGCTCAACGTGGCCTCGCTCAACAACCGCATCCGGATCCCCTCGCGCAAGATGGTCGCCCAGCACGCCGCGGCCGCTGCCGAGACGGGGGCGCGGGGACTGATCGTGCACGGCGGGCACGTGCGCAGGGGCGAGGACCCCGCCGAGGGCTTGGCGAACTGGCGCAAGCTCTTCCAGCGACAGGAGGAGCAGGGCGGGTTCGGCGTGCCCGTGCTCATCGAGAACACGGCGGGCGGCGAAGGCGCCATGGCCCGCGACCTCGACGTGCTCGCCCGGTTGTGGGACGAGGTCGCCGACTTCGGCGCGGGGTTCTGCCTGGACACCTGCCATGCCCACTCCGCGGGCTGGGACCTGTCGGAGACGGTGGAGCGCGTGCGCGCGATCACGGGACGGATCGACCTCGTGCACCTCAACAACTCACGCGACGGCCACGGCTCGCAACGTGATCGCCATGCGAACGTCGTCGGTGGCGAGGGCACCATCGACCCGGAGCTGCTCGTCGCGGTGGCGCGGGAGGCCGGTGCGCCGGTGGTCGTGGAGACGCCCCAGGAGGGTCAGGCGGCCGACATCGAGTTCCTGCGCGCGAGGCTGTGATCGCCGCGCTCGGGCCTCTCCCCGCCCTGCCGTCGCCGCGGCCTGAGCACCACGGAGTCCTCGGCGCCGTCCAGTACACCACCGGTGGGATCGTCCGTGCCCGCGACCCGCACCAGGTCACGCGAAGGCCGGTAGATCTCCCGCAGGACGAGTACACAGAGCAGTACCACCACGATGTCGCGCACGACCACCGTGCCGAGGAACCAGCCCTCCGGCAGGCCCTTGTTGCCGGTGCCGAGGTAGTAGAACATCCGGGGCGCCCACACGAGCGCGTCGACCACCATCCAGCCGAGCAGCAGCCGCCAGCGCGGCAGTGCCAGCACGGCCAGCGGCACGAGCCACAGCGAGTACTGCGGGCTCCACACCTTGTTGGTGAGCAGGAACGCCGCCACGACGAGGAAGCACAACTGCGCCACCCTGGGCCTGCGAGGAGCCGAGAGGCCCACGTAGGCGATGCCCGCGCACAGCGCGAGGAAGAGCGCCCCGCTCACCGTGTTGAGCACCGTGGGAGCTTCACCGGGCGCGAGTGGCCCGTCGAAGCCCTGCCAGCCGGTGAAGTACGAGACGACGTTGTACAGCGAGTCCGGGTCCATGTCCCGCTGGGTGTTGAGACGGAAGAACTCCGACCAACCCTCGCGCAGGAACAACATGAAGGGCAGGTTGATGACGCCCCACGTGAGCACCGCGGTACCCGCGGTGCTGCCCCACGCCTTCATCTTCCCGGCCCGCAGGCACAGCACGAGCAGCGGGCCGAGGAAGAACAGCGGGTAGAGCTTCGCCGCCGCCCCGACACCCAGCAGCACTCCGGCGAGCACCGGTTTCCTGCGCGACCAGGCGAGCAGGCCCGTGGCCGCCGCGGCGGTGGCGAGGGCGTCGAAGTTCGTGAACGCGTGTACCACCACGAGCGGTGACACGGCCACGATGGCGGCGTCCCACACCCGGCGCCGCGCGGTCCGGGCGACCGCCCACACGGTGACGAGCCACGCCGCCGACAGGAAGAAGGCCGTGATGTTGAAGTACACCGCCACGGGCAGGGCACCCGGCAGCCAGCCCGACTCGGCCGCGGCGGTCCAGCCGTGTGTCAGCTTCGCGTTGACCCACTGGAACAGGCCACTCAGTACCGGGTACTCCATGTACCGCACCTGCTCGTGCTCGGTGCCCTCGTTCTCCACCCAGCTCGTGGCGTAGGGGAAGGAGTCGGGCTCGTCGAGCCGTTCGGCGGTGTAGAGCGGGACGATGTCGGAGTAGCACATCGCCACGTACTGCCTGCCCGACCGCCAGTCGAGTTCGGCGTCGCCGTCGTCGGTGACGTACTGCTGGATGCACGCGGCCTTACCGAACCAGCCGGCGGTCAGGGCGAGGACGGCCAGCAGGAGGCACACCCGCAGCGGTGTCCAGAACCAGTGCCTGCCCACAGCGGCGTGCGTGCCCAGCGGTCCGCCCAGGGGGCGGGTGGCCGCCTGGGCGAGTGGGTCGGACCAACTCGGCACCTCCCGCTGCGTGGCGTCCAGCGACGCGGTGTCGGGCGTCGGGGCAGAAGGCGGGCCATGGATATCGCTGGACACGTCGCGAATGTTACGTGTCGCTGCTCAGGGGGTTATGGCCCCGTCGGCTACTCCTCGCCGCCCCCTCTGCCGTTGTTCTGGTCACCGAACCAGTCCCCCCAACCGCCGCCTGGCTCTTCGGGAGGCCCGCCGGGGTTCGAGTAGCCGGGGTCCTCGTCCTCCGACTCGGGAGGCGTGTTCGATGACGAGCTGGTGTTGTCGGGGGTGTCCGTGGGCGGCGTGGTGGTCGACTCCTCCGTGGGCGGCGTGGTGGTCGACTCCGTGTTCTGCTCCGGCTGTTCGGGAACCGGTGTGGTGGGGATCTTGCCGATCGGCTCCACCTCGGGGAACTCCAGGAGCGGCTTGCCCTCGTGGTAGGTGTCCATGAACAGCTTCCAGATCTCGCCCGGAAGCCCGCTGCCGTAGACCCGGTTGCCCGCGGCGTCCCGGATGGGCTCGTTCCTGCCCGTGCCCACCCACACGGCGGCGGAGATCTGCGGACTGTAGCCCACCATCCAGGCTTCGGCGTTCTCATCGACCACGGCGCCACCCGGGTCCACGTACTGGTGCGTACCGGTCTTGCCCGCGCAGGCGCGTCCGCCCGCACAGGTCAGTTCGGAGTACTCCAGCACGGGGATGAGCGACTTGGTGACGTTGCCCGCGATCTGCTTGCTCTCGGCCGGGTCGCTGGAGAAGGCGGGCTCGCCCTCGGTGGCGACCTCCGAGGTCTCGTCGAAGACGATCTCTCCGTCCGCTGTGGTCAGCTTCGCGACGAAGTGCGTCTCGTGCCGCATGCCGTTGTCGGCGAACGTGGCGTAGGCGGCGGCCATGTGCAGGGGCGAGACCATCGTGTCGCCACCGCCGATGGAGATGTTGCCGTCGAGGGTCGGCATGGTGGGCTTGCTGTCGACTCCGTTGCCATTCTCGGGGATGCCCGCCGCCATCGCCGCGTCGACGACGGCCTGCGGTCCCACCTCGTTCACGACGATGTCGTAGAACACGGTGTTGATGGAGCGCTTCATGGCCTCTTCGACCGTGCAGTTGGTGCCGCAGCTTTCGTTGCCCGAGTTCCGCACCTTGCGGTCGCCGAACATCCTCGGCGAACTGCCGTCGTAGGTCTCGCCGAGTCCCTTGCCCTCCTTCAGCAGGGCGACGAGGTCGAACGGCTTGAACGACGAGCCCGGGTTCCGTTGGGCCGACGCCCAGTCGTACTGACCGCCCGCCACCTCGGAGTCGTACGGACCACCGTAGTAGGCCCGCACGCCGCCGGTCTTGGGATCGACGGCGACGAGAGCCTCCATCAGCTTCGAATCCTCGCCCTCCATGACCTGTTCGACGGCTTTCTCGGCGGCTTCCTGGGCCTTCTGGTCGATCGTGAGGTAGACCTTGTAGCCGCCGGCCTGCAGCTTCTCCTCCGGATAGCCCTTGGCCTCGAGTTCCTGCTTGACCTTCTGCTGGATGAACAGTTCGGGGCCACTGATGGCCTCGGGCCTGGAGTCCTCCAGCGGGATGAGTTCGGGCAGCTTCGCCGCGTCGCGCTCGGCCTTGGTGAGCCAGCCGTTGGCCACCAGCTGGTTCATGACGTAGTCCCAGCGTTGCTGACGGACCTCCGGCTTCTCGGAGCGGCCCGGTTGCTGGATCATGCCGGCGAGCAACGCGGCCTCGGAGACGTTGATCTCCTTGGCCGACTTCCCGAAGTACGCCTGTGACGCGGTCTCGATGCCGTACGCGCTACGGCCGAAGAAGATCGTGTTGAGGTAGGCGGTGATGATCTCTTCCTTGGACTGCTCGTTGCTCATCTTGAACGCCTTGACGAGCTCGGTCCACTTACGAGTGAGCGAGTACTCCTCGTTCTCCGTAGCCTTCTTGATGTACTGCTGGGTGATGGTGGAACCGCCGCCGACACCGCCGGTGGCCTGGTTGTACACCGCGCGCAGGATACCGCTGATGTCGAAGCCCGGGTTCGTCTCGAACGTGGCGTCCTCGGCCGCGTAGACGGCGCGCTTCACGTGGTCCGGGATCTCGTGGGGCTTGAGCAGGATGCGGTTGCCGCCGTCGGGCGGGACGTCGCGGCCCATCTCGGTCTTGCCGTCGGCGTAGTAGTAGGTGACGACCTTGGACTGCTGTTGGGCGACGTCCTCCGGCGAAGGCACGTCCACGAGGAAGTAGGTGATGGCGAACGCGGTGGCGGGCAGCACGAAGAAGAAGGCCACGAAAGCGTAGAGACTGCGCCGGATGATCTTCCAGCGGCGCTTGCGGCGTTGCGCCGGGGTGAGGGCGGCCTTGCCCTTCCGCTTCTTGCCGCCACCTTCACCGCCGTCACCGCCGTCACCACTGTCGCCGTCCACGTCGTCGAGGCCGGGTTCGTAGTGGCGGTCCTCGACGCGTTCGCCGCTGTCGAAGCCGTCGTCGTCGAACTGGTCGTAGGCGCCGGGGCCTTCGGTGGTGCCGTTGTACGCGCGGTGGGTGATGAGCTCGGGTTCCCGCTCCGAGACTCCGGAGGCCGGCGCTCCGGCGCCCGCTGCCGCGCCGGCCGCGGCGGGTCCCCCGGGGCGTTCGCCCGGTCGCCGGGGTGGACGTTGCCCACCGGGAGGCGCGCTCGGCCTATCGGCCGCCCTGCGGTGGGCCACCGCTCGCGGAACGCGCGGTCGACTGGGGCGGCTGCCTGCGTCCGGCGGGGGGCAGGGGGCGTTCACCCGGCGCGCCCTGGGGGCGGGGGCCACGGCCTGCGGGTCGCTGGTCCGGACCGCCGGGTCGCGGCTGCCCTGCCTGAGGCGGCTGTGACGGCTGTGGTGGGCGTTGCGGGTTCTGAGGAGGACGCTGCCGCTCCGGTTGCCGCGCACCGGTCGGTGGAGCGCCCTGGGGCGGCCGCGGGGGCCGACCCGGCTGCGCCGGTCGAGGGGGACGGCGTTCCGGAGGGCGAGGTGCGCGCGGGCGGTCGTCGCTCGCCGGCCACTGAGGGCCGGCGGACCTGCCGCCCGGCCCCTCGGCGCCGGGCCACCGCGTCTCGCCCGGTTCGTCCTCCGGCCAGTGATGGTTTCCCTGGTCGTTCACTCAAGACCCTCCCAGATCGGCGCCTGCTGACACGCCGTTCTGCGAACCGAACCTACGTGCGCCTGCGGCAACGAGTGTGGCAACAAGTGTGCAGCCGGTGTCGTGTGTCACTGACCTGCGGTCCTCCGGGACGGCGGATTCGGGGCTCCGGTTCCGAGGACGTATGACTTCACGAGATGGTTCCAGCCGCACGACCGGCACACCTCGACCACATAGACGGTGAACTCGCTGAAACGGTTCGCCATCCGGTCGAGTTCCTCCGGCGCCCTGGCCGACCCCGCCGCGTGCCGGAGCTCGTCGCCGTAGACCCAGGCGACGTTCGTCAGCGCGGTTTCCCTGCACACCGGGCACGCCGTCGGGCTGGGGGTTCCGTGGAACCGAGCCGCCCGAAGCAGGTACGGAGTGGCATCGCAGACGTCAAGGGTGCTGACCCGGCCCGAGTAGTACTCGGCCAGCACCGCACGGCGCTGGAGCGCGTAGTCGACGACCTGCCGCTGGTTTCGCACCCTGACAGCGTACGGCTTCTTGCCGACACGAGGGCGCGGGACGGGCGGCCCGACGCTGGGTAACGGCCCGGACACGCCGATGTTTCGATAACGATTCGATGAACAGTGCGCCTGATGTAGGTGGGGTGGAGGTTAGCTGCACCACTTCGATGTATCGGCGCGATATAAATGCGCGCTAGGTTGGGTACTCGGTACGTGGCGGCCCCATGACACCAACGCCGGGGGTCGCTCGGAACGTTCCGTGAGGAGGTGCACTGTGCTGGAGCTCGCGATCCTCGGGCTGCTGCACGAGGCGCCGATGCACGGATACGTGCTGCGCAAGCGTTTGCACGAGACGCTCGGCATGTTCCGCACGTTCTCCTACGGCTCGCTCTACCCGACCCTGCGGAGGCTGCTTCGCGCAGGGCTGATCGTGGAGGAGTCCGCTGAGGTGACCACCGGCTGGAACCGGCGCGCCAAGCGCGTCTACAAGCTGACCGCCGAAGGCAAGGAGCGGTTCTCCGAACTGCTCGCCGACGCCGGTCCGCAGACCTGGGACGACGAGGGCTTCGGGGTCCACCTGACCTTCTTCTCCCGGACTCCGGCCGACGTGCGGATGCGAATTCTCGAGGGCAGGCGCCGCCGCGTCGAGGAGCGTCGCGAAGGCCTTCGGGCAGCGTTGGCCAGGGCCGAGGAGAAGATCGACCGCTACACCCGTGAACTGCACCAGCTCGGGCTGGAGGCCAGTGAGCGGGAGGTGCGCTGGCTCAATGAGCTCATCGCGCACGAACAGGCCGAGCAGCGGGGACAGCAGGGCTGAACCGGATCGCCGCCGCTCGGCATCAGTACCCAGCAATGACTAGTAAGGAGATACCGGCATGGGCGAGAACCGCCGCGTAAGGGTGGCCATCGTTGGCGTCGGCAACTGCGCGGCGTCGCTTGTTCAGGGGGTCCACTACTACCGGGACACCGACCCGAGCTCGCGCGTGCCCGGGCTGATGCACGTGCAGTTCGGCGAGTACCACGTAGGGGACGTGGAGTTCGTCGCGGCCTTCGACGTCGACGCGAAGAAGGTGGGACAGGACCTCTCCGAGGCGATCCTCGCCAGCGAGAACAACACCATCAAGATCTGCGACGTCCCGCCGCTCGGCGTGACGGTGCAGCGCGGGCACACGCTCGACGGGCTCGGTCGGTTCTACCAGGAGACTATCCAGGAGTCGGACGAGCAGCCGGTCGACGTCGTGGAGGCGCTGCGCGCCGCGGAGGTGGACGTCCTGGTGTCGTACCTGCCCGTGGGTTCCTCGGAGGCGTCGAAGTTCTACGCGCAGGCCGCGCTCGACGCGGGAGTGGCGTTCGTCAACGCCATCCCGGTGTTCATCGCGTCCGACCCCGAGTGGGCCGCCAAGTTCGAGGAGGCGGGCGTGCCGATCGTCGGTGACGACATCAAGTCGCAGGTCGGCGCCACCATCACCCACCGCGTGCTGGCGAAGCTCTTCGAGGACCGCGGTGTCCAGCTCGACCGCACCATGCAGCTCAACGTGGGCGGCAACATGGACTTCAAGAACATGAAGGAGCTGGAGCGGCTGGAGTCCAAGAAGATCTCCAAGACGCAGGCCGTCACCTCGCAGATCGAGCGGGACCTCGGCAAGGCGAACGTGCACGTGGGTCCGTCCGACTACGTGCAGTGGCTCGACGACCGCAAGTGGGCCTACGTGCGGCTGGAGGGGCGCGCGTTCGGTGACGTGCCGCTGAACCTCGAGTACAAGCTGGAGGTCTGGGACTCGCCGAACTCGGCGGGCATCATCATCGACGCGGTGCGCGCGGCCAAGATCGCGAAGGACCGCGGTATCGGCGGCCCGCTGCTGTCGGCGTCGTCCTACTTCATGAAGTCGCCGCCGAAGCAGTACGACGACTCGACCGCCCGCGACGCCGTGGAGAGCTTCATCCGGGGTGACGTGGAGCGCTGAGCGGCGCCCGCGCCGGGACCGAAAAGGCCGAAGGAAGGCCGAAAGAAGGCCGCTGCCGCCGGAAGGCGGTGGCGGCCTTCGGCTTTTCGAGGCTGGGCGTCCCCGTGGTTGTCGTGTGAGGGAGCCTACGGTCGGTTTTAGTTAGCATCACTAAGCAACTTTGTTAGCCTGGGGCGAGTGAGTACAGGTCACCACCCCAGCGTGTTATCCGCGGTCAAGGGACAGCCCAAACAGGTGTGGATCACCGCGTTCGCGGCTGTCATCGCGTTCATGGGCATCGGCCTCGTCGACCCGATCCTGCTGTCGATCGCCGAGGGGCTGAACGCCACGCCCTCGCAGGTCACCCTGCTGTTCTCGTCGTATCTCGGTATCCAGGTGCTCGCGATGCTGGTCACCAGCGCGTCGAGCGCACGGTTCGGGGCGAAACGGACGGTGCTCGTCGGCCTCACCCTGATCGTGCTCGCCACGCTCGCCTGCGGCCTCGCGGGCGACATCGAACAACTCATCGGCCTGCGAGCCGTGTGGGGACTCGGCAACGCGTTCTTCATCGCCACCGCGCTTTCGGTGATCGTCGGTGCGGCCACCGGCGGCCAGGCCGGCGCCGTCCTGTTGTACGAGGCGGCGCTTGGGCTCGGGCTCGCCGTCGGCCCGCTGCTCGGCGCGGTGCTCGGCGACATCTCCTGGCGCGGCCCGTTCTTCGGCACGGCCGCTCTCATGGCGATCGCCCTGATGTTGTGCGCGGTGTTCCTGAGGCGGGACGCGCACGAGCGGCGTCCCCGTGTCCGAATCAGCGATCCGTTGCGAGCCCTGCGCCACCGTGGGCTGCTGCGCGTGTCGATCGGCTCGGCCTGCTACACGGCGGCGTTCTTCACCGTGCTCGCGTGGTCACCGTTCGTTCTCGAATGGGGCGCGGTCGCGATCGGGCTCGTATTCTTCGGCTGGGGCGTGTGTGTCGCGGTGGCCGGTGTCGTGCTGGCTCCTCGGCTGGCCGCGCGGTTCGGTGAGGCGAACGCCACTGTGGTGTCGGTGCTCGCCTACGGGGTGCTGATGCTGGTGATGCTCGTTCCCGCCAAGCCGTTGCTCGTGGTCGCGATCGTGGCGAGCGGACTGGTGTCCGGACTGCTCAACACGCTGTTCACCGGGACGGCGATGTCGATCAGTGACGCACCACGGCCGGTGGCCAGTGCCGGCTACAACTTCTGCCGCTGGCTCGGTGGCGCCGCCGCCGCGACGCTGGTCGGGCACATCGCGGAGTGGTTCGCCTACGACCACGCGCCGTTCCTCGTCGCCGCGGTGTTGTGCGTGCTGGCGGGCGGGGTGCTCGCGGCCCGACGGAGCGCGCCGGAACCCACCGTGGCCGCCGAGCACGTGTGACCCACGATCGTGGACCAACAGGTTTAGGCCGTTTGTTTGATGTTCACCGTCAGGCATACCGTGGCTTGCTTTGCACACCTAACGTCACCGGAGCTTGCCCTGATCGAGTGATGGAGGCCGTGTGTCCACTGAGCCGAGACGACTGCTGCCCCTGCTGAGCTCTCACCGTCCTGGCCGTTCGGCCGTCACGTGCGAGTACCGCTGTGGCAACGCCTGCGCGCACCCCGCGCCCAACACCTCCGACAACAGCTACTTCGGTGACATCGCCAAGAACGTGGTGTCTCGGCGCGGGGCGTTGAAGGCGACGGCGGTGATGTCGGCGACCGCGGCCGGGTTCGCGGCGTTGTCGGGCACGGCCGCCGCCGAGGCAGGCGTTCCCGCCGCGCTCGCCGGGCGTGGCAAGGAGAACGGCCACGGCAGGCCGTCGCGCCCCGTGCCGGGTACCGACTTCACCCCGGTCGCTCCCAACACCGCCGACGCGGTGACGATCCCGGACGGCTACGACCAGGAGGTCGTGATCCGGTGGGGCGATCCGGTGCTGCCGGGTGCTCCCCGGTTCGACTTCCACAACCAGACCGCCGAGGCGCAGGCCAGGCAGTTCGGGTACAACAACGACTTCGTCGGCCTCATCCCGCAGGACTCCTCGGGGTGGCGTCACCTCATGGTGGTGAACCACGAGTACACCACCGAGACGCACATGTTCCCCGCGGGCACCTACGACCCCGACAACCCGACCGAGGAACAGGCGCGCATCGCGTGGGCGGCGCACGGCCTTTCGGTGGTGCAGACCGTCCGCGATCCGCGAGGCGGCCTGCGTGTGGTGCCGAGCCGGTACAACCGGCGGATCACTCTCGACACCGAGTTCGAGGTACGTGGTCCGGCCGCGGGTTCGGACCACCTGAAGACGTCGGCCGACCCGACGGGGCGCGTCGTGCGGGGCACGATGAACAACTGTGCGGGCGGGGTCACCCCGTGGGGCACCGTGCTGTCGGGTGAGGAGAACTTCAACCAGTACTTCGCCAACGCGAACTCGGTGACCGACCCGGTCGAGGCCGAGCGGCTCCGCCGTTACGGGATGGGCGGCGCCGCGACCAACCGCAAGTGGGAGCGGTTCGACAAGCGATGGGACATCGCGCAGGAACCCAACGAGCCCAACCGGTTCGGCTGGGTCGTGGAGATCGACCCGCACGACCCCAACTCGAAGCCGATCAAGCACACCGCGCTGGGGCGGTTCAAGCACGAGGGTGCCAACGTCAAGATCACGAAGGACGGCCGGGTGGCCGTGTACTCCGGTGACGACGAGCGCTTCGACTACATCTACAAGTTCGTCTCCAACGGCAGGTACAAGCCGGGCCGCAGCGCACACGCCCGCAGGCACAACTCCCGCCTGCTCGACGACGGCACGCTGTACGTCGCGAAGTTCACCGGCGACAGCCCGAGCAGCGAGATCGACGGCAGCGGCGCCCTGCCGTCCGACGGGGAGTTCGACGGCAGGGGAACGTGGATTCCGCTCGCCAGCGGCAACGTCTCGCACGTACCGGGTATGACCGCCGAGGAGGTGTACGTCTTCACGCGACTGGCGGCCGACAAGGTGGGTGCCACCAAGATGGACCGCCCCGAGGACATCGAACCGAACCCCGTCAACGGGCGCGTCTACGCGGCACTGACCAACAACAGCGACCGCGGTGCCGCGGGCAAGGGAGCCGCCGACGAGGCCAACCCGCGCAACGGCAACCGCAACGGCCACGTGCTGGAGTGGGATGAGGACCGCGGCGACGCGGCGTCGACGACGTTCTCGTGGCGGCTGTTGCTGGTGTGCGGTGACCCCGCTGCCGCCGACACCTACTTCGGCGGGTTCGACAAGAGCCAGGTGAGCCCGATCTCCTGCCCCGACAACGTGGCGTTCGACAGGTACGGCAACCTGTGGATCTCCACGGACGGCAACGCGCTCGGCTCGAACGACGGGCTGTTCTCGGTGCCGGTCGACGGCCCGAGGAGGGGTCAGGTCAAGCAGTTCCTGACCGTCCCGATCGGCGCGGAGGCGTGTGGCCCGGTGGTCACCTACGACGTCGTGCTGGTCGCCGTGCAGCATCCCGGCGAGGGCGGCACCCCGGAGAACCCGGAGTCGCACTGGCCGGACGGCGGCTCCGCCCAGCCGAGGCCGTCGATCGTCGCGGTGTGGAAGAAGGGCCGGTGGGGACGTTCGGGACGGATCGGCTTCTGACGCCTGAGACACCCACGCGGTGAGGGGTCGGTCGGCACACGCGTCTACCGTGGACGCATGGCTGACCGACCCCTTGCTCTTGTCACAGGTGCCACCCGCGGCATCGGCGCGGCCGTGGCCTCCGCCCTCGCCCCCACCCACCGGGTGCTGCTCGGTGGCAGGGATGCCGAGGCGCTGCGGGCGCGAGCGCGGGAGCTCCCCGGGGCCGAGCCGTGGCCTGTGGACCTCACCGACGCCGAGGCGCTGCGGGAGGCCTGCGAGCGCATCGACGCCCTCGATGTGCTCGTGCACTCGGCGGGTGTCGCGAAACTCGGCTCGGTGGCGGAGTCCGAAGCCGCCGTGTGGCGGGAGAACCTGGAGGTCAACATCGTCGCCGTGGCCGAACTGACGCGGCTGACACTGCCCGCCTTGCGTGCCGCCAAGGGCCACGTCGTCTTCGTCAACTCGGGCCAGGGGCTCGCCGCCCGCGCGGGCTGGGGGCCGTACGCGGCGAGCAAGTTCGCCGTCCGCGCCTACGCCGACGCGCTGCGGGCCGAGGAGGAAGGCCACGGTGTCCGGGTGACGAGCGTGTACCCGGGGCGTACCGACACCGAGATGCAGCAGGCCGTGGTGAACCACGAGGGTGGCGAGTACGACCCGGAGAGGTACCTGCGCCCGGAGTCCGTCGCCGCGGCCGTGGCGGCCGCCGTGACCGCGAGCCCGGACGCGCACCTGACGGAGTTGACGATCCGGCCGAGGCCGGTGCGTTAGGACTTCTTGAACTGTGTGAAACGGATGCGGTTGCCGAAGGGATCGCGCAGGCCGCAGTCCGTTCCGTACGGGCGTTCGGTGGGTTCCTCGGTGAACTCGACGCCCCGCTCCCGCAGGGTCTCGTAGGTCTTGTGGCAGTCGTCCGTGCTGAGGATGAGCCAGCCCCCCATCGCTCCCTTGGTGACCAGGTCACGGACCTGCCGCGCGGTCTCCTCGGACATCGCCGGAGCGCCTGGCTGCTCCAGCAGGATCTGCCGGTCACGGTTGCCCGGGACGCAGACGGTCAGCCAGCGCATGAACCCCATGTCGATGTCTGCGGTGATCTCGAGGCCGAGCTTGCCGACGTAGAACTCCAGGGCCTCGTCCTGGTCGAGAACGTAGATCTGTGACTGCGTGATGGCGTTGAACATGTCCATCACGCTACGGCGGGACCGACCGGAGAACTTCTCCGAAACTGCTCTGTTGGATCGGTCAGTCGCGTGGCCGTGTCCACGCCATCATGAAGCACGTCGGGATGACGGCCGCGGCCGCTTGCCTGCGGTACGTCCTGGGTGAGTGGCCGACGATGTCGCGGAACGTCCGGCTGAAGGTGCCCAGGCTGCCGAAGCCGACCTCGAAGCAGATCTCCGTGACACTGCGGTCGGTCTCCCTGAGCAGGAACATCGCGCGCTCCACGCGGCGGCGTTGCAGGTATCGATGCGGTGTCTCGCCGAACGTGGCCCGGAAGGTGCGCGTGAAGTGCGCTTCGGACACGTGCGCGATCCGGGCGAGCGCCGGGACGTCCAGCGGCTTCGCGTAGTCGCGGTCCATGGCGTCGCGGGCCCGGAGCATGCGGCGGTTGGTTTTCTCCCTGCCATCCATGGCGCGGCTCACAGCGTCATCTCACCACGTCATCTCCCACGTGACCACGGGTGCTGTGCCACTGCGTCGTACCCGTCACTTGACTCCTCACCCACTTTGGTGACATGGTTACCCACATGACTAATGAACCAAAGTGGTTCGTCGGGCGGGGAGCTTGATGGAAGACGGCCGCCCGCTGTTCCTCCAGATCGCGGAACAGCTCGAGGACGCGATCATCGACGGCTCCTTGCCGGAGGAGAGCCGAGCGCCGTCCACCAACGAGCTCGCCGCGTTTCACCGGATCAATCCCGCGACGGCCGCGAACGGCATCAACAAGCTCGTGGCCGACGGGCTGCTCTACAAGAAGAGGGGGGTCGGAATGTTCGTGACAGCCGGGGCGCGCGAGACGTTGCTGCTGCGGCGCCGCAACGCGTTCGCGGAGAAGTTCATCGCGCCGTTGCTCGCCGAGGCTCGCCGACTGGGGATGGACGCGGAAGACCTGAAGAAGATGATCGACAACTGGAAGGACGACGCATGACCGTGGCCAGCCTGCGGGGGGTGACCAAGCGCTACGGCTCCACCACCGCCGTGTCCGACGTGTCCTTCGAGTTGCGGGAGAACCGCATCCACGGCCTGCTGGGCCGCAACGGCGCGGGCAAGAGCACGGTGATGCGGATGCTCACCGGCCAGGACCTGCAAAGCGACGGCACCATCGAGGTGTTCGGAGCCTCGCCGTACGAGAACGCCGACGTGCTGCGTCAGGTCTGCTTCATCAAGGAGTCGCAGAAGTACCCGGACATCTTCCGCGTGCGGCACGCGTTCGAGGCCGCGAGTCTCGTCTTCCCCAACTGGGACGCCGACTTCGCCGCGGAACTCGTCGACGAGTTCCGTCTGCGTACCAAGCAGCGGATCAAGAAGCTCTCCCGTGGTCAGCTCTCGGCCGTCGGCGTGATCATCGGACTGGCCGCCCGCGCGCCGCTGACGTTGTTCGACGAGCCGTACCTCGGGTTGGACGCCGTGGCCAGGCAGTTGTTCTACGACCGGCTGCTCGCCGACTACGCGGAACATCCCCGCACGATCGTGCTGTCCACGCACCTCATCGACGAGGTCGCCGACCTCATCGAGCACGTCATCGTGATCGACTCCGGGCGCATCCTCATGGACGACAGCTCCGAGGTACTGCGTTCGCAGGCCGTCACGGTGACCGGTCCGGCACAGGAGGTGGAGCGGTTCGCGGCGGGGCACACCGAACTGCACCGGGAGCAGCTCGGCGGGATCCTGCGCCTCACCATCCAGGGCTCGGTCCCGCCGCAGGAGGCGGAGAACCTCCAGATAGAGCCCGTGTCACTCCAGCAACTCGTGGTCCGCGCGACCCAGACGGCCGGCCGTGAGCGGGCGCTCGCGGGCGCTACGAACGGTAAGGAGGCCCGGTGATGGGGCAGCTCGTGCGGGTGGCGAGGATCCAGCTCGTCAACGCGTTCTCGGTCCTCGTCCTCCCGATGTTGATCGTCACTCTCGTACTGTTGGGCAACGTCCTGCTCGCCGGGCTGTTCGGCACCGACGGGGGGTTCGCGACCGGCGGCCTCATGGCGCTCTACGTCACCATGCTGGTCGTCCACCTCCAGACGATGACGCAGATGTTCCCCTTCGCCCTCGGCCTCTCGGTGACGCGGAAGGCGTTCTTCGGTGCCACGACGCTCGTGGTGCTCGGTCAGGCGGCGGGCTACGGCGCACTGCTCACGGCGGGCAAGCTCGTCGAGGAGGCCACCGACGGCTGGGGAGTCGAGCTCACGTTCCTCGCGTTGCCGTTTTTGAGCCACGACAACGTGCTGCTGCAGTTCCTCACCTACACGGTGCCGCTGGTGACGTTGTCGTTCCTCGGCGTCTGGGTCGGCATCGTGTTCAAGCGCTGGAACCAGTTGGGTGTGTGGGCGCTGGCGGTCGCCTTCGGAGCGCTGGGCGTCGGACTCGTGCTGCTGTTCGAATGGCAGGACTGGTGGGGCGAGCTCGAACACTTCTTCACCTCCCAGCCCGCCATCGCGTTCCAGGCCGGCTACCCAGCCGTGATCACCTTGCTGTTCGCCGGTGCCGCCTACCTGACGACGCGTCGCGCCGTGCCCTGACGGGTTGCGGAAAGGGGGATCAGCGCAGGTGGGCGGCGGCTTCGGCCACGTCCGCCTGCGCTTTGGCGCGGTCGATGCGGGTCGGCTCGCCGTCCGCGACCACCCGCTCGCCCGCGACCCACACGTCGGTGACCTTCCGCGAACCCGCCGCCCACACGAGGTTGGCGAGCAGTTGTTCGTCGGGAACGTCCAGCCCGGTGGCGAACGCGGGATCGTCGACGTCGACGTGCACGAGGTCGGCCCACCGGCCCGCTTCGAGAGCGCCGATGTCGTCGCGGCCGAGAGCGGCCGCGCCGCCCCGGGTGGCGAGCAGCAGGGCGTCGGCGGCGCCCACCGCAGTGGCGTCCGCTGTGGACAGTCGCGCGAGCATGGCGGCGAGCTGCACCTCCTCCCAGAGATCGAGGTCGTCGTTGCTGGCGGGGCCGTCGGTTCCGAGCCCGACCGCGACCGACGCGGCTCGCAGGTCGGTCAGCCGGGCGATGCCGGAGGCCAGCTTCGCGTTCGAGCCGGGGCAGTGCGCCACTCCGGCGCCGTTGCGCGCCAGTAGCGCGATGTCGGCGTCCGACAGGTGGACGGCGTGCGCGGCGAGCAGCCGGCCCCGCAGCAGGCCCACCTTCTCCAGCAGGGCGGGAACGGAGCCGTGTTCGGCGCGCTGCGCGGTGTCCTCGTCGGCGGCCTCGGCCACGTGGATCTGCACGAGCGCCCCTCGTTCGTCGGCCGAGGAGGCGACCGCCTCCAACGCCTCGACGGGCAGCATGTAGGCCGAGTGCGGGGCGTAGGTGAGCTCGACACGGTCGCCGTCGCCGAACCGCAGGCCGTCGGCGTCGATCCAGCGTTCGGTCTCGGCCAGCATCGCCTGCCACCGCAGCCCGGGCAGCTCGATGATCGGCGCTCCCAGCACGACACGCGCACCGGTGGCCAGCACGGCGGCCGCCATCTCCTCGGCGTGGAAGTACATCTCCGCGCTCGTGGTCACTCCCCGGCTCAGCATCTCCACCGACCCGAGCGTCATGCCCGCCCGCACGTCGCCGGGCCGCAGCTTCGCCTCCGCGGGCCAGATCACCTCGCGCAGCCAGCGAAGCAACGGGAGATCACCACCCATGCCGCGCAGCAGCACCATGGGGCTGTGCGCGTGGGTGTTGACGAGCCCGGGCAGCAGGATGCCGTTCAGGCGGCGGGTCTCGGAGGGAGCCCGCGAGCCGGTCGGTGCCGTCTCGGCGGGGCCGCAGTAGGAGATCCTTCCGGAGTCGTCGACGTCGACGACTCCGTCCCGCACGACGGAGCACGTGGGATCGGCGGGCAGTACGACGGCGGCGTGGAGTCGGAAGGCCATGCGCCGATCGTAGGGGACTACGCGCCGTCCATGATCCCGTTTCGCCACGCCCACGCCGCGATCTCCACACGGTTGCGCACCCCGAGCTTGTTCTGCACCGAGGCGAGATGGGTCTTCACGGTGGACAGCGACAGGTACAGCTCGGCGCCGATCTCACCGTTGGTCAGTCCCCGCGCGGCCGCCCGCACGACGTCGAGCTCCCGTGGTGTCAGCTCCACTGCGGGTGTGGGCCGGTCCGTCACCCGGTTGGTGCCGAAGTGCCTCAACAGGCGCACCGTGACCTGCGGCGACACGAGCGCGTCACCACGGGCGGCCGCGCGCACGGCCTCGATCAGCAACGCGGGCCCGGCGTCCTTCAGCAGGAACCCGGAAGCGCCGCCCTGCAACGCCGCGTGCACGTACTCGTCGAGGTCGAACGTGGTGACGACCACGACCTTGAGCGGGTCGGCCACGTCGGGCCCCGCGAGCTGCCGGGTCACCTCCAGACCGTCGAGTCCCGGCATACGGATGTCGAGCAGGCAGACGTCGGGGCGCAGTTCCCGAGCCTGCCGCACGGCCTCCACCCCGTCGCTGACGTCGGCGACCACCTCGATGTCGTCCTGCGCACCGAGAATCATCCGAAAACCCGCGCGCACCATGTCCTGGTCGTCGGCGATCAGTACCCGGATCACTCGCCGTCCTTCCTGCCTGCCTCGCCCGTGGGTGGGATCAGTGGGAGCACAGCCTCGACGAGCCAGCCGCCCTCCGGTGACGGCCCCGCCGACAACCGGCCGCGCAGGAGGTCGACTCGTTCCCGCATGCCGACCAAACCGTATCCGGAGTCCTCGGACGGCCGTGTCGCTCGGGTCTGCTCCGCGTTGCCGGTGCCGTCGTCGGTGATCCGGATGCGGAGTTCTGCGCCCACCGTGCCGACGGTGACGACCGCCCTGCTCGCCCCCCTGGCGTGTTTGCCGACGTTGGTCAGCGACTCCTGCACCAGCCGCAACGCCGACCGTGCCACCTCGGGTGGGAGGTCGTCGGGCACGTCCACGGTGAGTTGGGTCGGGACACCGTGGTTTCCGGTGTCGACAAGTCGACGCAGGTCCGCGGCGAGATTCGTGGTGGCCTGCTCGCTGAACTCGCTGGCACCCGCGGGCGCGTCACCGCGCATGCTGCGCACCAGCCTGCGCATGGCCGTCATCGCGTCGGTTCCCGCCCGCTCGATCTGGCCCAGCGCGTCGACGACCACGGCCGGGTTCCGCTCGGCGAGCATCCTCGCCGCCTGGGCCTGCACCACGATTCCCGTGACGTGGTGAGCCACGACGTCGTGCAGCTCGCGGGCCAGGGCCATCCGCTCGGCGGTCTGGGCGTCGCTCACGGCGGTGGCGACGACCTGCGCGCGTTCGGAGTCGCGGGCGCGGAGGAACATCCCGAGGGCCACGCAGATCCCCAGCAGCAACAGGGCCGCCACGAACATCACCCGCAGGCCCTGGAAGTTGGGCGTGTTCGCGCTCGTGACCAGGGCGACGGCCACGGACTGGAGCGCGATGAGACCTGCCGCCCGGGTGGGTGTCTCGTGGCGCACGACCAACACGACCACGGCCATGCCGCTGACGATCTGGCTGAAGGGCATGCCGTAGAGCTCGGCGTAGGTGTGGCTCGCGCCGGTGAACCAGAGGACGCTGCCCGCGATGATCACGAGCGCGCTGTAGTACGCCGCCGCCCACGCCGGGATGCGAGAGGCCAGCAGCGCGACCACGGCCGTGCCGAAGGAACACAGCAGCACGAAGACCCCGAAGCCGTGCGCCGACGCGGCGTAGAACGTCTCCAGGAACAGGACGGTCGCGAGCACGCTGACCAGGGGCCACTGCTGCCGCATCAGTGCCGTGAAGGTGCTGCGTTCCCGGCGCCGCCGCCGAGGCCTGCGCTGGTAGGTGCCCGCCAACACGGTCAGCAGGAGCAGGACGAACCCGGCGAAGATCGTCGCCGCGAGCTGACCGTCGTAGATCCACAGATGGGCCCGCACCACCGCGGCCATGGTGGTGGCGAGCACGAGCGCGGCGGTGACGGCCGTCGCCGCGAGCGGGGAGAGCGTCAGCACGGCGTAGTACACGAGCTCCACACCCGCGACGGTCTCGGCGAACGTGATGTCCTCCAGCAAAGCCGTGTACGAGACGGTGCCGGTGGTCGAGATCAGAGCGCTGGAGAGCAACAACACGGCGGCGCCGGTGAACCCCGCGGGCAACGGTCTGCGGTGGGCCCACACGGCGCATGCCGAAAGCGCCACGATGCCCGGAAACAGCCACAGGTCCTGGCCGAGAGGGCCGACGGAGTCGAAAGCGGACGCGGCGATGATCACCAGATCGCACAGCACGGCGGCGAACAGCACGATCCCGGGAAGGCCGAGCCGTTTCGAGGCGAGCGCGGTGA
Source organism: Saccharomonospora cyanea NA-134 (assembly GCF_000244975.1). NCBI lineage: Bacteria > Bacillati > Actinomycetota > Actinomycetes > Pseudonocardiales > Pseudonocardiaceae > Saccharomonospora > Saccharomonospora cyanea. Next base: position 5,341,090 of record NZ_CM001440.1, on the reverse strand, counting down.
GTTCGCGGGCTGACCGAGTGGGCACGCCTCGACGGTAGAGCAGCCGAGGGCGTGCCCAGCGCGGCCATCCGGCCATCTTCACCTCGGTCGATCGGCCGAGGCGTACGGACCCGCTTCCACCCGTCCGTCCGAGGTGGAGAGACCCCGCTCGGCGGGAGGCTTCCAGGCATGCGTTCGGACACACAGATCCAGGTGCCCGGTGGACCGGCCGGTCCCGGGGCCGGACCCGTCCTCGTCGGGCGGGGACTGACCAAGACCTACGGCGATCAGCGTGCCCTCGACGGGGTGAGCATCGAGATCGGCGTGGGAGACGCCGTGGCGATCGTCGGGCCGTCGGGGTCGGGCAAGAGCACGTTGCTGCACGTGCTCGCCGGCATCCTGCCCGCCGACACCGGTGAGGTGCTCCTCGCGGGACGTCGCATCGACCAGCTCGGCGAGGGCCCGCGCAGCGAACTGCGTCGCAGGGAGTTCGGGTTCGTCTTCCAGTCCGGCATGCTCGTGGCCGAGCTGACCGCTGCCGAGAACGCGGCACTGCCGCTGCTGCTCGGCGGTGCGTCGCGGGCGTCGGCGATGGCCACGGCACAGGAGTGGCTCGGCAAGCTCGGGCTGGGCGGCAAGGAACAGCGGTTGCCGGGGCAGTTGTCCGGGGGTGAGGCGCAGCGCGTGGCCATCGCGAGGGCGCTCGGACACCGGCCGAGCGTGATCTTCGCGGACGAACCGACCGGCGCGCTCGACAGCCGCACCGGGGCGGAGACCATGCGGGCACTGCTCGACGCGGCCTCCGAGACCGGCGCGGCGGTCGTGGTGGTCACCCATGACCGCGACCTCGCCGAGTCGATGCCGCGGATGGTGTCCATGCGCGACGGCAGGGTGCAGTTGTGATCGCGTTCCGCATCGCCCTGCGCGTGTTGCGCCGTGATCGGCGCACGAGGACGTCGGCGATCCTCATGGGGGTGGGAGTCGCGGTCGCCACCGGGCTGATGCTCGTCCTCGTGTCACTGCCGGGCGCCGCGCAGGCCCGCGTCGACCGGGCCGCGTGGCAGGAGCCGTCCGCCGCCGACTTCGTGGGGGAAGCCGGCGAGGCCGTGATGTCGCTGACCATCAGTGAGGACTCCTACGACGACCGCACGATCACCCGGGTCGACGTCGCCGCGCACGGCGACGCGTCGGAGATCGCGTTGCCGCCCGGCATCGAGCGTTTCCCCGCGCCCGGAGAGGTCCTCATGTCACCCGCGCTGCGTGAGCTCAGCGCCGGACTGCCCGCCTCGGTGCTCGCCGAGCGTTATCCGGGCGAGGTCGTCGGACTGCTCGGTGCCGAGGCGTTGACCCATCCCGACCAGCTCGCCGTGCTCGTGGGACACACCGAGGACGAGCTGGGGAGCATGGCCATGCAGGTCGGCGGCTTCGCCGAGGCGGGGGACGCCTGGGACCCGACCCTGGACCTCCTCGCGGGCGTGGGCGTGGTCGTGCTGCTGGTGCCGAGTCTCGTGCTGGTGGCCTCCGCCGCACGGCTCACCGCGTCCCGCCGGGAACAGCGCCTCGCGGCGTTGCGACTGGCGGGTGCGACACCGCGTCAGGTGGTGGGCATGGTCGCGGGTGAGAACGCGATCGCCGCGGTCGGAGGTGCCCTGCTGGGCTGGGCCGTGAGTCCGCTGGCTCGGTGGGCGGCGTCCCACGTGCCGTGGGAGGGGGGCACCTGGCAGGCGAGCGACTTCGTCACCTCGCCCGTTCTGACCCTCGCCGTGGTCGTGACGATCCCGCTGTTGGTGCTGCTGGCCGCCGTCGTCGGCCTCTGGCGGGTGGTGCGGACCCCGCTGGGCGCGGCCCGCAGCGAGCGTCCCCGCCGACCGCACTGGGTGCGGCTGCTGTCGCTGCCCGTTGCCGCGGTGGTGTTCTTCGTCCTCCTCCGGAACATCTCCGACGCACTCGGGGTCCTGCTGTTGGTCGGCGCGCTGGCGCTGATCATCGCATCGTCGATGCTCATCGGGCCGTTCGTGACGGCGGCGATCGGGTCCGTGTTCTCCCGTGCCTGGCGCAGGCCGTCGATGCTGCTGGCGGGCCGCAGGCTGCGGCACGACCCGAAGGGGGCCTACCGGGCGTCCGCCGGTGTGGTGCTGGCGGTGTTCACCGGCTCGATGGCGCTGACGGTGTTGCCGTCGATCGAGACACTCGCCGGATCGTCGTCCCCGTTCCGCGACTCGGCGCTGTACGTGAACGCGTACGACGACGCCGCCTCGGTCGCCGAGCGCACGAACGCCGCGCTCGCCCGGTACGGGATCGAAGAGCGCGCGGAACAGATCTCCGTCGTCGAGCTCGCACTAGACGGCCGGTCACAGGAGGCCTACGTCGTCGAGTGCGAGAGCGCGCGGCGACTGCTGCGCGTCGACCCGGGCGATGCCTGCGACGCGGAGCCGGGCGTCTACGTCACGGGGATGTCGGAACCCGTGGAAGACGCGACCGTGGCCAATTTCGGGGAACCCGGAACCCCCCTCGCGGAGGGAACACCGGCCTACGAGATCCGCGCCGACACCGACGGTTCCACGATGCCGCCGCTGATCGACCCCGCGGTGTTGCCGTCCGGCATGGAGCCCACGCAGGCGATCGTCGCGGTAGCCGCCACTTCCGAGACCGCCGACGTCGTCCGGACGGCGCTAGGCCGCGCCGGGAACGGGCTCGAGGTCCAGAGCGTCCCCGACCTGCTCGCCTCACAGCAGGCGCAGCTGGACGACCTGCGCCGCGTCACCGTGATCGGACTCATCGCCGCCGCGCTGCTGAGCGGATGCAGTGCGGCCATCACCACCGCGGGTTCGGTGATGGACCGGCGCCGTACCTTCGGGGCCCTCATGGCGGCGGGGACCCCCGTGCGCGTGCTGGGCAGGGCGTTGCGGACGGAGGCCGCCATGCCCGCGCTCGTGGCGACGATCGGTGCGGGTGTGACGGGTGTCGTGGTCGGTGGGGGCCTGGCCTGGTTGTTCACGGCGTCGACGCCCGTGGTCACGCCGTGGGCGCTGGCACCCGTGGTGCTCGGTATCGGCACGGCGCTGATCGCCGCGTCGGTGTGCACACCCGCGCTGAAACGGGTGAGCGGCGAACCGCTCTCGGACGACTAGGTCCGCCGCGCCGTGAAGGCCGCCTGTACCTCAGGTGGCCTTCACGGCGTTTCGGGCAACTTCTCGAAGATCAGGTCGCGACTCTCGCGGCCCTCGGAGCGGGCCCGCTGCTCGAACTTCGTCACCGGGCGGAAGTCCGGGCGCGGCGCCCAGCCGTCGTAGCGGTTACGCAACGTCGGCTCCGCCGAGCAGACCTCCAACATCTGTTCGGCGTAGTTCTCCCAGTCGGTGGCCAGGTGCAGGGTCGCGCCCGGGGCCATCCGCGATGTCACCAGCCTCACGAACCCCGGCTGGACCAGCCTGCGCTTGTGGTGTCGTTTCTTCGGCCAGGGGTCCGGGTAGAAGATCCGCACCCCGGACAGCGACTCCGGGGCCACGTGCTCGGTGAGCAACACGACGGCGTCCCCGTGGAACAGGCGCAGGTTCTCGACCCCGAGCTGTTCGGCCCTCAGCATGAGCTGGCCGAGCCCGGCTTCGTACACCTCCACGGCGACGTAGTTCGTCTCCGGGGCCGCGGCCGCCAACTGCGAGGTCGCCTCGCCCATGCCGGAGCCGATCTCCAACACCACGGGCGCCTGCCTGCCGAACCACTCGGTGAAGTCGATCGGACCGTCCGGAAGGTCGGCCACCGCCCGGCCCCACGACGGCCACAGGCGCTCCCACGCCCGCTGTTGGCCGACCGTCATTCGTCCGCCGCGCTTGACGTAGCTGACGACGCTGCGCAGTCTCGGCTGGTGCTCGCTTCCCACGAGCCGCACGATAGCCGTGCGGTGCGGCTCTCAGCGCAGCGCCTCGAGTTCTCCCACCGAAGCCCGAAGCCCGGAGACCCCAGCCACCGCCACCGGTTCCGGGGGCAGGCCGAGGTGGGCGGGCAGGACGTCGATCCAGCCGTCGTGCCGGTCGGTCGGTGAAACGGTGGTGGGAAAACGATGTCCCGAAACGGCACGCTCGGACGGCAGGAACTCCCAATAACCGGATTCCCCGTCGAGTCCCCACGGCACGTATTCCCAGCCCGGCCGTTTCGACAGGAACGTGTGAACGCGGTCCTCGATCCGGAAACCGTCGGCCCGGCAGCGAAGTCGCCCCAGCGCCACGGCTCGCAGCCACCACGGCGAGGGAACGGGGCGGGAACGCGCGCGCATCATCCGGTACAGCCTCAGTACGTCCACTTCCGGAGCGCGATGAATCCACGCATTGCGCCATTCGTTCGGAGCCACCGCCGTCGGGTGATGAAAACCCTGTTCGATGGCCTCCGCCCATTCGAGTTCCGCCATCGGTTCGAGGTGAGGAAATCGTGTCGCCGTCAAGGGGCACCTCCGGGCTGTTCCTGACGCCGAGGTACCCACTATGGCGTGTCATCACCTGCCGCAGCCGCATGGAGTGGGTGCGCTCACAGTCATTTTACCAGCGATTAACCCGTTCGGTGCGCGAAAAAGGTGGTGGGTGCGAACCCCCGCTTCGCACCCACCACCTTTCATTCCGGTTCCGGTTTCAGGCGTCCCGTTTGTTGGTGGTCACGATCGCCACGAACAACAGCACCACGGCGAAACCCGCGAAGTACGCCAGCGCCCATCCCGGGCTGAGCGGCGAAGTCGACAACGGCATTCCCATGGCAGCCGCTCCACCGCTCGACTCGCCGTCGCCGGTCAGGAACTTTTGCGCCGTGTTGAACGGCAGCCACTTGTAGACGTCGTCACCGATCTCGGGAATGAGTTGGACCATGCTCTCGGCGGCCAGCGTGTAGATCATCAGCAACGAGATCGCTCCCGCGCTGTGCCGCACCAGCAGCCCGACGGCCACGGCGATCACCGCGGCGACCGCGAACACGACGCCCACGCCCGCGACGTTGACGATGTCGGCGGTGCTGTCGAGCGCCAGGTCGGCCTCCGGCGCGAGCACCAGTGAGAGACCCCACGACGAGAACGCGGTGAGTTCCCCGATCAGCAGCGCGAGCAACGCCACCACGACGGCCTTGGCCACCAGGACCGCCGTGCGGTTGGGCACCGCCTGGAACGTCGTGCGGATGGTGTTGAAGCGGTACTCGGTGGTCACCGACAGCGCACCGAGCACCATGATCACGGCCAGTCCGAACTGGTAGCCGTACTGCGTGACGGCCACGGTGGCGGGGAATTCGTCCGTGGCGCTGCCCACCACGAGTGCCGTGAAGGAGCCTGCCAGCACGATGCTGGCCACCGCGCACCACCACGGCGACCGGGTGGAGAGCAGTTTGATGCGTTCGACCGCGAGCAGTGTCATCGTCCTTGCCTCGTCAGTTGGCCGGTCAGTGGGCAGTGGTGGTGAGCTGGTGGGCGTCCTCGGCCGCCGTGTCCGCTCCCGTGTCGGCGTGGTACTCGACCGCGTCGCCGGTGATGCGCATGAACGCCTGTTCGAGCGAGCCGCGCTGCGGGGTCAACTCGTGCAGCACCACGTTGTTCTCGCACGCGATCTCGCCGATGCGTTCGATGTCCACTCCGGACACGAGCAGGCCGCCTTCCGCCTCGGTGAGGTGGGCACCCTGGGCGCGCAGAACCTTGTCGAGCACGTCGAGTTGCGGGCTCCGTACCTTCACGGCCGAGCCGGACGCCCGCGAGACGAACTCCTCGGTGCTGGTCTGCGCGATGAGTTTGCCCTTGCCCACGACCACCAGTTCGGACGCGGTCAGTGCCATCTCCGACAGCAGGTGGCTGGACACGAAGACGGTGCGGCCCTCTCCGGCGAGGCGCTGCATGAACCGGCGGATCCAGAGGATGCCCTCCGGGTCCAGACCGTTCACCGGTTCGTCGAACAGCAGCACTTCGGGGTCACCCAGCAACGCGGTGGCGATGCCGAGCCGCTGCGACATGCCGAGCGAGAACCCGCCCGCGCGGCGGTCGGCCACCGAGGTGAGACCGACGGCTTCCAGCACCTCGTCGACCCTGCCGCGCGGGATGCGGTTCGACTTCGCCATCCAGGTGAGGTGGGCGCGTGCCGACCGGTTGGGGTGCACCCACTTGGCGTCCAGCAGCGCCCCCACCGTCCGCAGTGGATGACGAAGTTCCCGGTAGCGCTTGCCCGCGATGCGCACCTGGCCGGACGTGGGTTCGTCGAGTCCGAGGATCATGCGCATGGTCGTGGACTTCCCCGCGCCGTTGGGGCCGAGGAACCCCGTGACCTTGCCCGGCGAGACGCTGAAGGAGAGGTCGTCGACGGCGAGCGTCTTCCCGTATCGCTTGGTGAGGCCCTGTGCCTCGATCATCAGTCCTCCCTGGTCGCGCCCGTGTGATTCACAGGATGCCCGAGCAACCCGTGCCGAGGACTCGGTGATCCCCCTGACCCGACCCTGAATTCGTGTCCGCACTTCCCGTACGAGTGTCCGCGTCGTGCGATGCGAACACGCGTACGCAGGCTGCGGACACGATGTTGCGAGGGTTATTGAACGATGCTTCAATAACTTCTCGTGGCGAGACCTCGGACCGTCGACCGGCAACGGTTGCTCGATGCCGCGGCAGCGGTCATCGCGCGGGAAGGACCCGGGTTCACCCTGGCCCGGGTCGCCGAGCAGGCCGGGGTCTCGGTCGGCAGCGTGGCCGGGCACTTCGGGTCCAAGCACGGCCTGCTGGTGGCTCTGAGCGAGTCGGCCACCGAGCGGACGGCCGTGCTGCTGCGGGAGGCGGCCGACGCGGCACCCACCCCGCGTGACGCGGTGCGCGCGGCGCTCGTGGCGTTGTACTCGGGCCTCGGAGACGCCGTCTCGGCGGCGAACCACCTGGCCCAGTTGGGGGTCGACCTGGCCGATTCGACGTTGCGGGAACTGCTCGCCCGGCACTACGCCACTGTCGAGAACGTGCTGTGCGACGTGCTCCGCGGAGCCATGAAGGACACGGAGAACACGGAGTACGCGGGAGGCTGGCGCGGGCCGGAGCCCGGCCACGCGGCGCGCGTGCTGCTCGCCGTGGCGAACGGCGCCGCGATCGACTGGTCGATCCGGCCGCGCGGCGACCTCGTCACACGCCTGAACCAGGACATCGACGCGATCACGAGGAGTTGGTGGGCATGACCACGGCAGGCGAGTTGCACGGCAGGGTGGCCGTCGTCACCGGAGCGACCCGGGGGTGCGGTCGCGCGATCGCGGTCGAACTCGGCCGCGCGGGCGCCACGGTGTTCGTCACGGGCCGGAGCACCCGCGGCAATGCTTCCGTGCTGGGCAGGCCGGAGACGATCGAGGAGACCGCCGAGGGTGTCGACGCGGCGGGCGGCCGTGGCATCCCCGTGCGCTGCGACTTCACGTCCGTCGCGGACGTCGACGCCCTCGCCGGGCGGGTGGCCGCCGAGGGCGGGCTCGACATCCTGGTCGACGACGTGTGGGGCGGCGACCGCTACGCCGATCACACCAGTCCGTACTGGGAGTCGGATCTCGGCGACGTCCTGACGCTCATGCGCAACGGGCTGGACACCCACCTGATCGCGCTGCACCGGCTGCTGCCGCTGCTCGTGCGGCGACCCGGCGGGCTGCTGGTGGAGGTCACCGACGGCGACGACGACACCGTCCACGGCGCGGCGCTGCCGTACTACCTCGTCAAGTGCGGGGTGCGGGCGATCGCGAGGGCGATGGCGCCCAAGCTCGCGGAGCACGGCTGCACGGCGCTGGCGGTGACGCCCGGCTTCATCCGTTCGGAGGCGATGCTCGATCTCTTCGGTGTCACCGAGGACAACTGGCGCGACGCGGTCACCGACGAGCGGCCGGAGTTCGCCGTGTCGGAGACGCCGTACTACCTGGCGCGTGGTGTCGCCGCGCTGGTGGCCGACCCCGACGTCGGGCGGTTCGCCGGGCGGACGCTGGCGTCGTGGACGCTGGCGCACACCTATGGCATCACCGACGTCGACGGCAGCAGGCCGGACTTCGGACGTTACTTCGCCGAGGTCTTCCAGGCCGGTCGTGATCCGCTCACGGTGGACCCCGCGCCTTACCGCTGAGCTGCTGGTCCCGTGAAAGGATGCCCCCGTGACACAGGGGGCAGCAGTGAGCACGACGGAGCAGGGCGGCAGGCTCGCGGGACCGGTCGGACCGCTGTCGGCGTCGGTGGCCAATCTGTGCCGCCGGTTGCAGCCGCAGGTGTCGCCGCGTACGGCGGCGGGATTCACGCAGGTGTTGCGCCGACTCGGCGCGCCGCTGCAGGTGGCCGTGGCTGGACGCATCAAGTCGGGAAAGTCCACGCTCGTCAACGCGCTCATCGGCAGGAGGGTGGCGCCCACCGACATCGGTGAGTGCACGCGCCTGGTCACGCGTTTCCAGTACGGCACCGTCGACCGCATCGAGGTGGTCTTCAAGGACGGCCGCAAGCAGGTGCTGCCGTTCGCGCCGGACGGCATGATCCCGGCGGAGCTGGGCGTCGACATCGACACGGTCTCGCACATCGAGGCCTACCTCACCAACGCGGCACTGCAGCACATGACCGTGATCGACACGCCGGGGCTCGGTTCGCTCGACGCCGCGTCGGTCGCGCGCACCGAGCACCTGCTGAGTGCCGCGCGCGGCGAGGGTGGTGACGGTGACGGCGGTGACTGGGCCGACGAGGACGAGGCCGTCGGCGAGCTCGACGAGACGTCGCGCAACGCGGTGGCGGGTGCCGAGGCGGTGCTCTACGTGATGACGCAGGGACTGCGGGCCGACGACGAGCAGGCGCTCGCGGCGTTCACGGCCGCCACGGCGAGCCGGGAGGCGGGCCCGGTCAACGCCATCGCGGTGCTGAACAAGGCCGACACGATCGTGGCCGAGACGGTGGAGGGCGCCGAAGGGGACACCTGGCGGGCCGCGACACTGCTGGCGAGGAAACAGGCCGACATGTTGAAACCCCGGGTGGCCGACGTGCTGCCCGTGATCGGGCTGCTCGCCGAGTCGGCGGAGTCGGGGCAGTTCACCTCGGCCGACGCCGAGGCGCTGCGCCAGGTCGCGGAGCTCGACGACGACGCGCTCGACGTCATGTTGCTGTCGGCGGACATGTTCACGAGCTGGGAGTGCGACGTTCCCGCGGGGGTGCGGGCCCGGCTGCTGGAGAAGCTCGACCTCTACGGCATCCGGCGCGCGGTCGAGGCTGTGCGCGAGCAGCCCGACATCACCGCGGGCGCGCTGCGGCGGTTGTTGCTCGACGCCTCCGGGCTCGCGGCCGTGCGCGCGAGGTTGAACACCGTGTTCGCCGCGCGGGCGGACGGCATCAAGGCCGCGGCGGCGCTGGCCTCGGTCACGGCGCTGGCCCACGCGGCGGGTAACGCGGCGGAACGGCAACGGGTGCACGACGCCATCGAGGTGCTGCTCGCCAAACCGGAGGCCCACCAGTTGCGGGTGCTCGAAGCGTTGACTCTGGTGGCGTCGGGAGCGGTGGAGATGCCGGAGGACCTCACGGAGGAGGTGCTGCGGGTGGGCAGCAACGCGGACATCGCGGCGCAGCTCGGCAAGCCCGGCGGCTCGCACGCCGAACTCGCGACGTACGCGTTGGAGCGGGCCGGGTGGTGGCGGTCGTTCGCCTCGTTCGGTGCGACACCGGCGCAGAGCCGGGTCGCGCACGTGGTCCACAGGGCGTACTTCCTCATCTGGCAGCAGTTGAAGGCTTCGGGAGAAGGCCGATGAGCGCGGAACCGACGCTTGAGGACGGTGGACTCGGCGGAACGCCCGGTGCCCTCGAAGAGGACACCCCCACGGGGCGCATCCGGCCTTCCGCACACGACTACTCCGACAGCATGACACCGGGAACCGCGCCACGGCCCGCTGCGTCGAACCCGGGCGTGGAACCCGTGGGACTAGCCGCGCCGATCGACCACCAGCGGGCGCTCGCAGACCGTCACGCACTCATCCAGCTCTGTCTCTACGCGATGGACCGGGCCCGCAGCGGTGGGGTCGCCGAACGCATCGAGCAGGGGCTCGCCGGCATCGGGGTGCACGCCATGCGGCCTGACGGCCAGCGTTTCGACCCGTCCGTGCATGAGGCGGGAGGTGCGGTGCCGACCGACGACGTGACTCTCGAGGGCACCGTCGCGGAGACCGAGGTGGTGGGGTTCGTCGACCACGACCGCCTGCTGCGGGCGCCGGTCGTCACCGTGTACACCCGCCGCTGACGGCTTCGCCGTCCGATGCCTCGGGGTCTCAGACGGTGCCGCGATAGGGTTTCGGCTCGTGAGCACGGCACCTTCGATCGGCAAGCCGAGCCTGCCCGCGCAGGTGAGGAAAGCGCGTGAGTCGCTGCTCGCGTTGTTGCGGGACCTCGATCCGCGGACGGCCAAGTGGGTGGAGGACCAGCGCGGCGCGAGGACCGCGAAACCGTCGGTCGTGGTGGTCGGCGAGACCAACCGGGGCAAGAGTTCGCTGGTCAACGCTCTCTTGGCGAAGCCGGGGCTGTCACCGGTCGAGGCCGAGGTGGCCACGGCGACCTACCTGGTGTTCGAGCATTCCACCGAATGGCAGGCGAAGGCGTGCTACCCGGGTCAGTTGGCGCCGGTCGGTTTCGAACTCGACGAGCTCGACCGCTGGGTGTGCGCGCGTCGTGAACTGCCGGAGGGGCAGCTTCCGCCCCGCTACGTCGAGGTGAGCGGCCCGGTGCCGTTGCTGGAGCGCATCAGCGTGGTGGACACGCCCGGGGTCGGCGGACTGGACTCCGCCCACGGTGAGCTCGCCATGGAGGCGGCGGCGGGAGCCACCGCGCTGCTGTTCGTGGTCGACGCCTCGGCTCCGTTCACGGCGCCGGAGCTGAGTTTCCTGGCGACGATGGCCGACCGCGTCGAGACGGTCGTGTTCGCCCTGTCGAAGACCGACCAGTTCCGGGGCTGGCGGCAGATCCTGGACGCCGACCGGGAGTTGCTCGCCGAGCACGCACCGAGGTTCGCCGACGCGCCGATCCACCCGGTGTCGGCGCGGATGTTCGAGCTGGCGGCCAAGGCCCCGAGCGAGCAGGCCGCGGCCATGCTGCGGGAGAAGTCGGGTGTCGCCGAGTTGCAGACCGCGTTGCAGGAGCTGTTGGTGGGGCGTTCGGTGATGCTCGGCGAGGCGAACACACTGCGGGCGCTGTCGAGTGCGCTGGGCGAGCAGCAGGTGAGACTGGCCTCCCAGGAACGGGCGCTGACCTCGGGGGAGTCCGAGGCGAACAAGCTCCGTCAGCGCCGCGACCAGCTCGTCTCCGACCGGCGCTCCTCCACGAAGGGCTGGCAGCTCCGGATGCGCGGCGAGGTGCAACGCGCTCGCGTGGAGCTGGGGCACGAGGTCAGCAGGCGGATGCGCGAGGCGCAGGCGCACTTCCGGCAGCGCATCGACGCGGCGAACCGGGAGGATTTGGCCGCGCTCCCGCAGCAGGTCGACGCATCCCTGCAGTCGGTGTCGCAACGCGTGTCGGGTCTGCTCGCGCAGCGGATCAACCAGGTCACCGAGGCCGTGCTGGCCGATCTGTTCTCGCCGGAGGAACTCGCCGTGATCCGGGGGCAACTGGCGCGCGGGGTCGGGCCCTTGGTGGTGCTTCGGCCTCCGGACAAGCGCCCGCCGACGGCCGAGGACAAGCTGCTCGTGTTCATGGGTGTCTCCGGGGGCGCGGGCGCGGCCAAACTGGTGGCGGCGCCGTTCGTCAGCGCGGCCCTGTTCACCCCGGTGGTGCTTCCGGCCACGATCGTGATCGGGCTGGGGGCAGGCTGGTGGATGGCACGCACCCGCCGCCACGCCGCGGACAAGCAGCATGCCAAGCAGTGGCTCATCGAGTCGATCGCGGAGGCCCGCTCGATGCTCGACCAGCTCGTCGCCGAGCAGCTCATCGAGGCCGAACAGCAGCTCGCTCTCGCGTTGGACGACGCGCTGAGCAGGCGCATCGAGGCGATCGAGGCCGAGCTGAAGGAACTCGACACCACGATCAAGCTGGACGAGAAGGAGCGGGCACGGAAGCTGACCCAGGTGTCGCGCCGGGCCAAGGAGGTCCGCGAGGGTGTGCAGCAGGCCGAAGCCTTCCTCCACCGCATCAGGGCGTTGCGGGACCGGCCGCGGCAGGACTGAGCCGGCCGTCGGAGCCGTCGCCGGCTCCGACGCTCTTGGTTCGGGAACCGAATGTGCCTACGGTGAGTCCTAGCAGAGAACACAGGAAGCCGTGCCCTGACCGGAGGGGGAGTAACACCAGTGTGGGCTGAGGAGAGTGGTGGGACCGAGGCCGCCGGCCCCGGGGGAACGTCCGACGACATGCTGATCACCGTCGAGGGCGAGGAGTACTCGGCGGAGATCAACTTCGACATGGACGAGGACGGTGTCGACGACACCGCGGTCATCCAGCACGCGGACGGGTCGCTCCAGGCGTTCGTCGACACCGACGGTGACGGCGACGCCGACGCGTACCTCGCGGTGGACGAGTCGGGGCAGACGACGGCGTTCGCGGAGTACGACGACGCGAGTGGTGACTGGGTCGGCGAGGCCGGCGACGTTTCGGGAGGCGCTCCCGCCGGAGATGACAGCGCCGACACGCAGACCAGCACGGGTGGCACGATCACGGCCGATCTGGGCGACGGGGACGTCGAGGTCGGTCCCGCCACGGTGGACACCGACCAGAACGGCGTGAACGACACCGCCGTGGTCACCACCGACGACGGCACCACGCTGGCCTTCACCGACACCGACGGCGACGGTGACGCCGACGTCGCGGTGGAGATCGACAACCACGGCAACGCGGTGACCTACGAGCACTCCGGGGACGGCGAGTGGGTCGAGATCGACAGCGTCGGTCCGGCCGGTGCGGACGGCTCCGACGGTGCCGACAGCGCGTGGGGCGGGCCCCAGCCGCTGGAAGGTGTCGCACGCATCGACTCGACCACGGGGCAGTGGATCAGCCAGAACTGATTCGCCCGAAAAAAGCGACAAAAAGGTGGTTCGTGGAGGCTCGGCGCGACGCGCGTCGAGCCTTTTTCTGTTTTCCGGGCGTTCCGGAACATCTTTCACACTTGCCCGATTCAGCCGAAACTGAATCGATCACCTTATCGTTCTTGTGAGAGAACCGACTCTTCAGGACCACTGTTCCTCCGTGTCAGACCGCTACTCTCGGGGCATCCCAAATGCCAGCACACCGCTTGTCGGTGCGCTTTGAGCCATTCGGTCGCCGGCAACGGAGCCCGCATCCGGACGCGCGAGCTGCGTCCGGCGTGTGGGCTTTTGTCGTCGAAGACAGGAGTAAGAGATGACTGCAGTAGCCATCCCCGGTCTTGAGAAGGCGCCAACGACACACAGCGGCGTGCTCTCCTGGGTTCGGGAGGTCGCCGAGCTCACCACGCCCGACCGGGTCGTGTGGGTGGACGGCTCCGACGAAGAGGCCGAGCGCATCAACGCCGAGCTCGTCGAAGCCGGCACCTTCGTGCCGCTGAAGGCCAAACCCAACTCCTACTGGGCGGCCTCCGACCCGAGCGACGTCGCGCGTGTCGAGGAGCGGACGTTCATCTGCTCCGAACGGGAGTCCGACGCGGGGCCCACCAACAACTGGATGGACCCGGAGCGGATGAAGGCCACGATGACCGAGCTCTACCGGGGCTGCATGCGTGGTCGCACGATGTACGTCATCCCGTTCTGCATGGGTCCGCTCGGGGCCGACGACCCGAAGCTCGGCATCGAGATCACCGACTTCGCCTACGTCGTCGCGTCGATGCGGGTCATGACGCGGATGGGCAGGGCCGCGCTGGACAAGTTCATCGCCCCCGACGGCACCGAGCGCGAGTTCGTGCCCGCGTTGCACTCGGTCGGCAAGCCGCTGGAGCCGGGCGAGAAGGACGTGCCCTGGCCCTGCAACGACACGAAGTACATCAGTCACTTCCCCGAGAGCCGCACGATCTGGAGCTACGGCTCCGGCTACGGCGGCAACTCGCTGCTCGGCAAGAAGTGCTACTCGCTGCGCATCGCCTCGGTGATGGCCCGCGACGAGGGCTGGCTGGCCGAGCACATGCTGATCCTCAAGCTGATCTCCCCGGAGAACAAGGCGTACTACGTCGCGGCGGCGTTCCCCAGCGCCTGCGGCAAGACCAACCTGGCGATGCTCCAACCGACCATCCCGGGCTGGCGTGCCGAGACGCTCGGTGACGACATCGCGTGGATGCGCTTCGGCTCCGACGGCAGGCTGTACGCCGTCAACCCGGAGTTCGGGTTCTTCGGTGTCGCGCCCGGCACCGACGACCACACCAACCCGAACGCGATGAAGACCATCGAGAAGGGCAACACGGTGTTCACCAACGTGGCCCTGACCGACGACGGCGACGTGTGGTGGGAGGGCATGTCCTCCAGGCCCGAGCACCTGACCTCGTGGAAGGGCGAGGACTGGACGCCCGCCGACGGCGAGGCGGGCGAGCCCGCCGCGCACCCGAACTCGCGCTACTGCACGCCGATGTCGCAGTGCCCCATCCTCGCGCCGGAGTGGGACGACCCGCAGGGCGTGCCGATCTCGGCGATCCTGTTCGGCGGTCGCCGGGCCACCACGGTCCCGCTGGTGAACGAGGCCCGCGACTGGCAGCACGGCGTGTTCATGGGCGCCACGATGTCGTCGGAGAAGACGGCCGCGGCCGCGGGCAAGGTCGGCGAGGTGCGCCGCGACCCGATGGCGATGCTGCCGTTCCTCGGTTACCACGTCGGTGACTACTTCCAGCACTGGCTGGAGATCGGCAAGCACGCCGACAACGCGCAGCTTCCCAAGATCTTCTACGTCAACTGGTTCCGTCGCGGTGACGACCGCCGGTTCCTGTGGCCGGGCTTCTCCGAGAACTCCCGCGTGCTCAAGTGGATCATCGAGCGGATCGAGGGCAAGGCTTCGGCGCAGGAGACTCCGGTGGGTTTCGTGCCGAAGGCCGAAGACCTCGACCTCGACGGCCTGGAGGAGCCGCTGGCCGACATCCAGGCCGCGCTGGACGTCGACCCCGAGGAGTGGCGCCAGGAGATTCCGCTCATCGAGGAGTGGTTCGACAAGATCGGCCGTGACAAGGTTCCGTCCGCGCTGCTCGACGAACTGGAAGCGATGAAGCAGCGACTGGGCTGAAGTCGCGTCAGGACACCCGGAAGGCCGCCGTTCGCTCATCGCGAAGGTGGCCTTCCGGTGTCTTCCGGTCCTCTACCGTGCTCGTGTGGCAGACAACGAGCACAAGCCGTTCCGCTTCGGTGTGAACCTGATGCGGTTCACCACGCGCGACGAGCTGGTCGACAGAGCACGCGAGGCCGAGCGACTCGGTTACGACGTCGTGTGCGTGCCCGACCACCTGGGCGTTTCCGCGCCTTTCCCGGCGCTGGCCCTCGCGGCGCAGGTCACCAGCCGGGTACGCCTCGGCACCTTCGTCCTCAACGCGGCTTTCTACAACCCGGTGCTGCTGGCCCGAGACGTCGCGAGCACCGACCAGCTCGTCGACGGCAGGCTGGACCTGGGGCTCGGCACCGGCTACGTCAAGGAGGAGTTCGACGCGGCGGGGATTCCGTTCCCGAGTCCAGGCGCGAGGATCGACCACCTCAGGCACACCATCGCCGAGCTTCGCCGTACCTTCGCCGAGCTGGAGCCCGCCCCGGCGCAGCGCCCTGCTCCGCCGCTCCTGCTGGGCGGGCACGGCGACCGCATGTTGCGGCTCGCCGCGCGGGAAGCCGACATCGTGGGGTTCACGGGCATCTCGTTCCAGCCTTCCGGTCCGGTCCTCGCGGACGCCGACGAGCTGGACGAGCGGGTCGAGTTCGTGCGTAAGGCGGCGGGCGAGCGGGCCGACGAGCTGGAGTACAACCTGCTCGTACAGCGGGTCGTGGTGACCGACGACCGACGCGCCGCGCTGGATGACCTCGCCCGCGAGTTCGGGGAGGTGTCGGCGGAGTGGTTGGGGCGGCTGCCGTACCTGCTGGTGGGCACGCTCGACGAGATCGCCGAACAACTGCGTGCCCACCGTGCGCGGTACGGCATCAGCTACTTCACCGTGCTGGACGACGGCCTGGCCGACTTCGCCGCGGTGTTCGAGCGGCTGCGCTGACCACCCGGCCCGCTCAGTCGAACAGCCCGACGAGCTGGTCCACGGCCAGGTAGGCGAACAGCGCGAGGCATACGGCCAACAGCGTGTTCGACACCCAGCGGGACCGGCCCTCAGGCACGACGCGACGCGAGTTCAGCAGCACCAGCAGCGTGCCTGCGAGGAACGGCATGAACAACGCGCCGAGGGCACCGTAGGCCACGGTCAGCTGGAACGGGCGGTCGAGGAACAACAGCGCCATCGGCGGGAACGTCAACCACACCAGGTAGCCGCGGAACACGGGACTGCGGTCGCCGGCCTTACGCGCGTAGTCGTCGAGGTCGAGCTCGGCATCCTCGGTGCCCTTGATGTGCGCGGGCAGGCGCCAGGTACGCCACCAGTCGGCGAACAGCAGGCTCACGCCGTTCCACACCCCGATCAGCGAGGTGAACGACACGGAGAAGAAGCCGATCAGGAAGGGGATGCGCGCCCACTGCCCGTAGTCCTGGGCGAGTTTGTCGCCCAGGTACAGCAGGCCCTCGTCACCGGACACGATCTCCTGGTGCAGCAGGAGTTCCGCACCGACGACCAGCATGGCGACGACGAAAACGCCCGTGGTGACGTAGCCGACCGCGTTGTCGAGCCGCATCATGGACAGCCAGCGCGGCGAGTGCCAGCCCTTGGCGATGGTCCAATAGCCGTACGCCGCCATGGTGATGGTGCCGCCGACGCCGCCGACCAGGCCCAGGACGTACACCAGCGACCCCTCGGGGAGCGTGGGCACCAGCCCCTCGCTCGCTTCGAGCAGGTTGGGCGCCACCAGCACCGCGGTGCCCACCACCGTGACGAACATGATGCCGACGAGCACCGTCATGATCTTCTCGATGACGGCGTAGCGCCCGAACCACACGAGTACGAAGCCGAGCACACCGCAGATCATCGCCCAGTACCGCACCGACAGCCCCGGCATGAGCGCGTTCAACGGCAGCCCCGAGGCCGACATCGCCGTGGCCCCGTAGACGAAACCCCACACAACGGCGTAGGCGCCGAAGTAGACGAGCACCCACCTGCCCAGGGTGCGCCAGCCCGCCAGCAGCGTCTGTCCGGAGGCGAGGTGCCAGCGACCGACGGCCTCACCGAGCGCGAGCTTGAAGACGGTGCCCAGAACGACCGCCCACAGCAACGTGTACCCGTAGCGGGAGCCCGCCACCATGGTGGCCACCAGGTCCCCCGCGCCGACACCCGTCGCGGCCGCCATGATGCCCGGACCGATGTGGCGCAGGCGCTCCCGCCAGTTCAGGGGAACGCGGTCGGACACGTCGTCATGACGCATGTCGTTCGGCATGCGAGCACGCTAAACCGGCGAGGGGGCTCCCGGAAAGCCCGTGTGTGTGATCTTGCTCTGCTTGTGTCCTAGCTGGGCAGCGGGCTGTTCTTGACGCCCCGCAGCGACGAGGTGACGGGCACGTCGGTCTCCAGGTAGCAGGTCAGTGCGTTGAATCCCAACCGCCACGCGGACTCGTCCGGCCAGCGCCACGCCGCCGCCACGTCATCGCGCTGTGCACCGAGGTAGTCGATCACGGCTTTCCCGCACGCCTCCTTCGCGGCGGCGTCGAACTCCTTCTCGCTGGGCAACGGGTCGGTGTGCTCGCCCATCGGCACCAGCGCCACCGCCTCCCCGCGGTGTGGCCGGTCGCACGTCGTCAGCGCGGGTGGTTCCTCCGACGGCGTGGTGAGCGAGCAGAGACGGTAGGTGTGCACGCCGTCGCCACGGAGCGCGTTGCGGATGGAGCCGGTCCGTTGTTTGGCCACGTCGGCCTTGTCGAGTTCGACGACACCGCAGCGGTACCAGCGCTCACCGCGAGCCCAGGCGTCCTTGCCCGCCCAGACCAACCACGCGGACAGAGTGGTGAGGTCGTAGTCGTCGCTGCCGAGGTAGTTGGCCGCCTCCTCGCGGCAGGAGGGGAACACCGCGGCGAAGATCTCGTCGCGTTCGGGTGGTTCCTCGGCCATCGCGCCACCGAACGTGCCCGACGCGGTGACCTCCACGGTGTGTGGCTCGTCGCAGTCGACGGGAGTCGGTTCGTCACCGTCGATGCACTGACCCGGAGCCGCCACGGAGGTGTCGTCGGTGCCGTCGGTGCCGTCCACCCCAGCGGCCCCGGTCTTGTCCGAGGGGGACGGCGGGGTGGTGGCCGCGTCGGTGTTGCCCGCCGCCGCGTGCGTGGTGGGCGGAGCCGCCGCCGTTCCCTCGACCTCGGTGGCACACGACGTCACCGCCACGGCGACCAGCAACGTGGCTCCGGCTAGCACTAACCCCTGTCTGGACATCGAGACGACTCTACCGAGCGGATCATGCGGACATTCGAAGTCGGCACCACTTCTCGTCGGGCGGCCTGAGAAGTGCGGTGACGAGGCGACACCGGGACGAGAACACGCCCGCGAAAGGTCTGGTCCCAGGAAAGGTCCGGACCCGGGAATGGCATGGACGACATTGGAAACCCCGTGATGCTGCCAGGTCGGGGGTCCGCCAGCATCACGGGGTCACCGGGTCTATCGACCCCGGGTCCGGCCGCGTTACATCTAAACCTAGATGTAGTGTGGATCACACTTGTGGGTTACTTGGAATGGGATGAACCACGTATAACCCCGGTTTCGCCGCCATGAGTCGAACATACGCGCGACCATGGCGTGCATGTCCGCAAAGCGCTCCGGTGTCGACCGTGCCCGTGCCTTCCTGCTCACCCACGCCCGCCCGCTGGAACGGCGGCTTTCCGAGGTGGTGCTGACCGAGGTGGCCCGGCCCGAGGCGGCGCTGGCCGTCCTCGACCTGCTCCGAGGCCACCGCAACGCCGACGGTGGCCTCGGGCACGCACTCGAACCGGACGTTCGGGCGCCCACCAGCCAACCACTGGCCGTCGATTTCGCGCTCGACGTGGTGGAGCAGGTGCTGGACTCGCCGACCGGAGACGTCGACGAGGTACGCGCCGCCTGCCGGTCGTTCGCCAGGAGCCTGGTGCCGTACCTGGAGTCGGTGACGACGCCCGATGGCGGCGTGCCGATCGTCGTCGATTCGGTCGCGGAGTTCCCCCGTGCGGCCCACTGGGGCGACGGCCGGTTCCCCGCGGGTCTCAATCCGACGGCGGGAATCGCGACCAGGCTCCGCAAGGCGGGGATGACGGCTCCGTGGCTGGACGCCGCCGACGAGTTCTGCCGGTCCCGCATCGAGTCGCTCACCGAATGGGACGGTCACTCGATGCTGAACGTCGTGACCTACCTGGGTGGTGTGGACGACAGGGGGTGGGCGGCGCGGCAGCTCGACGTGGTCCAGGCGCGACTGGCGGACCTCCCCCACTTCAACCTGTATCCGGCCGAAAAGTACGGCGTCACGCCGCTCGACGTGGCACCCCGGCCGGACGACCCCGGTCGTGCGCTGTTCCCCGCAGCGGCCGTCGAGGCGCACCTCGACTTCTGTGAGGCGGCCCAGACCGACGACGGTGGGTGGGAACTGTCGTGGGAGCCGCCCGGACCCGCTGCGGAGCTGGAATGGCGTGGAGTGTTGGCGGTGCGCAATGCCCGGTTGCTCCTGTTGAACGGTCGGGACTGAAGGCGACGAGCGTTCGTACGAAATTGGTTCACCCGTCACCTCGTCGTGCGACGGTGCGTGGGGAGGTTGATGCGCATGATCCGACGACGCAGACTCGTTGTCTTCGCGGCTGCCCTCGTGGCCTTACTCGCGGGTGGGCTCGCCTCACCCGCCGCCGCTCACCCGCACCGCGGTGGACCACACCGTTTCGACATCCAGGCGCACCGGGGCGGGCTCGGGCTCACCGTGGAGGGCACGCTCGCCGCGTTCTCCCGTGCGATGGAGCTCGGAGTGACCACCCTGGAGCTCGACATCCAGATCACCCGCGACGGCCGGGACGTCGTCACACACGACCGGAAGATCAGCGCGGTGAAGTGCCGGGACACGCGTCCGGCATGGCCCGGCGACCCGCAGTACCCGTATGTGGGCTCCTACGTCAAGGACCTGACGTTCGCCCAGGTGCGCACGCTCGACTGCGGTTCGCAGCGACTGCCGGACCGCCCCGGTCAGGAGCTCTCGCCCGGCGCCAGGATGCCGACGCTGGCCGAGGTGTTCGCTCTCGCGCGCGAACACCGGGCTCACCGGATCAGGTTCAACATCGAGACCAAGGTGGAGGCGGCCGCCCCCCACGAGACCGCGCCGCGTGAGCAGTTCGTCGACCGGGTGGTTCGTGAGGTCGCCCGCTCGGGCTTCGCCCGTAACGTGACGATCCAGAGCTTCGACTGGGGTGCGCTGATGCAGGTGAGGCGGAAGGCGCCGTGGTTGCCCGTGGTGGCTCTGACGCAGCCGGAGTTCCTCCAGGTCGGGCAGCCGGGTAGGTCACCGTGGCTCGGAGGTCTCGACATCGACGACTTCGACGGCAGTCCGGTGAGGGCGGTGGCGTCGTTCGGTGCGTCCGCACTGTCCCCCGTGCACGGCAACCCCCAGGGCGGGGCCGTGGGAGACGACGACTACGTGCCGTTCACCACGAAGGAGCTGGTCGCCGAGGCCCACGCGGCCGGCCTGAAGGTCGTCCCGTGGACGGTGAACGACGAGGCCACCATGCACAAGCTCATCGACGACGGGGTGGACGGGATCATCACCGACTACCCGGACCGGCTGCGAAAGGTGGTGGCGGAGCGGGGCTTCAAGCTGCCGAAATCGTATCCCCTGCGGGGAAGGCACGGATGAAGACGGGCGGGAGTGGGTAGCTCCCTGACGGTGAGTTCCTGAGAGACCGGACTTTCAACAAGGAGGTCGCATGATTCTCCGTCGGGTGGCACGCCCACTCCTCGCCTCGATCTTCATCATGGGCGGTGTCAACGCGCTGCGGCAGAAGGAAGGCCATGCCGAGGCCGTCAAGCCGTTCCTCGACAAGGCCGCCGACAAGACCGTCAGGCGCAAGACCGGGGAGTCCCCGGAGTCGCTGCCGGGCGACCCGGTGACGATGGTGCAGGTGGACGCGATCACGAAGATAGCCGCGGGTGCCATGCTCTCGCTGGGGGTCCTGCCCCGGGTCGCGTCGGCGCTGCTGCTGAGCAGCCTGGTGCCGACGACGCTCGCCGCGCACGCGTTCTGGGAGGAGAAGGACCCGGAGAAGCGGCAACAGCAGCTCATCGAGTTCCTCAAGAACGCGGGGCTCGCGGGCGGGCTCATGCTGGCGGTCGCCGACACGGGCGGCAAGCCCTCGCTCGGCTGGCGGGCGCGTCACGCGGCCGAGGAGGCGAGCCACCACGTGCAGGGTGCCGCGGGTGTCGTGCAGCGCAGGGCCGGCATGGCGGCCACGAAGACGAGCATGGCCACCGAGAAGGCGGCCGCCAAGGCCGCCAAGGCGAGCAGCAAGGCGGGCAAGGCGGGCAAGGCCACGGGCATGGTCGCGGGTGCCGCGAAGGGCAAGGGCAAGGCGGCGAAGGCCGTGAGCCTGCCCGCCTCGGCCGCGGCGATGAAGAAGGCCGCCAAGTCCGCGAAAGGCGGCAAGCGCAAGCGCGGCCGCATGTCGTCGATGGCGCACTGACGGCTCAGGCGGACGCCCGGCGGTACCGGGCGGTGGCCAGCGGCGCGAAGATCGCGACGATGGCGACGCAACTGAGGATCGCGTAGAGGGCGGCGTTCTCGGCGGGCCAGCCGGAGGGCTCCGGCCAGCCTGCCGGGCTCGTGTTGCCGAACAGGTCCCGGGTCGCGTTGACGGCGGCTGTGAACGGGTTCCAGTCGGCGATGGTGCCCAGCACACCGGGCAGGCTCTCCTGCGGCACGAACGCCGACGAGATGAACGTCAGCGGGAACATCCAGATCAGCCCCGCGCTGTTGGCCACCTCGACGCTGCGTGCCACCAGCCCGATGTAGGCGCCGATCCAGGACATGGCGAACGCGAACAGCAGGATCATGAGGTAGCCGAGCACGGCGTCGAACACCCCGCTGTGGATGCGCCAGCCGATGAGCAGCCCGCACACGGTCATGACGACGAGCACCACCACACTGAGCACCTGGTCGGCGGTGGTGCGTCCCACCAGGACCGCGAGCCGGGACATGGGCAGTGAGCGGAACCGGTCGATGATGCCCTTCTGCAGGTCGTTGGCGAACCCGATGACGGTGTAGGAGGAGTTGAACGCGACCGTCTGCGCGAAGATCCCGGCGATCAGGAACTCGCGGTACTCCGCGCCACCGCCACCGGGACCGCCGATGGCGTCGCCGAAGACGTAGGCGAACAGCAGCACGAACATGATCGGGAACGCGGTGGCGCCCAGCAGCCAGTCGGGGTTCCGCCGTACGTTCATCACGTTGCGCCAGGTGATGACGGCCGAGTCGGAGACGACCTTGGTGGCGTTCATGGTGCCGGGTCCTCCTCGGTGGCGTGTCCGGTGAGCGACAGGAAGACGTCGTCCAGGGTGGGGCGGTGCAGCGCGACGTCACCGATCGTGACGCCTCGCGAGTCGAGCCGCCGCAGGGCCTCCACCAGGGCGGAGGCCCCGGTGTCGACGAACACCGACAGGCTGCCCGCGTGCCCGTCGACCACGGGTTCGCTCGTGCCGACCTCCTTCAGCACGCGGGCAGCCGACTCGACGTCGGTGTGATCGGTCACGACGAGTTCGAGCCGCTCGCCGCCGATCTGGCCCTTGAGCTCGTCGGCGGTGCCGCGCGCGATCACCCTGCCCCGGTCGATGACCACGATGGAGTCGGCCAGCCGGTCGGCCTCCTCCAGGTACTGGGTGGTGAGCAGCACGGTCGCGCCGGTGGCGACGAGCTGTTCGATGACCTCCCACATGCCGAGCCTGCCGCGGGGGTCGAGCCCGGTGGTCGGCTCGTCGAGCACCACGACCCTCGGCTGGGCCACGAGCGCCCCGGCGAGGTCCAGCCTCCGTCGCATGCCGCCCGAGTAACCCTTGGCGGGCCGGTCGGCGGCGTCGGAGAGCTGGAACCGGTCGAGCAGCTCTCGGGAGCGCTCCTTGGCCCGCCGCTTGGTCAGCCCGTACAACCGGCCGATCATGTAGAGGTTCTCCGCGCCGGTGAGGTTCTCGTCGACGGCCGCGTACTGGCCCGACAGGCCGATGGCCTGCCGTACGGCGTCGGGCTCGGTGAGCACGTCGTGGCCCGCGACCATCGCCTCCCCCGCGTCGGGTTTGAGCAGGGTGGTCAGGATGCGCACCATGGTGGTCTTGCCCGCGCCGTTGGGCCCGAGTAGCCCGAGCACCTGTCCGGTGGGGATGTCGAGGTCGACACCGTCCAGCGCCCGCGTGGAGCCGTAGGTCTTCACCAGGCCACGAGCGCGGACGGCGACATTGCCGTCCGTGTGGGGCATACGGTCAGCCTAGAAGCGTGGGCCGACACTCGCCGGGTCTGTGATCAGCGCTGATCGCGCGGCGCCTGCGTGAGGGCCGCCTTTTCGTCGCGTCGGAGGAAGGCGGCCCTCACGTGACCTCGTCAGCGCTCCAGGATCGCGGTGATGCCCTGACCGCCTGCGGCGCAGATGGAGATCAGCCCGCGGCCCGAGCCCTTCTCCGCCAACAGCTTCGCGAGTGTGCCGACGATGCGTCCGCCCGTCGCCGCGAAGGGGTGTCCCGCCGCCAGCGAGGAGCCGTTGACGTTGAGTTTCGACCGGTCGATGCTGCCGAGCGGCTCGTCCCGGCCCAGCCGCTCCTTGGCGAACCCCGGGTCCTCCCAGGCCTTGAGCGTGGCGAGGACCTGTGAGGCGAACGCCTCGTGGATCTCGTAGAAGTCGAAGTCGGCCAGGGCGAGGCCCGCCTTGTCGAGTAGGCGCGGCACCGCGTACGCGGGTGCCATGAGCAGGCCTTCGTCACCGTGCACGTAGTCCACGGCGGCGGTCTGCGAGAGCGTCAGGTACGCCAGCACGGGCAGGTTGCGTTCCTTCGCCCACTCCTCCGTGGCGAGCAGGACCACCGACGCGCCGTCGGACAGCGGTGTCGAGTTGCCCGCCGTCATCGTGCCCTCGCGGCCCCCGAAGACGGGCTTCAGCTTGGCCAGCTTCTCCGGCGTCGAGTCGGGGCGCAGGTTCTGGTCCCTGGTCAGCCCGAGGTAGGGGGTGAGCAGGTCGTCGAAGAACCCGCGCTCGTACGCGGCGGCGAGGCGCTGGTGGCTCGTGGCCGTCAACTCGTCCTGGTCGGCGCGCGAGATGTCCCACGCCTTGGCGGTGAGGGCTGCGTGCTCACCCATCGAGAGCCCGGTGCGCGGCTCGGCGTTGCGCGGGATCTCCGGCACGAGGTGGCCGGGGCGGATCCTGGCGAGGAGCTTGGCGCGCTCCCCGGCCGACTTCGCGGCGTTGAACTTCACGAGCAACCTGCGCAGCCGGTCGTTGACCGCTAAAGGCGCGTCGCTCGTGGTGTCCACGCCACCCGCGATGGCGGAGTCGAGCTGCCCCAGCGCGATCTTGTTGGCGACGTTCACGATGGCCTGGAGGCCCGTGCCGCACGCCATCTGCACGTCGGAGGCGGGCGTGGTGGGTGCGAGCGAACTGCCCAGCACCACCTCGCGGGCGAGGTTGAAGTCCCGTGAGTGCTTCAGTACCGCACCGGCGGCGAACTCGCCGATCTGCTCGTTCTGCAGGGAGAACCGGCTGACCAGACCGTCGAGAGCGGCGGTGAGCATGTCCTGGTTGGAAGCGTCGGCGTAGGGGCCGTTCGATCGGGCGAAGGGGATGCGGTTCGCGCCGACGATCGCGACCCTGCGGACCGTGGGGGCGTTCGACTCGGGCTTCGCTGCGGACTTCGACGCGGGCACTGCCTTGTTCCGGCTCGATCGCGCCCGGCCGGACTTCTGCGCTTGGCTCATGGCTCTCGCCTTCCCTGGTCAGCGTTCTCGGAACCCATCGAGAGTGTAACCTACTCGCCGGTAGGTTAGGCTGGCGCTGCACACTGGGCACGGGAGGCAACCGATGGCTGACAAGTACCAGCAGTTCACCACGACACCCCTCGGCAAGTTCGTCACGTCGAAGCTGGGGCTGCCCAAACCACCCGTGCTGCGGCGCTACCGTCCCGGCCAGCCGCCACTCGATGGTCCCGCACTCCTGGGCGCGGCGCCGGACGGCAGGCTGGAGAAGGCGCTCACGGCCCAGCTCGACGCGGCGGGCATCGAGATCGTGCGCGCCCCGGCCGACGGGAAGCGCTACGGCGCACTGGTGTTCGACGCCACCGGCATCACCGAACCGACCCAGCTGCGCGAGCTGTACTCGTTCTTCCACCCGGTCGTCCGGGACATCGCCCCGTCCGGCCGCGTGGTCGTGCTCGGCACCCCGCCCGAACTCGTGGAGGGCCGCGAGCGCATCGCGCAGCGCGCGCTCGAAGGCTTCACGCGCACGGTGGGCAAGGAACTCAAGGGTGGCGCCACCTCCCAGCTCGTCTACGTCGCCGACGGCGCGGAGGAAGCGGCGGAGTCGACCATGCGGTTCCTGCTCTCGGCGAAGTCGGCGTTCGTCGACGGCCAGGTGATCCGCGTCGGTGCGGCGGGCACGAAGACCGCGCAGGCGCCGGCGGACTGGGCCAAGCCGCTCGACGGCAAGGTCGCGCTGGTCACCGGTGCCTCGCGGGGTATCGGCGCGGCCATCGCGGAGGTGCTGGCCCGCGACGGCGCCCACGTCGTGGCGCTCGACATCCCCGCACAGGGCGGTGAGCTGTCGGCCGTGGCCAACCGTGTGCGCGGCTCGGCGCTGCAACTCGACATCACCGCCTCCGACGCGCCGCAGCGACTCGCCGACCACCTCACCCAGCGGCACGGTGGCGTCGACATCGTCGTCCACAACGCGGGCATCACCCGCGACAAGACGCTGGCGAAGATGTCGGAGTCCGCCTGGGACTCGGTGCTCACCGTGAACCTCGCGGCCCAGCTCGCCGTCAACGACAAGCTGCTCGCCGACGACGTGCTCAGGGAGAACGGCCGGATCGTCGGCGTGTCCTCCATCGCCGGTATCGCGGGCAACGTCGGGCAGTCGAACTACGCGGCCAGCAAGGCCGGTGTCATCGGCATGATCGATGAGGCCGCACCTCGGATGGCCGAACGCGGCGGCACGATCAACGCCGTGGCGCCGGGCTTCATCGAGACCCAGATGACCGCCAAGGTGCCGATCATGATCCGGGAGTTCGGCCGCCGGCTCTCCAGCCTCGCGCAGGGCGGTCTGCCCGTGGACGTCGCCGAGACCATCGCCTGGTACGCCAACCCCGCGTCGGCCGCCGTCAACGGCAACGTCGTGCGCGTGTGTGGCCAGGGCTTCCTGGGGGCCTGACACATGACGGTGAAGGAACTGACCAGCTCGCCGAGTCTCGCGACGCTGTATCCGAAGGCGGCACTCGGGGGCCTGCGCAAAACCACGGGCGACACGCTTCCGGACACCGAGTACGTGCGCGGGGGTGTCATCGTCGACCCGGCGCACCTCGCCGCCTACGACCACGTGTGCGGGTTCCGGTTGACCGACGAGCTGCCCGCCACCTACCCGCACGTCCTCGCCTTCCCGCTCCAGATGGCGTTGATGACGGAGCCGGACTTCCCGTTCCCGCTGCTCGGCATGGTGCACGTCGCCAACCGCATCACCCAGCACCGGCCGGTGCGTCTCGACGAGAGGTTCACGCTGCGGGTGCGGGCGGAGAACCTGCGACCGCACGACAAGGGCACGCAGTTCGACGTGGTCAGTGAGCTCCTGCCGGAACTCGACGCGACGGATACCCCGGTGTGGACGGACGTGAGCACGTACCTGCGGCGTGGGGGCGAGTCGGGGTCCTCGCCGGAGAAGAGGACGGAACTGGCGCCACCGTCACCGAGTGCCGTGTGGACGGTGCCGGGCGACGTCGGTCGCCGCTACGCGCAGGTGTCGGGCGACCGCAACCCCATCCACCTGCACAGGCTGACCGCGCGCGCCTTCGGGTTCCGCTCGGCCATCGCGCACGGCATGTGGACGAAGGCCCGCTGCCTGGCCGCGTTCGAGGGCAGGCTGCCGGACGCCTACACCGTCGACGTGCGGTTCCAGGTGCCGGTGTTCCTGCCCGCGAAGGTGGCGTTCACGACGTGGAGCACGGGCGAGGACGGCTGGTCGTTCGAGCTGTGGCACGCCCGCAAGCCGAAGCCACACCTGCGGGGCACGATCACCGCGTGACCGCGTGACCGCGTGACCGCGTGACCGCGGAACCCGGGACGCGTTCGGTGATTTCCCTGATGTGTCCGGTGTGGTCTCCCTCGTAGCGTCGGCCGTATGACAGGAAAGCGGACGGCGCGCGCCGTCGTGGGTGTCGCCGTGGCGGCACTCGTGGCAACGATCGCTCCCACCACCGCCGTGGCCGAGGAGCTTCCCGACCCGGTGCGGTACGAGTTGCCACGCCCCAGTGGTCCGTACCAGGTCGGGGTGATCGAGCTGCATCTGGTGGACCGTTCACGAGTGGACCCATGGGTTCCGGACAGTGTCCGGGAGGTGATGGCCACGGTGCGCTACCCGGCTGTCCGGGGTACGGGCGAGCCCGCGCCGTACCTGACACCGGGTGCGGCACGCGCCATGGCCGAGTCGGACGCCGCGCAACTCGGAATCAACCCCGAGGTACTCGACTACACCTTCGACACCCACTCCCGTGTGGGCGCACGTGCTCTCGGTGGTGACCGGCCGGTGGTCGTCTACTCGCCGGGTGCGGAAATGCCGCGTTCGCTGGGCACCGCGCAGTTGGAGGAGCTCACGAGCCGGGGTTACGTGACGGTCGCGATCGACCACACGCACGAGGCGACAGCGGTGGAGTTCCCCGACGGCCGGGTCGCCGAAGGAGTTCTCGGGGAATGGGAGCTGGACACCGCGAGAACCATGATGGACACGCGTGTCGACGACGTGCGGTTCGTGCTCGACCAGCTGGAGGTGCTGGCGCGGGGCGGAAACCCGGACGCGGCCGACCGGCCCCTGCCACGGGGGCTGGGACGAGCGCTCGATCTCTCGCGCGTGGGCATGTTCGGGCACTCCGGCGGGGGTTTCACCACGGGTGAGGTCATGCTGGACGACCGGCGAGTCGACGCGGGTGCGAACCTCGACGGCAGCATGGCGTACTCCCAGGAGCACTTCGCACCGGTCGCCCGGGAGGGTCTCGACCGGCCGTTCCTGCTGATGAGCGCCGGAGACCACAGTGAGGCGAACGACCCGTCGTGGCAGGAGTTCCTGCGCAACCACCACGCCTGGCTGTTGCGGCTACACCTGCCGGAGGGCGAACACTTCAGCTACACCGACCACCAGGTACTGCTTCCACAGCTCACCGCTCACCTCGGAGTGGACCCGACCCTGACCGCCCGGATCATCGGAACGGTCGACGGTGAGCGGAGCATGCGTTCGCAGGTCACCTACCTGACGGCGTTCTTCGACCGGCACCTGCGCGGCATCCCGCAGTGGTTGCTCGCCGGGCCGTCCCCGGCGCATCCGGACGTCGAGTTCCTTCGCTGACGCCGGACGTCACTTCGGTTGTTCGGTGGGGCGCCACACGTCGCCCTCCACCAGGTCGTTGAACCCGAGCCACGTGAGGTTCATCAGCCACGACGCGAGCACACCGTCGGGTACGTCGGGGTGGTCGAGCCACCAGTCCGCCAGCGACTCGGCCGCCCCGACCAGTGCCGCGGCCATGCCCTCACCGGAGGACTCCGCCTGCGAGGCGAGTCCCCGCTCCGTTCCCGCCGACACCACGAGGTCCCTGACCAGGGCGACAGCGCGACCGCGCAGGGCGACGATCTCCTCGGCGAACGGGCCGCCCGCGGTGAGGGCGTGACGGTGCAGCACGATCCACGACTCGCGGTAGGCGGCCACGAAGCCGTAGAACGAGCGCAGGCCGTGCCAGAGCTGCATGTCCGGCGGGACGTCGACGCGAATGCCCTCGCGCACGGCGGCGAGCAACCGGCTCGACTCCCGGCGCACGCAGTGGCCGAACAGCTCCTCCTTCGCGCCGAGGTAGCTGTAGATCATCGGCTTGGACACGCCCGCGACGTCCGAGATCTCGTCCATCGAAGCGAGGTGGTAGCCGTACCGGGAGAACACCTCCACCGCGGCGTCGAGAATCTGCTTCTCCCGGACCGCTCGGGGGAGTCGTTTAGCCCGTTCGGGCGAGCGCTGTACGTCCTGCGCCACCAGCACCTCCTGTTGTCCGGCCAAACCTACCTGAGCAGGACGTTCAGGGAGAGAACACGGGTTGCCCGGCCGGTCACTCCGATTCGATGACGGGGCGCTGCGGAGGGTCGCGCCGGTCGTCGCGGGAGGTGTCGACGACCTCGCTGTCCACGACGATCACGCGGCCGGACCGGTGAAGGCCTCCCCCGAACCCACGAGGCGTCACCGGGCCGCGGCGTTCCAGCCGTTTCAGCCACGCCCGACGCACGAGAGTCCGGGTGGGCGGCAGCAGCAATGCAAGGCCCGCGACGTCGCTCACGAAACCGGGCACGAAGATCAACAGGCCGCCGAGGCCGACGAGCATGCCGTCGGTGACCTCGTTATGCGGTGACCGGCCCGCTCTCGCCGTGTCCATCACCGCCCGTGCGGCCTTGCCACCCTCCCGCCTGGCGAGCCAGGAGCCGACGAGTGCGCCGGCGAGCAGAAGGCCCAGCGTGGCGAGGAAACCGATGAGCGACGCGACAGCCCAGATCGCGGCGATCTCGGCGATCACCCAGAGCAGGAATATGGCGGCCATGTCAGGTTCAACGCGTGGGGCAGGCGATTTGCTCCCGGGCCGTGGTTCTAGCCTCCCCTCGTGCGCAGTATCGACAAGGTGGCGTGGCTCCGGATCGAGGGTGGCCGCGTCCTGGCCGCCCGCTCCCGGGGCAGAGACACCTTCTACCTGCCCGGCGGCAAGCGGGAACCCGGCGAGTCCGACGTCGACACGCTGGTCCGTGAGGTCGCGGAGGAGCTCTCCGTCACCGTCGTGCGCGGTACGGCGTCGCTCGTGGGGACCTTCGAGGCCCCCGCGCACGGCCGCGATGCCGACGTGGTGGTGCGCATGACGTGCTACACCGCCGACTACGAGGGCACGCTCGCGCCGAGCAACGAGGTCGAGGAGTTGCGCTGGCTCGGCCACGCCGACGCCTCACTCGTGTCACCCGCGAGCCGGCTGGTGCTCGACCACCTGCATGCGGAGTCCCTGATCGGCTGACCGGCGACATCGCGGATCGCTAACCTCACGGTGTGTGGAGCTGGCTCGGTCCCGTCCTGGCCGCCTCGGCGGCGTTGGTGTGGGTGGTCCTGCTGTTCCGGCGGGATCTGCTCGGGTCGGTGTTGCGCTGGCTCACGCTCGCGACCGTGGTGGCCGTGGCCACCGGCGGTGGTCTGTTGTGGTTGCTCGGCTGGCCCTCGCTGCCACCGGCCGAGAGGTTCACCACGGCGGACCTGCTGGAACTGCTCAAGATCGCGCTCGCGGTGGTGGCCGGGCTCGGCGGTGTGGTGCTGCTCGCGGCCAACCTCCGCAGGCAACGGGTCACCGAGGCCGAGCACGAGCTGGCCAAGGCTCGTGACGACCGCGAACGGGAGCACAGCTACAACGAGCGGTTCGGCGCGGCGGCCGAGCAGCTCGCCCACGAGAGCCCGGCTGTGAAGCTCGCGGGACTCTACGCCATGGCGGGCCTGGCGGACGTCTGGGAGAGCAACCGGCAGGTCTGTGTCGACGTCGTCTGCGGGTACCTGCGTTCGCTCGGCAGCAGGCCGGACGGCGGTGAGGGCCAGGTCTGGGACGCGGCCATGACGGCGATCAGGAGGAAGCTCCGGGCGGACGGCGAGTGGCCGAACGTGTCGATCGATCTCTCCGGTGTGCATTTCGTGGACGCCGACTTCACCGGGCTCGCGACGACGGGGGACGTCACTCTGGACGGCGCCACCTTCACCGGTCGGCGGACCTCCTTCGAGGACTGTCGCTTCACCGGCGGGTTCTCGGTGACGGAAGCCCGTTTCGACAGCGAGTTCACGACGTTCGAGAGCGCGGTGCTGGGAGGTGGTGAGCGGGCGACGCGGGCCAACCTGGAGGACGTCGTCTTCGGCGGTCAGCGACTGTCGTTCGACTTCGCGCGGCTGGCCTCGGGAACGTCGTTCGCCTACACGCGGTTCGCGAGCGCCTTCGTGTCGTTCCGGGCGACCGCCTTCACCGGCGAGGTCAGCTTCGAAGGCACCTCCTTCTCGCCGATCTACACGAGCTTCCACCTCGCCCGCTGGGAGGACGGCCGCACCCGGTTCGCGGAGGCGGAGTTCTCCGGGGAGAAACTGGAGTTCACGGAGACGACCGTGCAGAACGCCGATCTCACGTTC
This sequence comes from Saccharomonospora cyanea NA-134, assembly GCF_000244975.1. Taxonomy (NCBI): domain Bacteria; kingdom Bacillati; phylum Actinomycetota; class Actinomycetes; order Pseudonocardiales; family Pseudonocardiaceae; genus Saccharomonospora; species Saccharomonospora cyanea. The sequence continues at coordinate 5,309,733 of NZ_CM001440.1, read as the reverse complement.
ACCGATTGCCTGTTCTCCGGTGTGCATGTCAACTTCGAGGACACGCTGCTGCGTTCACGCTCGCTCAAGTTCCTCCAGTGCGAGTTCGAGGACTGCTCGCTCGACTTCCAGCTCGCCCACGAACACCCCACCTTCGGCACGATCCACCTCAGCCACCTGGACATCGAGCGCTCGACTCTTCGGAGGTGCCGGATCGACTTCAGGAGGATGCGGGGTCCGGCCTCGGCGAGGTGGGAACACACGCTCGCCAGGATCCGGGGCGGTCTGTTCGAGGAAGTCGAGATCGTGAGAGACGAGGACTCGGTGTTCTCGCTGTTCCCGTGGGTTCGTCTCGCCGGTGTGAGGTTGGTGAACACGGTGTTCCCCGACGAACTCGTCCGCGGGCTCCGGTTCGTCGAGGAGACTGTCTCGGCGAACCGGAGCGACGGCGTCAGTGGGTGATCAGTACGTGATCGCCACGGCCGGATCGGCCAGCAGCGCGCCCACGTCGGCGAGGAACTGCGAGCCCTGCTGCCCGTCGATCACGCGGTGGTCGAAGCTCAGCGAAAGCTGCATCACCTTGCGCACCGCGAGTTCGCCGTCCACCACCCACGGCATGTCCCTGATCGCCCCGAGCGCCAGGATGGCCGACTCGCCGGGGTTGATGATCGGGGTGCCGGTGTCGACGCCGAAGACGCCGACGTTGGTGATGGTGAACGTGCCGTTCAGCATGTCCTCCGGCGGTGTCCTGCCGTCCCGGGCCGTGGTGGTCAGCTCACCGATGGCGCGCGCGAGTTCCACCAGCGACTTTGCGTCGGCGTCGCGGACCTTGGGCACCACGAGACCGCGCGGCGTGGCCGCCGCGATACCGAGGTGCACGTAGTCCTTGTAGACGATCTCGCCCGCGCTCTCGTCCCACACCGCGTTGACGTCCGGCGTGCGCTTGGCCGCCAGGCACACGGCCTTGGCCGCGAACACCAGCGGGGTCAGCTTGACGTCGGCGAACTCGGGCGTGCGCCTGAGCTTGTCGCGCAACTCCATCATCGGGGTCACGTCGACGGTGAGGAACTCCGTGACGTGCGGCGCGGTGTACGCGCTGTTCACCATGGCCTGGGCGGTGGCCTTGCGGACCCCGCGGATGGGGACGCGACGTTCGCGGGAGGCCGGGTCGTACGACCCGCCCGGCGCTGACACGGCCGGTGCTGCCGAGGCAGTCTCGGTCGCGGTGACACCTTCCGCCGCGCGGCGCACGTCCTCGCGGGTGATGATCCCGCCGTCCGCCGACCCCGTCACCGTGCGCAGGTCGACACCGAGTTCCTTCGCGAGCTTGCGCACCGGCGGCTTCGCCAGGGGCACGTACGCGGCGGGTGCCGTGCCGGGCACGTCTTCGGGAGCCTGCCTCGGCCTGACCACCTGCACGGCCCGCACCGCCTCGGCGGGTTCGGGGGATTCGGCGGTGGGCTTCGGCGATCCCGCGGCCTGCTTGCGCGGCCTGCGCTTGGCCGACGACGCCTTGGACCCGTAACCGACGAGCGGCTTCATCTCCTCCTCGCCTGCCGCCTCGTTCGACGCGGCCTCGGCGGGGGCGGACCCGTTCACCGACGGGCTCGCCGTGCCGTGCGGGTCGACGTCCACCGTGAGGATCGGCGTGCCCACCTCCACGGTCTGACCCGGCTCCACCAGGAGTTCGGTGACCACACCGGCCCACGGGATCGGCAGCTCGACGGCCGCCTTCGCCGTCTCGATCTCCACGACGACCTGGTTGACGGCCACCTCGTCGCCGGGCTTGACCTTCCAGTCGATGATCTCGGCCTCGGTCAGTCCCTCCGCGGTGTCGGCGAGGGGGAACTGCTTGTACTCGGGCATGCGTTCCTCCTCACCAGTCCAGCGCGCGGTCGACGGCGTGGAGCACCCGGTCGAGATCCGGCAGGAAGTGCTCCTCCAGCTTCGCAGGCGGGTACGGCGTGTCGAAGCCGGTCACCCGCAGCACGGGTGCCTCCAGCGAGTAGAAGCACTCCTGCTGCACGCGGGCGGCGATCTCGGAGGTCAGCGACGACTCCGCCGACGCCTCGCTCACCGCGATGAGCCTGCCGGTGCGGCGCACCGACTCGAACACCGGTTCCAGGTCCAGCGGCGACAGCGTGCGCAGGTCGATGACCTCCAACGAGGTGCCTTCCTCCGCGGCCGCGTTCGCCGCGTCGAGGCACACCTGCACCGAGGGGCCGTACGCCACCAGGGTGGCCGCCGTGCCCTGCCGCACGGTGCGCGACGCGAACAGCGGGTCCGGTGTGGCCGACGGGTCGACCGGCGCCTTGAGCGCACCCGAGTGGTAGAGCCGCTTCGGCTCGAACAGCAGCACCGGGTCGTCGCACTGGATGGCCTGCTGGATCATCCAGTAGGCGTCGACCGGGTTGGAGCACGACACGACCTTGAGGCCGGGGATGTGCGAGAACAGCGACTCCGGCGACTCGGAGTGGTGCTCCACCGCGCCGATGCCGCCACCGAACGGCACCCGGATCACCACGGGCACCTTGATGGCGCCCTGGGTGCGGTAGTGCAGTTTCGCGAGCTGGCTGGAGATCTGGTCGAAGCCGGGGAAGATGAAGCCCTCGAACTGGATCTCACACACCGGCCGGAACCCGCGCACGGCGAGTCCGACGGCGGTGCCGATGATGCCCGACTCGGCCAGCGGCGTGTCGAGCACGCGGTGCTCACCGAAGTCCTTCTGCAAGCCGTCGGTGATGCGGAAGACGCCGCCGAGCTTGCCGACGTCCTCGCCCATCACGATGACCTTGTCGTCGGCCTCCATCGCGGCACGGAGTCCCGCGTTGAGGGCCTTGCCGATGGTGAGTTTCTGCACGTTCGCGGCCGCCTGGGAGTCTGTGGTCGTGGGCTTGGCGGGCTTCACGGGCTGGGTGGGCGCGGCCATCAACGATCACCTCCGTCGGCGAAGCCGGAGAGATAGGACAGGTATTCCTCGCGCTGGGCCTCCAACTGCGGTGACGGCTCCGCGTAGACGGCGGAGAAGATCCGCTCGGGCGGCGGGTCGGGCATGTTGAAGCAGTGGTCGCGCAGTTCGGCCGCGAACCGGTCGGCCTCGGCCTGCACCTCGTCGAAGAACGCTTGATCGGCGCCTCCGGTGCGGGACAGGTGTGCGCGCACGCGCTCGATCGGGTCCTTGAGCTTCCACGCCTCCAACTCGTCCGAGAGCCGGTAGCGCGTCGGGTCGTCGGTGGTGGTGTGGGCGTCCATGCGGTAGGTGAACGCCTCGATCAGCACCGGACCGTTTCCCCTGCGGCATTCGTCGAGCGCCCAGCGGGTCACCGCGAGACACGCGAGCACGTCGTTGCCGTCGACGCGGATGCCGGGGAAGCCGTAGCCGCGGGCGCGCTGGTAGAGCGGGAGCCGCGACTGGCGCTCGGTGGGCTCGGAGATCGCCCACTGGTTGTTCTGGCAGAAGAACACCAGCGGCGCGTCGTACACGGCGGCCCACACGAAGCCCTCGTGGACGTCACCCTGGCTGGTGGCACCGTCGCCGAAGTAGCAGATGGTGGCCTCGGCGTCGGGCTCGTCACCGACCTTGCCCTCGAACTTCTGCCCCATCGCGTAGCCGGCGGCGTTGAGCACCTGGTTGCCGATCACGATGGTGTACGGGTGGAACCGGTGCGCCTGGAAGTCCCAGCTGCTGTGGTCGGTGCAGCGGAAGATGCCGAGCAGGTCCCTGAAATCGACACCGCGGGCGTAGGCGACGCCGTGTTCGCGGTAGCTGGGAAACGCCATGTCCTGCGGCTTCAGGGCGCGGCCGGAGCCGATCTGGGCGGCTTCCTGGCCGAGGAGCGGGACCCAGATGCCGAGCTGGCCCTGCCGCTGCATGGCGTTGGATTCGCGGTCGGCCCGCCGGACGAGGACCATGTCGCGGTAGAGACCGCGCAGTGCCTCGGCGTCGACGTCGGCGACGTAGGGGTCGAACTGCGCCGATGACAGGCGTTCGCCTTCGGGGGTGAGGAGCTGGGTGAGTTCAGCTCCGCCTTCGGTGGTCGCTCGCAAACCCGCTATCACCTGTTCCGGGGACGGTTGCGCCGCTGTCGCGGCCGTTCCGGCGCCAGACTGCGGGCGCGTCCACTGTTCTGGGGACGACATCGCATCTCCTTGGTGTCGTGCCGCACGGCCGCTTGTGGCGGCCTGCGGCGCGCCGCCGGCCACCGGATGCGCAACTGGGTCCGCAGCGCTGGGTGTCCGTCGGCGGTGACGGTTCACGCGCTCATCCTGGCATGGAAACCCCCGTCGTGGAGAGCCCTCGAAGCCGATTTGTTCCCCTCGCACTGTTGCTGAGCTGCGCAAATGCTTGGAAGGCCGATCGTGCAACCGCCAAAAGTCGCATCTGCGAGCAACGACCGGACCAGTGTTGTCGCCGCCTTCGTGACGGCGGGTGGAACGGGGTTTTCGATCGGGTCAGCACAACTCGGCGGGGGAATGTGACGCCTGTCACCAGTGAGGGCGGGTGGCACGATGGGGCGCGTGGAACTGGAAAGCGTGAAGAACTCAGTCCGGCGGACGTGGGCGGACGACGTCCTGCCCAGCCTGTCGACGCTCGTCTCGATCCCGGCGCTCTCGCCCGTGTTCGACCCCGAGTGGGCCGAGACCGGTCACCTCGACGCCGCCGTGGAGCACGTCAAGGCGTGGTTCGCCGAGCGCGACCTTCCCGGCGCGCGGATCGACGTGGTGCGGCTGCCCGACCGCAGCCCCGTGCTGCTGCTCGACGTGCCCGCCACCGAGGGCGCCGAGGACAAGGGCACCGTCCTCATGTACGGGCACCTGGACAAGCAGCCTCCCGTCGGCGGCTGGTCCGAGGGCCTCGGGCCGTGGACACCCGTCGTGCGCGACGGCCGCCTCTACGGCCGGGGCTCGGCCGACGACGGCTACGCCGGATACGCGGCCACCACGGCCCTGACGGCCGTGCGTGAGGCGGGCGGTTCCCACGCGCGGACCGTCGTGCTGCTGGAGACCGGCGAGGAGTCCGGAAGCCCCGACCTGCCCGCCTACCTCGACCATCTGGCCGAGCGGCTCGGGCGCGTCTCGCTCGTGGTCTGCCTCGACTCCGGCGGCAACGACTACGAGCGCCTGTGGCTGACCACGAGCCTGCGTGGACTGGCGCAGGTGCACGTCACCGTGCGGGTCCTCGAAACGGCCCAGCACTCGGGCATGGCGAGCGGCATCGTGCCCAGCTCCTTCCGCGTGCTGCGCACCCTGCTCGACAGGCTGGAGGACTCGGCGACGGGCGAGATCAAGATCGCCGAGTGCAACGTCGAGATCCCGGCCAACCGCGTCGCTGAGGCGAGGGCCACCATCGAGGCCGTGCCGGGCGCGATCCTCGACACCACGCCGTGGCACGGCTCCACCCGGCCTGTGGTCGACGACGAGGTGGAGCTGCTGCTCAACAACAGTTGGCGGCCCACTCTCTCGGTCATCGGAGCGTCGGGGATGCCCGAACCGGCCGAGGCGGGCAACGTGCTGCGCACGAGCACCACGCTCGCGCTGAGCTTCCGCCTCCCGCCGACCGCCGACTCGAAGGCCACGCTGGAGGCGATCAAGAAGGCGCTGACCACGGACGTTCCGTACGACGCTACTGTGGAGCTGTCGGGCATGGAGGCCGCGGACGGCTGGAACGCGCCCGAGCCGGCCCCCTGGCTCGCGGAGGCGTTGGCGAAGGCCAGTGACGAGATCTTCGGTAAGCCGTGGGGCACCGTCGGGCTCGGCGGGTCGATCCCGTTCATGGGATTGCTCGGTGAGAAGTACCCGGAGGCGCAGTTCGTGGTCACCGGGGCGCTCGGTCCCGACTCGAACGCCCACGTGCCCGACGAGTGGCTGCATCTCGACCACGCGCAGCGGGTGACCGAGACGATCGCCACGGTGCTCGATGCGCACGCGCGGAGCTGAGTGACGACTCTCGCAACGGGTCTGTAACGAAGCTGATGCTGCGCATTAGCGCATTTAGGTGGCAGGATGCATGGACTGCCGGTATTGGACTACGAGGAGTGACATCGTGGCGCGTCGATTCACCAGGGCGCTCACCCTGCTGCCCGCCCTCGCCCTCGCCGCTACCGCGGCGAGCTGCGCGGAGGAGGTCAACACAGGCGGAGACAGCCAGGCCGGTGGTGAGATCACCCTGATCAACGAGGGCACGTTGACGACGTGCACACACCTGCCCTACAAGCCGTTCCAGTTCACCGAGGGTGGCAAGACGGTGGGCTTCGACGTCGACCTCGTGGACCTGGTGGCGGAGGACCTCGGCGTCAAGCAGGAGGTCTTCGACACCTCGTTCGAGAGCATCGAGTCGGGGGCCGCGCTGGACACCGGGCAGTGTGACCTCGCCGCCGCCGCCATGACCATCAACGACACCCGTAAGAAGGTCATGGACTTCTCGGAGGGCTACTACGACGCGAACCAGGCGTTGCTGGTGAAGAAGGGCTCCGGCATCACCGACCTCGCCGACCTCAAGGGCAAGGTGCTCGGGGTCCAGCTCGGCACCACCGGCGAGGAGTACGCCGAGGCGCACAAGGAGGAGTTCGGCTACACCACCCGGCAGTTCGAGGACCTGGCGCTGCTGGAGACGGCGGTGAAGACCGGTCAGATCACCGCGGGGATCAACGACAACTCCGTGCTCTACGACTTCGTCAAGAGCAACCCCGACGTGGAGGTCACCACCGAGTTCGAGACGGGTGAGGAGTACGGCATCGCCGTCCGCAAGGGCAACGGCGCGCTCCTCGCCAAGATCAACGAGGTGCTCGACGCCGCGAAGCAGGACGGCCGCTACGACGAGATCTACGAGAAGTGGTTCGGTAAGAAGCCGGAGAGCAAGTAACCGGAGCGAGCCACTTCGCAAGATCACAAGGCGCCGGTGAGGGTCTGACACGAACGGGTTACCGTTTCAGGCCCTCACCGCGCTTCGAACGAGGAGTTTCGTCATGGCGATGTCGCGGCGTAAACGCGCACGGCTGATCCGCGGTGTCCAGTACGCCGTGCTCGTCCTTGCCCTGGTGCTGCTGGGAGTCCTGGCGGACTGGGGGACGATCAAGAACGCCTTCTTCAACGTCGACGCGGCGGCGACCCAGTTCCCCGCGATCTTCACCGACGCGCTGGTCAACACCATCGTGTACACGGCGCTGGGCTTCGCGCTGGGGCTCGGCATCGGCATGGTGCTCGCGTTGATGAAGCTGTCGTCCGTCGGCCCGTACCGCTGGCTGGCGACGCTGTACATCGAGTTCTTCCGAGGCATCCCGGCGCTGCTGGTGTTCATCGCCCTCGGCTACGGCGTGCCGCTGGCGTTCGGCATCCGCTTCGACATCTACTCCACCGCGGCCATCGCGTTGGGTCTGGTCGGTTCCGCCTACATCGCCGAGACGCTGCGCGCCGGTATCCAGGCCGTCCCGCACGGCCAGATCGAGGCGGCGCGGTCGCTGGGGATGTCGCAGGCGAGGACCACGATGACCGTGGTGATCCCGCAGGCGTTCCGGATCATCCTGCCGCCGCTGACCAACGAGCTGATCCTGCTGACGAAGGACTCGTCGCTGATCTACCTGCTGGGTCTCGCGCGGGACGAGTACGAGCTGGCGAAGTTCGGCAGGGAGGGGTTGAACGCGACCGGCTCGCTGACCCCGATCCTGCTCGCGGGCCTGTGTTACCTCATCATCACGGTGCCGCTGGGATACCTGTCGCGTTACCTGGAACGCCGCAGTGGCCGCAAGGAGGAGCAAGGGTTGAAGGTGACGGCCTGATGAGTGATCTGATCGTCGAGGTCTCGGGTCTGCACAAGTCCTTCGGTCGCCTCGAGGTGCTCAAGGGCATCGACCTGGAGGTGCGGCGCGGTGAGGTCGTGTGCATCATCGGGCCGTCCGGTTCGGGCAAGTCGACGCTGCTGCGGTGTGTGAACCTGCTGGAGGAACCGAACTCGGGCACGGTCGTGGTGAACGGGTTCGAGCTGACCGACCCCGACTGCGACCTCGATCGGGCGCGCCGCACGGTCGGCATGGTCTTCCAGGGGTTCAACCTGTTCGGGCACCTGTCCGTGCTGGACAACCTGACCATCGCGCAGCGGAAGGTGCTCGGGCGGGACAAGGCCGAGGCCGAGCGCGTCGCGATGGAGAACCTCACCAAGGTGGGGCTCGCGGAGAAGGCCGGCTCGATGCCCGCGCAGCTCTCCGGTGGGCAGCAGCAGCGGGTGGCCATCGCCCGGGCGCTGTCGATGGACCCGGCGGTGATGCTGTTCGACGAACCGACGTCGGCGCTCGACCCCGAACTCGTCGGGGACGTGCTCAGGGTGATGCGGCAGCTCGCCGACGAGGGCATGACGATGCTGGTCGTCACGCACGAGATGCAGTTCGCCCGCGAGGTCGCCGACACGGTGCTGTTCATGGACGGCGGCGTGGTCGTCGAGCAGGGCCCGCCGCAGCAGGTGATCGGCGACCCGCGTGAGGAACGCACGCAGAAGTTCCTGGCCCGCGTGCTCAACCCGGTCCACGTGGAGGACTAGACCTCGCACCGTGCACGCCGTGCGTGGAACTGACCACGCACGGCTGTCGTCTCACAGAAGGCGGCGGGTTCTGCCCTGCCGTTTCCGGGGGTCGTGAGCGAGGGAGGTGAGCGGTGCCGACGATACGGTGGCGCCCTTCGGCGGGTGGGTCGGACAACCCCGAGGGTGACAGCCAGGTGCCCGTCGACTTCGATCCCTTCGACTCCAACCCACCCGAGGCGGCGGTGGTGGACGCCGAGGAGCTGCTCAGGCCGTTGCTGGAACAGGACGGCCGGGGGCTGCTGCGCTGGCGTCGGCAGGCGACGAACGCGCCGATCCTGCAGGTGGAGAACCGCTTCGTCAGGGGCAGGCTCGACCTGCGGGCGGCGGACCTCGGGGTGTTGTTCCGCTTCGAGAACTGCCGGTTCGAGTACCCGCCCGACGTGCGGGAGGCGAACCTGCTCGGCCTGTCGTTCTACCGGTGCTGGCTGCCCGGGCTCAAGGCCCGCAACTTTCGCAGCCGCAACGACCTCAGGCTGGTCCGGTGCCGGGTCGAGGTGGACGACGACAGTGCGGAACGTGGCACCGACGTCCTCACCACCCGAACCGACAGGGGAGTTCCGAACGCGGCGGTCAACCTCACCGACGCCGTGGTGGACGGCACGGTGATCCTCACCGGTACGCGGATCAACCATCCCGGTGGCAAGGCGTTGCAGGCGGACCGGCTCATGGTCACCGGAGCCCTGCTCGCCTACCGGCTCACCACCGACGGCGAGGTCCGCATCCCGGGGTTGAGAGCCGGCGGTAACGTCAACTTCTCGGGCGCGCGACTGCGGAACCCGAGGGGGTTCGCCCTCAACGGCAACGGCATCGCCGTTTCGGGAAGCCTGTTGTGCGAAGTGGACAACTACCGGCCCGGTGATCCCCGGCCCTTCACGGTCAACGGCATGGTGTACGTGCCGAGCATGCGGGTGGCGGGTGACCTCGTGTTCCGGGGAGCGCGGTTGGAGGTCGACCCGTCGGGCGAGATCGTCGTGGACGCGTGGAAGACCGGCGACTGGTACGTCGATCCGCACCCCGCGTTCATCGCCGACCGTATGTACGTCGACGGCAACGTCGAGATGGGCGACGGGCTGCGCGCGACGGGGACCCTGCGGATGGTGAACACCCACATCGGAGGGTCGCTTCGGCTGGCGGGGGCGGAGGTCGCCGTGCGGCGCAACGTCGAGCCGCCGTACATGGACCGTGCCATCCACCTCGACGGCAGCGAGATCAACGGTGACCTCGAAGGCAGCAAGATGCGCACCGAGGGGCAGTTCCGGCTGGCCGACGTGACGGTGCGCGGCAACGTGTTCGTCAGGGACGGCCGCCTGTCGCACCCGTCGCGCGACGTGTTCTCGGCCCGGCGCAGCCGGGTGTCGGGCAACCTCATGCTCAGCGCGTGCACCATGAAGGGCACCATCCGGCTGCAGGGCATGACGGTCGGCGGCAGTATCGACCTGCAGAACACCACCGTGACGGAGCCGGAGCAGGACGAGTCCGCCCAGTGGGCCGTGGACCTGCGTTCGGTGCAGGTCGCCCGCAGCGTCCTCATGCACAGCCGCGCCGACGGCTCGTTCGAGAGCGAAGGCGGTGTGACGCTCGACGGCGCGGTGATCAAGCGCAAGCTCTGTATCGCGGGTGCGGTGCTCACGGCGGGCAAGAACGGTCTCGCGTTCGAGGCGGGCGACACCATCGCCGAGGAGTTCGAGCTCACTCCCGCGGAGGTACCCGAGGGGAGGGTCTCGCTGCGGGGGGCGCAGTGTGGAACGCTGCACGACAACGAGCAGCTCTGGTATGCCACGGGCGGGGTCGAGCTGGAGGACTTTCGCTACGAGGCCCTCGACAGTCCCATCCCGCTCAAGGACGACCAGCAGATCGAGTTGCGGCTGAAGTGGTTGCGCCACGCCATGCGCGGGTACCGGCCCGGCCCGTACGACCAGCTCGCCACGATGCTGCGGGCCTGCGGCAACGAGGAGCACGCCGACACGGTCCTGATGCGCAAGCAGCAGTACCGCTACGAGTCGCTCGCCACCGGCTACGGCTGGTTCTTCGGAGCCGGGGTGCGGCTGTGGAGCTGGCTGCAACGATGGATGGTCGGCTACGGCTACCGGCCCGTGCGGGCGCTCGCGTGGTTGCTCGCGTTGTTGGTGCTGGGGAGTCTCTGGTTCGGACTCGGCAGCGACGACTGCGCCGTGGACGCCGACCGGTTCGTCGTGATCGGTGAGCGCTGCGCCGTCAACGTCGACGACACGGGCCTGGAGTGGAATCCCGTGCTCTACACCGTCGACCTGCTGGTGCCCATCGCCGACTTCGGCAACAAGGGCCGGTGGCACATGGCGGGCGCGGACAAGTGGGTGTCCACGGGGTTCATCGCGATGGGGTGGGTGCTCGTCACCACGGTGGCGGCCGGTGTCACCAGGACGTTGCGGCGCACCAGCCCCAACTGAGGGAGCCCGGGCCCGAATCCGTAACGCCGTACGACGCGGGGGCGATCACGCCACGTGTCCAGATCGTGTGTCCGTGAATCCCACAGGCGCTTCGCCACGCCGTTCGTCGCCGCCGCTCTCGTGGCCGTCTGCGTCACCGGCTGCTCGGGCAGACAGGCCGTGCCGTCGACGTCCTCCGACCCACGGTCGCCGTCGCAGACCCCGACCGTGACGCTCACCGAGCCGGCGGGAGGCCCCACCCGGACCCGGTGAAGCGCGTCGCGGACGCCCGCCGTGCCGACCGCTCAGGGAAGAGTCCGCGGCGAAGCGTCGGCTCACGAGTCCTGGCCGGGACTCGCGGTGGTCAGCCCCAGGTACCTCGCCGAGGCGAGCAGGCACCGGTCGTAGGTCACGAAGGTGAGTTCCTCCGAGCCCAGGTTGATCACCAGCGCTCCTCGTCACGGTCGGTGGTGAGCGCGGCGGCGACGTCGACCGTGGCATCGTGCTCCGCCGGCGCCGTGATCGGGCTCCGCACGGTGGGTGCGGTTGCCCGCCCGGCGGTGACGAGTTCGCGCATCGGGATCGTGTCCAGGGAACAAACGTAGAACGATGTGTTCCACACGACGGTTCGAACCGGCTGCGGGTTCGTGACGATCGACTCCGGCGGGCCACCCCCCGGAAGGCCGTGCAGGGCCGTGTTGTTGACTCCCGGTGTGAGTGTTGAGCAGTCGAAGCCCCGTGCCCGGGTGCGGGCACCAGAGCTGACCGGCGACGCCTGGTGGAACACCGGCGGCGAACCGCTGACACTCGCCGGGCTGCGCGGCAAGATCGTTCTACTGGACTTCTGGACCTCCGGGTGCGTCAACTGCCTGCACGTCCTCGACGAGCTGCGCCCCCTGGAAGAGGAGTTCGCCGACGTGCTCGTCACCGTGGGCGTGCACTCCCCGAAGTTCGTCCACGAGGGCGGACGGGACTCCGTGGCCGCCGCCGTCGCGCGTCTCGGCGTGGACCATCCGGTGGTGAGCGACCCGGACATGAGCCTCTGGCAGCAGTACGCCGTGAAGGCGTGGCCGACGCTCGTGGTCGTCGATCCCGAGGGCTACGTGGTGCACGTCGCCGCCGGTGAGGGCCACGGCGACGCCCTGCGCCGGGTGATCGGCGAGCTCGTGGCCCTCCACGAGCGCAACGGCACCCTGCGCCGGGGCGAGACCGACCTGCGTGAGGTGGCGCGTGCCGACACCGACGGCCGTGGCCACCTCGACGGCCTGCGGTTCCCGTCGAAGGCCGTGGTGACGGCCGAGGGGCGGGTGCTGGTCGCCGACACGGCCAACCACTCGGTCGCGGAGTTCGCCTCCGACGCCGAGACCCTGCTTCGCCGCTTCGGTGATGGCCGGAGGGGCGCGGTGGACGGCGCGTTCGACGTCGCCCGTTTCGCGGAGCCGTCGGGGTTGACCCTCCTGCCCACCCATGTCGCCGACGAGGTCGGTTACCACCTGCTCGTCGCCGACACCGCCAACCACCTGCTTCGGGGCGTCGACCTGCGCACCGGCGCGGTGCGCACCGTGGCGGGAACCGGGCGGCAGTGGCGCGACGGTGACGACTCCGGCCCGGCCCTCGGCGTCGACCTGACGAGTCCGTGGGACGTGCGCTGGTGGGACGCCGCGAACGGGGTCGTGGTGGCGATGGCGGGCAACCACACGCTCAGCCTCTTCGATCCGGTCGAGGGCACGATCTCGCGGTTCGCGGGCACCACCGTGGAAGGTCTGCGGGACGCCTCCGCCGCTGAGGCTTTCTTCGCGCAGACCTCCGGGCTGGCCGTGACGGGCGAACGGCTGTGGCTGGTGGACGCCGAGACCTCGGCCCTGCGGTACGTGGAGCGTGACGGCGGCGACGCCGGTGACGCCGGTGGGTTCGTCGTGCGCACCGCCGTGGGGCAGGACCTGTTCACCTTCGGTCACCGTGACGGTGCCGCCGACTCGGCGCTGTTCCAGCACCCGCTGGGTGTCACCGTGCTGCCCGACGGCGCGATCGGCGTGGCTGACACCTACAACGGCGCGGTGCGGCGGTTCGATCCCGTCACCGGAGAGGTCACCACGTTGCTGCGCGATCTCGCGGAGCCGTCCGGCCTGGTCGTCACCGACGGCGGGGTGCTCGTCGTGGAGTCGGCCGCGCACCGGCTGCGTCCGCTGGAGCGCGGCGGCGAGGACGGGCTCGGGGGTGAGGTCGTGGACGGCGCCGAGCTGGCCGTGCGACGGCCTCCCACGGTGCTCGCGCCGGGGCAGGTGCGGTTGGCGGTGACGTTCGTGCCACCGCCGGGAGAGAAGCTCGACGACCGGTACGGTCCTTCCACCCGCCTCGAAGTCAGTGCCTCACCGCCGGAGCTGTTGCTCGACGGCGGGGGCGTCGGCACCGAACTCGAACGCACCGTCACGCTCGCCGACGGCGTGGAGGGCGGGGTGCTCCAGGTGGTGGCGCAGGCTGCGAGCTGTGCCTCCGACGCGGAGCATCCGGTGTGCCGGATCACCCGGCAGGACTGGGGTGTCCCCGTTCGGGTCGAATCGGGCGGGGCCGCGGGATTGCCTCTCGTCATGGCGGGAACTCCGGCCGAGTAAGCAGAGGTCGGTACCGGGAACCGTTTCCTTACCGCGACGTAGCATGAATACCGTGTCAGAAACCAACGGCCCACTCGCATCGGACGCCAAACTCGAAATCCAGATGCTGCACGACCGCGTGCTCGTGCGCATGCCGTCGGAGGACGGTGAACGGCGCAGCACCGGTGGCATCGTGATCCCGGCGACCGCCCAGGTGGCGCGGCGGCTCTCCTGGGGCAACGTGCTGGGAGTGGGCAACAACGTACGCAACGTCAAGGTCGGCGACCGCGTGTTGTTCAACGCCGAGGACCAGCTCGAGGTCGAGATCCAGGGCAATGCGTACCTCGTGATGCGGGAACGCGACGTTCACGCGGTCGCCAGCGAGCGGACGGAGCACGGCACGGGCCTCTACCTGTAGGCGGCATCCGGGAGGCGTCCGTGGGTGGTCCTGACGACGGCGAAAGATCCACCTCCGAGACCGACACCGACATCGATCTCGTCGACGAGTTCCCTCCGGCGGAGGTGACCCGTACCGACGGTTGGACTTCTCCCGGAATCCGCTGGCGACGTGGTGTCGGCAACGCCCTGGTGGCACTCGGCGCCGTCACCGGGTCGCTCGCCGTGGTGTACGTGGTCGACCTGGTGGTCGGTATCGGTGACGTGCCCCGCGGCGTCACGGTAGCCGGTGTGGACATCGGCGGACTCGACAGGCGGGACGCGGAGGCCGAACTCCGCCGCGAACTCGGCCCGCTCGTGGTGAGGCCCGTGGAGCTGCGCGCCGGTGGGATCGACGTCTCGCTCGATCCCCGGGAGGCCGGGCTCGGTGTGGACTGGTCGGCCACCGTCGAGCGGGCGGGGGAGCAACCGTGGTTGCCGTGGGCGAGGCTTGCCTCGCTGTTCGGTGACCGGGAGGTGCCGTTGGTGACCACTGTCGACGAGGGCGCCGTGAAGGCCGCGCTGGGCCGTCTCGCGCAGGAGCGTGTCAACCGCCCCGCCATCGACGGAGGCATCGCTCTGAAGCCCGTCGAGGGTGTTCACGACGACGGCGGTGTGCTCCCCCAGGCGATCGAGCCGAAGGTGGGCACGAGGGTGTCCGACCTGAACGCCGCCGTCGCCGCCGTCCGGGTCCACTGGCCGCACGCCGAGCGCATCGACCTTCCCGTGGAGGTGCTGCGGCCGAGGCTGACGGCGGAGGCCGTGCACGCCGTGTTGGAGGACACCGTGCGGCCGTTGCTGGCGGGTCCCGTGCTGGTCCGCGGCGACGGGATCGACTCCGTGTTGCTGCCCGAGGACATCCGCCAGGCGCTCGGCTTCGAGGTTCGCGGCGACGGTGACGGCGCGACCCTGGGCGTGACACTGGATCACGCGGTGTTGAGCAGCGCCGTACAGAGTGAGTTGGGGGTCACCGAGCGTCCCGCCAGGGACGCCTCTCTCGTGTTCCGCAACGGGACGCCCGTGGTGGTGCCCTCGGTGCGCGGCACGCGCATCGACTGGGAACGCACCTTCGCCGGGTTGGCGCAAACGCTTGCCACGGCACCGGCGGACCGGCGGGAGGTCACGGTGCTCTACGACGCCGTGGAACCGGCCGTCACCACCCAGGACGTCCACGCACTGGAGGTCAGGGAGGTCGTCGCCACCGCGACGACGAGCGGGCACGCACCCGAGGAACTCGCGGGAGCGGATGTCGCGACGGGGGCGTTGAACGGTGTGGTGGTGAAGCCGGGCGAGACGGTGGAGCTGGAGGCGTACGCCGCTCCTCCGCCGTGGCTGGCCGTGGTGGAGGAAGCGGCGAGGCGGGCAGGCCTGTCGGTGGCCGAGGGCCATCGGATCACGAACGACACCGAGACGGCCGTCGCCGTCCACGTCCGGTCGACGGCGACGACGGTGCGAGTCACCCTCTGGGGCACCCGCCCCTGACAGCCGTGTCCGCGGGTTGTGCACGCGTGTCCGCGGTTCGCGTACGCCTTTCGGGCCACGGACGACTCGGCCGGTCGTCGACGAGCAGTGCGCTCGCGACGACCGGCCGAGTCGAGAACGTCTCAACGAGACACTCCACTACCGGATCTCATGCTCGGATGTGCCTGCGCGGGTACATGCCCGCCACCAGCGAGACGCCGATCGCGGCGACGACGAGCTGCGTGATGAACTCCAGCCAGTCCCAGCCTTCCGTGTCGGCGTACCCCAGGCCTCTCGCGATAGCCGTGCCGAGGAACGCGGCGGCGATACCGACGAGGATCGTGAGCCAGATCGGAATGTTCTGCTTCCCCGGAACGACCAACCTGGCGAGGATCCCGAGCACCAGACCCACCAGAATCGCGGAGATGATTCCCGAAATCGCCATGGTGTCTGCTCCTTCAACACTGGGTCATTGACCCGAATGAGGTACCCACCTTTGTTGATCGCCAACCACACGCACACGAGGGGCCACCTCCCGCACCCGAGTGTGGTGGAAGGTGGCCCCTCGTGGTCAGGCTGCGCTGAGGGCGCTCAGAACGCCGCTTCGTCGACCTCCATGAGGTCGTTGTCGGTGGCCTCGACGATGGCGCGCCGGGCGGAGAGCTCCGGCAGCACGTTCTTGGCGAAGAACGACGCCACGGCCAGCTTGCCCTGGTAGAACGGCACGTCCTTGCCCGAGGCGCCTGCGTCCAGCTTGGCCTGGGCGATCTCGGCCTGCTTGAGCAGCTGCCAGCCCACGAGCAGGTCACCCGCCGACATCAGCAGCCGCACGGTGTTCTGGCCGACCTTGTAGACGTTGGTGACGTCCTCCTGCGACGAGGTCAGGTAGCCGATCATCGTCCCGAGCATGCCCTGGACGTCGTCCAGCGCCTGCTTCAGCAGCTCGCGCTCCTTCTTGAGCCTGCCGTTGCCCGCCTCGGACTCGATGAACTTCACGATCTCGCCCGCGATGTAGCCGAGGGCCTTGCCCTTGTCGCGGACGATCTTCCGGAAGAAGAAGTCCATCGACTGGATGGCGGTCGTGCCCTCGTACAGCGAGTCGATCTTCGAGTCACGGATGTACTGCTCGATCGGGTAGTCCTGCAGGAAGCCCGAGCCGCCGAGCGTCTGGAGCGACTGCACGAGCTGCTCGGTGGCGCGCTCGGAGCCGACGCCCTTGACGATGGGCAGCAGCAGGTCGTTGACGCGCTCCGCGAGGTCGAGCGAGTCGGCGTCGCCCTCCTGGGTCCACACCTGGTCCTGGAAGGAGGCGGTGTAGAGGTACACCGCGCGCAGGCCCTCGGCGTAGGCCTTCTGGAGCATGAGCGACCGGCGCACGTCGGGGTGGTGCGTGATGGTGACGCGCGGGGCCGTCTTGTCGGTCTGCCGGGTCAGGTCCGGGCCCTGCACGCGCTCCTTGGCGTACTCCAGCGCGTTGAGGTAGCCGGTGGACAGCGTCGCGATGGCCTTCGTGCCCACCATCATGCGGGCGTACTCGATGACCTGGAACATCTGCGCGATGCCGTCGTGCACCTCGCCGAGCAGCCAGCCCTTGGCAGGGACGCCGTGCTGGCCGAAGGTGAGCTCGCAGGTGGTGGAGACCTTCAGGCCCATCTTGTGCTCGACGTTCGTGACGAACGCGCCGTTGCGCTCACCGAGCTCACCGGTGACTGAGTCGAAGTGGAACTTCGGCACGAGGAACAGCGACAGTCCCTTGGTGCCGGGCTTCGGCTCGATGCCGGGGCCCTCGGGACGGGCCAGCACCAGGTGCATGATGTTCTCGGTCATGTCCTGGTCGCCGGAGGTGATGAACCGCTTGACACCCTCGATGTGCCAGGAGCCGTCCTCCTGCTTGACGGCCTTGGTACGGCCCGCGCCCACGTCGGAGCCGGCGTCCGGCTCGGTGAGCACCATGGTGGCGCCCCAGGCGCGGTCGATCATGATCTGGGCCCAGCGCTTCTGTTCCTCGGTGCCGTTGCGGTCGAGGATCATGGCGAAGTTCGGGCCGGCCAGGTACATGTACAGCGCCGGGTTCGCACCGAGGATCAGTTCGGCGGCGGCCCACTGCACCGTGGGAGGAAGGCCGAAGCCGCCGAGGTTGTTCGTGAGGCCGAGCCGCCACCACTCGCCGTCCCAGAGCGCCTGGTAGCTCTTCTTGAAGGACTCCGGCAGGGTCGCGGAGAAGGTCTTGGGGTCGTAGACCGGCGGGTTGCGGTCGGCGTCGACGAACGACTCGGCGAGCGGGCCGACGGCGAGGTTGTTCAGCTCGGACAGCACACCGCGCGCGGTCTCCTCGTCGGATTCCGCGAGCACTCCCTTGCCGAGGCGTTCCTGCACGCCGAGGACCTCGAAGAGGTTGAACTCCAGGTCTCGGACGTTGCTCTTGTAGTGGCCCATGTCGTCACTCCGTACGGGTTGTTCGGCACTCCGGCTGGGCACTCCTGTCGCCGACAGGACACGCGGTCAGCGTGACCAGCACTGCCCTACTGGCCGGTAACATAAGGATACTACCAGTCGGTAATAGAATGCGAGAGTCCCGACGGTGCTGTGATGCGGATGTCGCAGCGCCGAACTCCGGGCGAACGCGGAGGTCGATCGGCGCGCGTGACTCAGGGGTGCGGTTGACCCTTCACGCCCGACTGGTCGTGGTTCGCGGGAGTGACGACAAGCAGCCCGGAGCGGAACGCCTTGGTGACGGCGTGTGTGCGATCGCGTGCCGACAGCTTGCGCAGGATGCTCTTGACGTGGGTGCGGACAGTCTCCACCGACAGGAACAGCGTGTCGGCCACGGCGGAGTTCTCCATACCCTCGGCGATCAGTTGCAGCACCTGGTACTCGCGTCGGGACAGCGGCATGTGCGGTCGCTGGGCGACACCTGCCTCACCGGCCCGTTGTGCGGGCACCAGTGGTGCCAGCGCGGGATCGGTGTAGTGGCGCTCGACGTAGGTGCGGCGGATGCCGTCGGTGAGCTGGCGGGGCTCCACCGACCGGGGCAGCGCGCCGTGCACGCCCGCGTTCATCATCGTGTCGAGGTAGGCGGTGGTGCGGTGCGTGGCGTCGACGAGCACCACGATCACCAGCATCGGGTGCCCATCGGCCAGCAGTCGGGTGAGGTGACCGTGTGGGTCGATCGCCGAGTCGACCAGCAGGACGTCGGGGCGAAGCTGCTCGCACATCTGGATGCCGGAGTGGTGGCTGCCCGCGTGCCCGCCCCATCGCAGTCCGGGCGTCCGGCTGATGACGGCGCTGAGTCCGTCCCGGAAGATGGGCACCGAGTCCACAGCGGCAACGGTGAGCGTGCGGGTCGCCCTGTCCAAGCCGTATGCGCCGCGTGCGGCATGTGCGCCGTGTGCCATCCCGTCCTCCCTCCGCACGCCCGCCCCCACGGCGTGCCGCTCCCCTGGATGGGGTATTCCCGCTGGGCTGAAGTGGTTACACCGAACCACAAGAGTTACACCGGGTAGTGCGACGCTGTGGGCATGAGTGTGCGCCGTCTCGTTCGGGTACTACCCGTACATGACTGCACACGTGATCGCCGTGGCCGTCGACTGCGAGGACGCGGAGACGCTCGCGATGTTCTGGAGAGAGGCTCTCGGCGCGCCGCCCCCGCGGCGCTGGCGGGACGCCGACGGCCTGACCTACGTGCAACTCGACTCCCAGCCCGTACTGGTGTTCCAGCCCGTGCCCGAACGCAAGGCGGTGAAGAACCGGCTGCATCTCGACATCGCCCCCGCGTCGGGAAGCCAGGCCGACGAGGTGGAACGGCTGGTGGGCCTGGGTGCGAAGATCCTGGACTCCGCCGATCGTCACCCGTGGGTCGTGCTCGCCGACCCCGAGGGCAACGAGTTCTGCGTGCTGTCCCCGCGCTGACCTCGACTGCTGGCGTCTACTGTGGCGCCGTGGATCTCTCGGCGGGATGGGACTGCGCGGCCACGCTGGTCGACGGTCGCTGGATCGAGCGGTGACCGCGCCGCCCCGAAGTCGTGGCGCAGCTCCGGCGAGAGGCGTCGCTGCTGCCGTGGTTGGCGCCCCGCCTCCCGCTGCGGATCCCGGTCCCGGAACTCACCGGCGGCGCGGCTGTGGTGTCCCGGCACGAGCTCGTGCCCGGGGAGCCGCTCGCCGCCTTCACACCGACGAACGGTCGGTGTCTCGGTCGGTTCCTCAAGGCCCTTCACGGCTGTTCCGTGGACGACGCGGTGCGGCACGGTCTGCTGCCCGCGTCCGAGGCCGCCCTCGACCTGGCCGACGACCTGACGCGCTTCCGGCAGACTGTGCTCCCGCTGGTGCCGGCCGAGTGGGAGAGCGAGGCGCGAGCGGTGCTCGACCGCGTCCACACCTTCCCCTTCGACACCGTCGTCCACGGTGATCTGGGCCCCGAACACGCGCTGACCAGCGGCGACGTGATCACGGGTGTCATCGACTTCGGCGACGCCCGTTGCGGGGACGCCGCGATGGACTTCTCGTGGACGCTGCACGGCACGCCCGAGGCGTTCGCCGACGCGGTGGCCGAGGAGTACGGCGTCACGCCCGCCCAGCGGGAACGCGCCGCGGTGTGGCACCGGCTGTCACCGTGGTACGAGGTGTCGCGCGGGCTGCACGTCGACGACCCCGACATGGTCCGGGACGGACTACACGGGCTGGTGAGCAGGCTCCGGACCCCCTAGGCTGTGACGAGCCACACAGAAACGGCATCAAGGGGGATGGCGTGCAACTGGCTCTGATCTTCGTCGGCGTCGTTCTGATGCTCATCGCGGGCGCGGCAACGGTTGTGTACGAAGATCAGCGGGAGGCGCGCCGACGCGATCGGCGAAGGCGTGAGCGGTTGGTACGGCTCGGCGAGGCCGAGGCACCACCGCGAGCGGCGTGGTCCGAGCGGTTGCCGATGTCCGGCCTGCGACGCCCGCCTTCCTGATCCGCCGCAGCAACACGGCCAGGGTGGCCCCTGCCCAGCCGAGTACGGCACCCGCCGTGTTGGCCAGCAGGTCGTCCACGTCGAAGATGCGGTAGGGCAGCGGCGCGGTGCCGAAGTTGGCGGTGAGCTGTGTGATCTCCACCAGCAGCGAGACACCGAACCCGGTCAGCGTCGCGAACCGCGCTCCTCGCTTCCACAGCAACACGGCGAACACGCCCAGCGGCACGAACAGCAGCACGTTCATCGCCAGTTGCTGAAAGGTCTGGGTGAACAGCGCGTGGGCGTGGGAGAGCCCGTGTTTGTCGAGTTCGGTGCCCACGTCGGCGATCCACTGGAACGGCACGAGCTGCACGGTCTGCGTCAGTTCCGGATCACCCGGCGCGGGCAGCGGCAGCAGTACCACGGCCAGGGCGAGGCAGGTGTACAGCGTGACGGCGCCGGTCGTCACCACGCGTCGGCCGTCGACGCGGCCGAACCTGGCGTGGTGACTGACGAGCTGCGGCACCAGCAGTACCGCCCACACGACCACGAACGCACCGAACCCGTACGTCAGCGCTGTCTCCTGTGCCGAAGTCATGACCCGACGCTATGGCCGGCGTGGGGTGGCCGACCTCGGCCGACGGGACCGTCTCGCCTCGTCGCGTCGGCCATTCGGCCGATGGCCGCTCGCCGAACCCCGGCTTTGCTGAAACCATGCGGGGATGCCGAACTGGGATGACGTGGTGGAGTTGGCGACGCGGCTTCCGGGCGTCGAGATCTCGACCTCCTACCGCACCCCTGCCGCGAAGGTCAGGGGGAAGACGTTCCTCCGGCTCCGCACGGAGGCTGAGGGCTGGCTGATGCTGATGTGCGAGCTGGAGGAGAAGGAAGCCATGCTCGCCTCCGGCTCTCCGGCCTTCCACACCACTGCCCACTACGACGGGTACGGGGCGATCCTGGTGGACCTCGCCGAGATCGACGAAGCCGAGCTCGGCGAACTCGTGGAGCAGGCCTGGCGGCTCAAGGCGCCGGCGCGCCTGCGCAAGGAGATCGACGGGTGAGGGTCGCCGGTCAGCCGGTGGCCACGTGCGCGGCGAACCACGACACGTAGCGGCGCTGCCACGGCACCTCGACGGCGCGCCGGTGATAGTGGGCGCGGGCCCAGCTGACGGCGTCGCGGGGGGAGAGCCCACTCAGCGTGGCCAGGCATGCCATGGCGGTGCCGGTGCGGCCGATCCCGCCGTGGCAGGCGAGTTCGACGGCCGCGCCCTCGGCAGCCCGCTTGTGCAGGGCGAGGAGCTTCTCGGCCGTGGCGGGCCAGTCGGCGGGCAACATCCCGTCGCGCCAGAACACCCAGTCGTGGGGCCACGTCAGCGAGGGCTCGTGGCGGGCACGCAGGCGACCTCCGCCCAGGTACAGGCCGTAGTCGGGCACCTCGCCGTCGGGCAACGGGTGCCGAAGCCCGCGACCGCGCACCCACACGCCGTCGGGCAACCGAGTGGCCTTGCTCAGTGGAGTCGTCACCTCCGCGATTATCCCGACTCGAAGGGGCAGCTCGGAACTTCGGAAGAATTTCCGTCGGGATGTCGAAAGCCGAGGTCGTCGTTCGACGTGTCGATGAAGGCCGCGAAGGGTGCGCGACATCGAGACGAAGGAGAGCACACGAATGCGCTTCATGCTGATCCGCAAGGCCGACGCCGACACCGAGGCGGGCGTGCTGCCCACCGAGGAACAGCTCGCGGCGATGGGCGCCTACAACCAGAAGCTCGCCGACGCGGGTGTGTTGCGCGGTGGGGAGGGACTGCACCCCAGCGCCAGGGGCGCGCGGGTGAAGTTCTCGGGCGGCGAGCCCACGGTGCTGGACGGTCCGTTCGCCGAGACCAAGGAGTTGATCGCCGGCTACACGATCATCGAGGTGGCCTCGCACGAGGAGGCCGTCGAATGGGCCAGGCAGTGGCCGTCGATCGACGCCGGTGGCGAGGTGGAGATCGAGATCCGGCGCATCTTCGAGGCCGACGACTTCGGCGAGGAGTTCACGCCCCAACTCCGGGAGCAGGAGGACAAGCTCCGCGCCCAACTCGCCCAGGAGTAACCCGCCAGCCGTGTCCGCAGGTTGCGAACGCGTGTCCGCAGCTCCCGTACGTGTGTCCGCACTTCCGGTACCCGGAGGTGCGCGGAGCTGCGGACACGGCGGTCACCGCAGACTCACCGACACACCCTCGCTGAGAGCGGAGTCGTGCGGTTCGGTCCACTCCGAATTCCGTGGTGCCAACGGACCCGAGGTGGCTACGGTCCTCGCATGACTGTGTCGCTTCTGCCGGTGACTCGGGACAACGTTCGGGCGGTGTGCGAGTTGCGGTTGGCCGAGGGACAGGAGCATCTGGTGGCTCCCGCCGCCTACACCGTGGCCGAGGGCAACTACGAACCGGACGCCGTTCTGCACGCGATCCACCTCGACGACGTTGTGGTCGGCGTGCTTCTGGTCGAGGTCGAGACCGGGGTGCCGTACCTGGTGCGGTTCATGGTCGATGCGTCGTATCAGGGCAGGGGCGTCGGTCGGCAGGCCGTGGAACTGCTCGTCGAGGAACTGCGCGGCCAGGGCTGGGTTTCGGTGGAGACCACCTTCGTGCCCGGCGACGGCAGCGCGGAGGGATTCTGGCGCCGCTGCGGTTTCCGCGACACGGGTAGGACGAGGTACGGCGAGCCGGTGTACGTCCGAGACCTCACCGGCGAGGTCGCTGAGCCGGTGCCGCCGTCTCCCGGATGAGAGCCTCGTCCTCGGCCCGGTGTTCGGGGTCGGCTACCTCCGAGGCCGCCCCGGCGAACACCGACCAGTCGCCGGGTGCTCCGATCTGCCACCGACAGTGGTCCACGATGGTGCGTGCCCCCGCGAGCGGGTCTGCGAGCGCCGCTGACACGGAGCCGACGTCCGAGTCAACGGCGCCGCCACTTCGGGTCGCGCCCTGTGAGGCCGATGACGCGGTCCAGCAGCGGCGCGTCGGCGGAGACCTCGACGGCCGGGCCGAACAGTCCCTCCACCGGCCCGGCGGCGGCGATCGCGTTCACGTGCTCGTGGACGGCGGCCAGGACTTCGGGCTCAGGGGCGTAGAACTGGCCGGTGGCGCGAGCCAGGTCCCAGCCGTGGACCACGACCTCGGTCAAAGCCACCATGCCCGCTTGCGCGCCGGGCATCTCGACGCCGCCCGCCTTCGTCGTTCCTTCCCACGCAACGGGTTCACGCCATGCCTGGGCGAGTTCCTCCAGCCGCCGAGGAATCCGCTCGCGCCAGTCGTCCGGCAGGTTCGCGCCGTCCGGCGCGGGGGCCTGGTCGGCTGACGGTCCGGATTCCTTACGCGCGGCGAGAGTGAACGCGATCGTGAGGCCGTCGAGGTGGTCGAGAAGGTCGGCCACGGTGTAGCGCTCACACGGAGTCGGTGCGGCGAGTTCTGTGACCTGCGGCAGAAGATCCGCGACCACACGTACGGCGGAGTTGAAGTCGGTCGTCATGGTCGCCAGTGGTCATCGGCTCCACGTACCGAGCTGCGCGGGTGGGCGTGCGGAGAAATGGACGTTGCGCGCGCACTCGGCGGCGACGCCGTCGACGAGCGCGGCGTTCACCGGTTCGGTGAGGGCGGGGTGGCTGAACACCACGCACTCGACTCCCGCGCTGGCGTGGGAGGAGTGACGATAAGGGTGGGACATGTAGCTCCTTGTGGGATGACGAAAGGGAATGGGGGCGAAACGGCTCCTTGCCGCTTCGGTCGGGGACGTCGTCCGGCTGGTCAGCGGGTGGGCCACGTCCTGTTCGCTCGCTCCAGCGCTGAAGCGACGTCCTGGAACGCGCTTCCGCTGTCGTACTGCTGGACGACGACGCCGGCTACGCCGGCTAGCACGCGCGTTCCGCGCTCCGTGGCCCTGACCAGATCCACCACCAGGTTGGCGGGCAGTTGCGCAGACGCGGACGGTCTGCTTGTTCCCGTGGCCTGCCAGGCATCGTCGAGATGGTCCAGCGCCTCGATCAAGTCCCGCCACACCCGTAGTTGGTTCGTGTTCTTCTCGGGTTCGGCGCCGGAGGCAGGGCGTCGCGCACCCGCTCCGTGGGCGGGCCTATTCACGTTGGTTCCCCTGCCGGATCGCCTCGACACTCGCGATGGAGTCGAAGGCCGCCGCCGATCGCAGCTGTGCCCGGCCCGTATCGCCGGGGGCGTCCGGCGGCACGACCAGCAGACTCACCCTCCGTGAGTCGGACCCGATCACGACCACCGTGTGCGGGTCCATCGTGGTGAAGCCTTCAAGCCGTACCACGCGACCGTCCACAGCAACCCTACGGGCGGCAACGCTCCAGGTACCGAGGTGGTAGGAGACGCGACTGACGGCGCCCACCCAGGGCGCGAGGGCCGAGCAGAGCTCTGGGAACTCCGTCGTGGGTTCGGTCGATCGCGGCCACCATGCCCCGTCGACGTAGCCGCGGGCCGCGCCTACCGATTTCATCTCCAGTCGCACGGTGTGACGTCCGCTGGTGTGGCGAGGTGTGGAACCTGACTGAGCCGAGATCATCTCGGCGCTCCCGTCTCCGACCCGACGAGGGGTCGAGGTGGATGTTCGCCCGAGGCGGCACTCGCAGATCGTGGGTACTCGATCGCCTCCGACACTGTCAGTCTACGCCTGGTATCGCCGTGCGACCCCGAGCGGCCACAGGCGGCCGTGAAACCCGGCCCTAGCGCGGAGAGTCGTAGCATCGACGGTTCGTTCGCGAGAGCGGGTTTCGCTGCGGGCCAGAGCGAGGTCACAGGTGCATGGGCCTATGACGCCGGTCGCCGAACCGGTGCGTTGCCGACGGTGCCGCGCAGGACTTCTCGCGGGCGGCTCAGAGCTTCCGCGCCTGCTCGTTCAGCCATTCCTGGGAGTGCCCCTCGGCCCTGCGCTGGTGGTCCAGCTCGATGAGCCTGGCCAGCGGCGACCCCTCGGGAGGTGCTTCGTCGGTCACGGTGAGGCCGGTGACGATCTCGGCGAAGCGGAGGCCCTCGGTCTGGCGGTCGCTCATGGTCGTCATCCTACGGCGAAGAGTTCGACCTCGACCGTGCTGTGGTCGTCGACGCCGGAAAGAAGAAACCCCCAGGCCCTCTGACCTGGGGGTTTCTCGCGAGAGCGGATGACGGGAATCGAACCCGCGTTCTCAGCTTGGGAAGCTGATGTTCTACCATTGAACTACATCCGCAGTGGCTCCAGCATACACGGCCGCGATCACCGAACGGCAAGCGGGTGGTTCCCCCTTTCAGGCTCGGCGCCTTCCTTGACGCTCGGAAGGTGAAGTGACAACACTTGTTGTCATGACGGCTGAGGAGCGGCTGCCGGATCCGGAGCTGTTTCGCGAGGGTGGCTTCCGGCTCGCCACCCGGCTGTTCGCGCCCGGCGACATTCGGGGCACCGAACGGCAGCGGCGGCGGCTGCGCGAGTTCGCGCAACTGGAGGACCCGCTCGCCGACGCGGTGGTCGAGATGATGCGGTCGTTGCCGCGTGGTCGTGGGCGCGCGTTGTTCAACGAGGCAGCCGAGCGGGGGGTCGACAGCCTCGACGATCCGCCGCGCCAGCTCGTCGACTTCTTCCGCGACGTCGAAGCCACGCCGTACTGGGTCGACCAGCGTCGGCTCGACCGCGGCGCTCGGGCCATCGTGCGCACGGGAGTGCTCAGTCTCTTCCCGCTCGGTGACATGGCCCTGATGGGCGGCTACCTGGCCTCGCGCGCCACGAAACCGCTCGTCGGAACGGGCGCGATCGAGTACGCGGCGAGTCGGCGACTGATCGAGACGAGTCGCTGGTGGCTCGACGTCACCACGCCGGGCGCGTTGCGGGTCGGTGCCGTGGGGTACGCCTCCGCGTTGCGGGTCCGGCTGGTGCACGCACACGTCCGGGCGGCGATGAACAGCCGCGACGACTGGGACTACTCCGCCTGGGATCGACCGATCAACCAGGTGCAGACGGCGGGCACGCTACTGCTGTTCTCGCTGGTGTACGTCGTGGGCATGCGGGTGCTCGGAGTGCGCTACACCGAGTCGGAGCGGGCCGACATCATCCACCTCTGGCGCTACGTCGGGTGGCTGATGGGCATCGACGACGAGCTGCTGCCCGCCACCGAGGACGACGCCTGGCGCCTGCTGTGGCTGCTGGCGGTCACGGAGTTCGTGCCCGACGAGGACTCGCGGCGGCTCGCGGCGGCGCTGCTGCGTTCCCACGCCGACGTGGGCAGGGACCGCGGCCCGCTGGGGAAGGTGCTGAGCGAGCTGTCCGTGCGCGTCCACGGTTCGATCAGTCGCCTCGTGCTGGGCAAGACCAACTCCGACTTCCTCGGGATTCCGGATGATCCGCTGGCGCAGGCCGCCGTGCTGACGGCCGCTGCGGGCAACTTCGCCGCCGAGACCGTGCGGCAGCGCGTGCCGGGGGCGACGCTGGTGCAGGAACGGCTCGGTGCGCTGGCGCGGCAGCGCTACGCAGAGCAGCTCGACCGGCTCGTCGGGCGCGACCGTACCTACGCCCGGCACATGCGGACGTCCACCGAACCCGCCGCCTGACGGCTCTCATCCGCTGCCCGGTTAGGGTGAAGCGGTGCTGTTGAGTGACCGTGAGCTTCGCAAGGCGCTGGAATCGGGACGGCTCGGGGTCGACCCGTTCGATCCGGTGATGGTGCAGCCGTCGAGCATCGACGTGCGGCTCGACCGTTTCTTCCGCGTCTTCGACAACAGCAAGTACACCCACATCGATCCGCAACTGCGTCAGGACGAGCTGACGTCGCTGGTGGAGAAGGACGGCGACGAAGACCCGTTCGTGCTGCACCCCGGCGAGTTCGTGCTCGCCTCGACGTTCGAGCTGTTCACACTGCCCGACGATCTCGCTGGGCGACTGGAGGGGAAGTCGTCGCTGGGCCGGCTCGGTCTGCTGACCCATTCGACGGCCGGGTTCATCGACCCCGGGTTCAGCGGTCACATCACGCTGGAGCTGTCGAACGTCGCCAACCTGCCCATCACGTTGTGGCCGGGGATGAAGATCGGGCAGTTGTGCCTGTTCCAGCTCACGAGTGCGGCCGAGCACCCCTACGGTTCGCCGGAGGCGGGGTCGCGGTACCAGGGGCAGCGCGGGCCCACGCCCAGCCGGGCGTACCTGAACTTCGACCGCGTCGACACGCGACGCTGAACCCCGTGGTCGGGTGACGCGGGCGGGTCACGCGGAGTCAATGACGAACAAGTCACAGTTTGATAAATCCCGCGTTGGTGGTAACTTCTCGCCCCGTGTCCACGCCAACCTCGCGAATCCGGTCGCTGCTGGTAGCAGCCAGTGTGCTCGTTGGTGTGACCGTCGCTGCCGGTAGTCACCTGCTGTGGTCGGACCCGGATGACCCCGAGCGCACCTCGTTGGCTCTCGACCGCGACCCCTCCCGAGCCGGTGGCGCCGAGGCGGCAGGTGTGGCGCCCTCGACCTCCTCCCCCACCACCAGCGCCTCGCCGACCGAGGAACCGGCTCCCACGACCGCCACCGAGCCGACGAGCACCACCCCCGAAGAAGAGGACTCGCCGGAGTCGTCGTCACCGCCCCCGTCGTCCTCCTCTTCCCCTTCCGACGACTCGACCACCACGGACGACTCCTCCGGCGACGCGGCACCCACGGTGGCCCGCGACGGGTCCCAGGATTCCGGCGGTACCGGTACCAGGCAGCGTGTCGTCGAGCTCGTCAACGCCGAACGGGCCGAAGCCGGCTGTGCGACCGTGCGCGTCGACGACCGGCTGGTCGAATCGGCGCAGGCGCACAGCGACGACATGGCGGCGGGCGGCTACCTGTCCCACACCTCCCAGGACGGCAGGTCGTTCGACGAGCGGATCGAGGCCGCAGGCTACCCGGACCCGGCCGCCGAGAACATCGCCATGGGAATGTCCACAGCGGACGCCGTCATGCAGGCGTGGATGAGCTCCGAAGGGCACCGCCGCAACATCCTCAACTGCGAGATCGCCACGATCGGTGTGGGCGTGAACCCCGACGGCTGGTACTGGACACAGAACTTCGGTTACTGACCGACCCTCGCGCGGTCCACGATCGCCTCGACGGCGACCCCGCGAGGCAGCGTTCCGAACGCGACACCCCAGTCACCGCCGAGGCGGGAAGCGCAGAACGCGTCCGCGACGGCTTCGTCACCGTGCCTGACGAGCAGCGAGCCCTGAAGCACGAGCGCGAGGCGTTCCACGAGCCGTCGCGCGCGGAACTGGGCCTCGCTCGGGTCGCCGAGGTCGCGGCGCACCGCCGAGGCCGCGGCGTCGAGACGGGAGTCCGCCCCCTTCGCCAGGTCGACCTCCGCGAGGAACGCCTCCACGGACTCGGGTTCCCTCGTCATCGCGCGGAGCGTGTCGAGCGCGGCGACGTTGCCGGAACCCTCCCAGATGGACGACAGCGGCGACTCCCGGAACAGCCTCGGCATACCGGACTCCTCGACGTACCCGTTGCCGCCGAGGCATTCGAGTGCCTCGGCCGCGTGTGTGGGGCAGCGTTTGCAGACCCAGTACTTCGACACCGGCAGCGCCAGCCTGCGGAACGCGGCCTCCCGCGCGTCGCCCGCGACGGCCCTGTCGCCTGCTCCGGCCAGGCGCAACGCCAGCGTGGTGGCGGCCTCCGCCTCCACGGCCAGATCGGCGAGTACGTTGGTCATCAGCGGTTGCCGGTCGAGCGGGACGCCGAAGGCCGACCGGTGCCGTGCGTGGTGCACGGCTCGCACGGTGCCGTACCGCATGGCGGCGGCACTGCCGGTGACGCAGTCCAGCCGGGTGTTGTTGACCATCTCGATGATCGTGCGGACTCCCCGGCCCTCCTCGCCGACGAGCCAGCCCACGGCCCCGTCGTACTCGACCTCCGCCGAGGCGTTCGAGCGGTTGCCGAGCTTGTCCTTGAGCCGTTGCAGGTGGATGGCGTTGCGGGAGCCGTCGGGAAGGACCCGGGGCAGCAGGAAGCAGGACAACCCGCCGGGAGCCTGCGCGAGGGTGAGGAACACGTCGGACATGGGTGCCGAGGTGAACCACTTGTGCCCCGTGAGGACGTAACCGCCGTCCCCGGTGGGCACGGCGCGGGTGGTGTTGGCGCGGACGTCCGAGCCGCCCTGCTTCTCGGTCATGGACATGCCCGCGATCAGCCCGCGTTTGGTGCTCGGCGTACGGAGTCCGAAGTCGTAGTGCGGTGCGGCGAGCAGCGGTTCGTAGTCGGCGGCCAGTTCGGCGTTGTGTCGCAGCGCGGGCACGGCCGAGTACGTCATCGAGACGGGGCACGTGTGGCCCGGTTCGACCTGGCTCCAGACGTAGAACTTCGCCGTGCGCGCGACGTGCGCTCCGGGCCGGTCCTGCCTCCACGGGGCCGCGTGCAGCCCGTGTTCCACCGCCACGGTCATGAGGTCGTGCCAGTGGGGGTGGAACTCCACCTCGTCGATGCGCCTGCCGACGCGGTCGTGCGTGCGAAGCACGGGCGGGTACTCGTTGGCCAGCCTGCCCCACTCCTGCACCCGCTCGGTCCCGGCGAGGACGCCGAGCTCCCGGACGTCCGGCTCGGCCCAGCCCGCTCCCTCCCTGCGCAGGCTCTCCAGCAGGGCGGGATCGTCGGACACGTCGTGGCCGACCAGTGGCGGGACCTGGTTGGTGACCTCATGGGTGGGTGCCATCGCGGGCTCCTAACGCGCGGAGGGTGAAGGTGCAGAGCTGTTCGACGGCCTCGGCGTCACCCGACGTCAGGGGGCCGATGAGCACTTCGGCCGCCGCGCCGACCAGCGCGGCGGCCGTTCCGGTGGCGTCCTGCGGGGGCAGCTCCCCCGCGCTGACGCCGTCGGTGACGCAGCGGGCGATGACGTCGCGGAACGCCTGGCGGAACACCAGGCGGCGCTGCTCCACGGGAGCGTCGACGGGCTCGGCCAGCAGGGCGTAGGCCAGCCGTGGAACCCGCAACGCGCGCCAGGCGAAGGTCCGCACGACGGCGAGCACCCGGTCGGCCGCGTGCTCGTGTGCCTCGGCCGCCCGTTCGACGGCCTGGACCTCGCGGGTGACGACGTGGGTGAACAGCTCCGCCACGAGCTCGGCCTTGCCCGGGAAGTGCCGGTAGACGGTGCCGGTGCCGACGCCTGCCCGCTCCGCCACCGCCGCCATCGAGCACCCGGTGTAGCCGCGTTCGGACAGCAGCTCCACGGCGGCGTCGAGGATCACGCCGCGAGTCGCGTCGAGTCTCGCCTGCACAGCGGGGGTGCGCCGGTACACCACGGGAAGAAGTGAAGCACTGATTCCGCGCTTCGGGCAAGGGGCGGAATCGGCTTGCCACCCGCTGCGACGATCGTGGGCATGGGACGTTCCTTCGACGAGCTGGTGGCCGAGGCCGAGGCCGCGCCTGTGGACGGCTGGGGATTCGCGTGGCTGGAGGGGCGGGCGACCGAGCAGCGCCCCTCGTGGGGTTACGCACGCGCGATGGCCCGCCGCCTGGCCGAGGCCACGGCGGCACTCGACATCCAGACCGGAGGCGGAGAGGTACTGGCGGAGGCGCCCACCTTCCCGCCCACGATGGTGGCCATCGAATCGTGGCCGCCGAACGTCGCGCGGGCGGCGGAGCGACTGCATCCGCGGGGCGCTGTCGTGGTGGCCACGTCGGATGAGCCGCCACTGCCGTTCACCGACGCCGCGTTCGACCTGGTGACGAGCAGGCATCCGGCCACGGTGTGGTGGGCCGAGATCGCCCGTGTGCTCCGCCCCGGCGGCACCTACTTCGCCCAGCACGTCGGTCCCGGCACGATGTGGGAGTTGGTCGAGTACTTCCTCGGCCCGCAGCCCGAGGCGAAGCTGGCCCGGCACCCGGACCGGGAGAGCGCGGAGGCCCGGGCGGTGGGACTGGAAGTCGTCGACAGGCGTTGCGAGCGGCTGCGCGCCGAGTTCCACGATGTCGGCGCGGTGGTCTACTTCCTGCGCAAGGTGGTCTGGACCGTTCCGGGGTTCACCGTCGCCGCTCACCGTGAGCGGTTACGCGAGTTGCACGACCGGATCGAGCGCGAGGGGACGTTCGTGGCGCACTCCACGCGGACGCTGTTCGAGGCGCGTAAACCGTGACCCGGCCCGGGGTCAGAGCCGGTGCAGACCTTCGAGGACCCGGTCCAGGAGAGCCCGCTCGGGCCGGCCCCCCGGGTTGGACGGTGCCGCGTGCACCCTGACGAATCCCGTGTCGGCGAGGTCGCTGATCAACACTCGTGCGACCCCGAGTGGCACCGAGAGGTTCGCGGCGATCTCCGCGACCGACACCGGTTGGGCGCACAGCAGCCCGAGCTTGCGGTACTCCGAGCCCGGTTTGTGCAGCTGCCACCGCGCGTGCGGCTCGGCCGAGACGAGGGTTTCCACAGCGAGGTCCGAGCGCGCCCTGGTACGGCCCTTGGTGAGCACGTACGGCCGTGCGCGCAGCCTGCCGACGGCGGGGTCGTCGTCCTCGGCGAACGCGTCACGGGCCGACATCACCACGCGTTCCGGGCGGGGACGCCGTGGCCCCGCGGGCGGTCGCCAGGAGTCGGTGGTGGAGTGGGTCTCGGCCGGGAAGTCGGCATCGAAGTCGACGTCGTCGAAAGCCGGGGCCTGCTCGTGCGCTGCCCCGAGTTCCTCGTGGTCCGGCCTACCCGCGCGATCCTCGCCTTGCATGTTGCTGCCTTGACCTCGCTCCGTTATTTGTGCGCGAGGTCGTCATGCTAGCGCGTCCGGGGGGCCGGAAGCGGGATCGCGAAAAATAATAATCGGAGATTTTCCGCGATCCCGCCCGATCGGTTACTACTTGTCCTCGTCCGGTTGCACCGTGCCAGTGCCGACCTCGTCGGTGGGCAGGTCGGCGCGTCCGTCGGCTTCGGCCTCACCGCCGGTCGCCGAGGCGGAGACACCAGCCGCCACCGGCTGTCCCCGCTTGACGGCGGACAGCAGGAGCTGCGCGACGTCGACCACCTCGACGTTCTCGGCGGCCTTGCCCTCGTTCTGGCGGGCGGTCACGCCGTCGGTGAGCATCACGCGGCAGAAGGGGCACCCGGTGGCGATCTTCGACGGTGCCGTGCCCAGCGCCTCGTCGACGCGCTCGACGTTGATGCGCTTCCCGATGCGCTCCTCCATCCACATGCGGGCACCGCCGGCACCGCAGCACATGGACCGGTCGGCGTGCCTCGGCATCTCCCGCAGCGACGCGCCCGACGCGCCGACGAGCTCGCGCGGCGCCTCGTACACCTTGTTGTGCCTGCCCAGGTAGCACGGGTCGTGGTAGGTGACGTCCTGCGCGATCGGGGCCACCGGGGTGAGCCGCTTCTCGCGCACCAGCCTGTTGAGCAGCTGGGTGTGGTGCACGACCTCGTACGTGCCACCGAGCTCCGGGTACTCGTTGGCGAGCGTGTTGAAGCAGTGCGCACAGGTGACGACGATCTTGCGCTTGCTCTGCTCGACACCCTCGAACACCGAGTTCAGCACCTCGACGTTCTGCTGCGCGAGCATCTGGAACACGAACTCGTTGCCCGCTCGGCGAGCGGGGTCGCCGGTGCAGGTCTCCTCCGGGCCGAGCACCGTGTACTTGACGCCCGCGATGTGCAGCAGCTCGGCCACCGCGCGCGTGGTCTTCTTCGCGCGGTCCTCGAAGGCGCCCGCGCAGCCGACCCAGAACAGGTACTCGGCGTCGCCCAGCTCCCCGTCGAAGACGGGCACCTCGAAGTCGAGATCCTCGGTCCAGGCCAGCCGGTCGCGGGCGTTCTGGCCCCACGGGTTGCCCTTGTTCTCCAGGTTCTTGAACATCCCGTTCAGCTCGCTCGGGAAGTTCGACTCGATCATCACCTGGTAGCGGCGCATATCGACGATGTGGTCGACGTGCTCGATGTCCACGGGGCACTGCTCGACGCACGCGCCGCAGGTGGTGCAGGACCACAGCACGTCGGGGTCGATCACGCCGCCGCCACCGTCACCGTCGCCGGTGCCGACGAGCGGGCGCTCGGCCTCGGCCAGCGCGAGCACGTCGATACCCGCGTACGGGTTGTCGCCGGTGAGGCCGACCTCCTCGCCCGTGACGTCCTTCTTCCCGCCTGCCAGCAGGTACGGGGCCTTGGCGTAGGCGTGGTCGCGCAGCTGCGTGATGACGAGCTTCGGCGACAGTGGCTTGCCGGTGTTCCACGCCGGGCACTGCGACTGGCAACGGCCGCACTCGGTGCAGGTGGAGAAGTCCAGCCAGCCCTTCCACGTGAAGTCCTCGACCTTGCCCGCGCCGAAGACGTCCTTCTCGGGGTCGGCCTCCTCGAAGTCGAGCGGCTTGCCACCGCTCATCATCGGTTTGAGCGCGCCGAGCGCGACACCGCCGTCGTCCTCACGCTTGAAGTAGATGTTGAAGAACGCGCTGAAGCGGTGCCAGGCGACGCCCATCGTGAGGGTGCGGCCGACGACCAGCAGCCAGATCATGCCCGACAGCAGCTTGAGCAGCGCCATCACCGACACGGCCGCGGTGCTGGTGGGCAGTATCGCGGCGAGCGGCTGGGTGACGAAACTCGTCCACAGGGCCGGGTCCTCGATGCCGCTGGAGATCTTGAAGGCCTTGACGCCGAGGATGCCGAGACCCTCGATGATCACCACGGCCTCGACGAAGTACGCGTGCTTGAAGTTCGACCCGGCGAAGCGCGACTGCCGGTCGGCACGGCGGGGGTGGTTGAGCTGGCGGATGATCGCCAGCGCGACACCGCCCAACACCGTGCCGAGACCCAGCAGTTCGAGCAGCAGTTGCCACGGGGCCCAGTGCCCGATGATCGGCCAGGCGAAGTGGGGGACGAAGACCTCACCGTATGCCTCGAACAGGGCCAGCGAGCCCAGCAGGAAGCCCCACATGACGAGCCAGTGCCACGGGCCGACGTGGCGGAACTTGTTCATGCGGGTGTGGGCCGCGAACTCCTTGATCAGGGTGCGCAGGCGGGGCCAGAACGGGCCGTTGCGGGTGGAGTCCGGCTGGCCGAGCCGAATGATGCGGACCTGGCGGAGCACGCCGGAGACGAACACGGACCAGGCGACGACGCTGACGAGAACGCCGATCACGCCCATCGTGATCTGAAGTGCACCCATGTTCGGGGCCTTTCGGTTCGAGAGCTTCGCGGTGGGTCGGGGAAAGGCTAATGCTTCGTACTGATGAGTAACCTACTGCCCTTGGCCTAGTCCCGCTGATGTGGCGCACGACTCGCGATGTATTGGGACGTTCGTTCAGGTATTTTAACAGCCATGAGCCCATATGTCCTGTTGGCGGCGGCCATCGCCGCGGAGGTGACCGGCACGGTTTCGTTGAAGTACGCCGAGGGCTTCACGAGGCTGCTGCCTTCCGCCGTGGTCGTCGTCGGCTACGGGACGGCCTTCTACCTGCTCGCCCAGGTTCTCAAGGCCGGGCTGCCGGTCGGCGTCGTCTACGCGATCTGGTCGGCGATCGGTGTCGCTCTCGTGGCCGTCATCGGCGCCGTCTTCCTCGGTGAGCGCATGAACTTCACGATGGTCGTCGGACTGGTGCTCATCATCGGGGGGGTCGTGCTGCTGGAGTTGGGAGTCGGCAAGTGAGACAACACGTCGACGGCCGTAAGGCCCGGGGCGAGAAGCGCCGCAACGAGATCATCGAGGCCACCCTCCGCGTGATCGAGCGCGACGGCGTCGCGGGCGTCACCCACCGCACCGTGGCCAAGGAGGCGGGCGTTCCCACCACGTCGACGACCTACCACTTCGCGTCGCTCGACGACCTGCTGATCGCCACGCTGATCACCTGTGCCAGGGACATGGCCACCGAGGTCTACTGGATGATCGACCGAGCGCGCTCACGGGGCAGCCGGGGAGCCGAGGAGGTCGCCAACCTGCTGGCCGAGGCCCTCGGTCCGCGCAGGGGGCGCACGATGGCCGAGTACGAGCTCTACCTGCTGGCGGCACGGCGGCCGGAGCTACGGCCCGCCGCGCGGCGCTGGCTCGACGTGCTGACCTCGATGGTGCGCCACGACGACGAGGTGGCGTTCCGGGTGTTCCTCGCCGGTATCGACGGCCTGTTGATCCAGGGATTGATCGACGACGAGCCTCCCACCGCCGAGGAACTGCGGCCGGTGGTCGACTACCTGCTCAGGCCACGCTGACACGGTCGGTGGTGTTCGCGGTGGGCTCGTGCCGATGCCCTGATTCGCCCACCTGTTCAGATCGCGCTGACGCTCGCCGGGCCCGCACCCGCGGAACCGGCGAGCACCCGCGCGATGCGCGTGGCTCCTTCGGAGACGAAGTGTTCGAGCTGGCTCCTCCGGACCGCGTACTCGGTGACCGGCACGGAGAAGGCCACCGCGCCTCTGACCCGGTTGTCGGGGCCGCGCACCGGAGCGGACACACAGGCGAGCTCGGGCTGGAACTCCTCGATGTCCCTGGCCAGGCCCGAACTCCTCACCTCGTCGAGTTCGCGGCTCAGGTCCGCGAGCCGCACCCGCGTGCGCTCGGTGAGTCTCGGCATGCCGGCCCCCGCGAGATAGTCGCGGCGTTGTTTCGGAGTCAGTGTCGACAGCAGCACCTTGCCGAACGCCGTGGCGTGCGCGGCCTCGTGGAAGCCGAAGTCCAGCGGGCGGGCCCTGGGGTAGCGGGCGGAGTCGGCGACCGCCGCCACGACCACGTCGGTGTCGCGCAACACCGTGTAGTAGGCGGCGGCCCGCGCCTGCCTGTGCAGGAGCCCCAGTTCCTCCCGCACCACGTCGTCGACGTCCAGCTCCTCGCACAGCCGCTGGTACAGCGTGCCCATCTTGTACCCGAGACCGAATCCCCGGCCGTGGCCGAGGCGCACCAGGTAACCGTCGTGCACGAGCGTGTTGAGCAGGTGGTAGGTCGTCGAGAGGGTGAAGCCCGCCCGGCGGGCCACGGCCTTGGCCGAGACACCGTCGCCCTCGGAGGCGACGATCTCGAGCACGCGCAGGGCGCGCCTGGCCGAGCCGATCAGCCCACGTGGTGCAGAGCTGCTCACCGACCCACCTCCGGCTGAGAAAGGGCGCTCGCTCGGGCGTCCAGCATACGGACTCCGGTGGCCGGGGCGGGACGGAAATCCGAAGGCGGTTCCGCCCCGCCCGAGCAGGCCGCCGAAAGGGGTCAGCCCTCGTTCTCGTAGACCGGCGTGAGCGTCGCGCGGGCGAGGGTGTGCCCGAACATGTTGAAGCCGAGGAACGCCGGGGTGGCCTCCTCTCCCACCTCCAGCGACTCCACGTCGAGCGCGTGCACGGCGAAGATGTAGCGGTGCGGGCCGTGGCCAGGGGGCGGGGCCGCCCCGACGTACTGCCGGGCACCGCTGTCGCCCTTCAGGGTGCGGGCTTCCCCGGGCAGGCCGGAGCCCTGCGCGTCGCCCGCGCCGGACGGCAACTCGGTGACCGAGGCGGGGATGTCGAACACCGCCCAGTGCCAGAACCCGCTTCCCGTGGGCGCGTCCGGGTCGAAGCAGGTCACCGCGAAACTCTTCGTCTCTTCGGGGAAGCCCTCCCACGCCAGGTGGGGCGAGACGTCCTCGCCGCCGGCGCCCATCATGCCGCTGCGGTGCGGCACGGGCAGCGTCTCGCCGTCGGCCACGTCCTTGCTGCGCAGCGTGAACGACGGCACGGGCGGCAGTGCGTCGTACGGGTTCGGGGCCGAGCCCGCTCGGGTCATGAGGTCCTCCGGTTTCTCGAAGTGGTACGGCGGGTGAGGCACAGGCTAGCGACTCACGGTGGGGGACGCCCCAGGGTGAGGTCGGGGGCTTCCCCGATGTTCCCGGCCCGCTCCACGCCATAACGTCGGTGACGCAGCGAAGTTGAGCCGGAAGGGCTGAGACGGGATGAACGGCGGGATGAACAAGGTGGGACTTGCGCTCGGTGGTGCCGTGCTCGTCGTGGCGGGGGTGGCCATCGCGTGGGGCTGGGAGGGGCCGCCGACGAAGACCGAGCGCACTGACCGGGTGGAGGCCGCCGTCCAGCACGTGGACATCGACAACGACTCGGGGCAGGTCTTCGTCACCTCCGCCGACGTGACCGAGACGGTGGTCGAGCAGCGCATCACCTACCGCGGTGACGACCCGGGCCGGACGTTCCGGGTGGACGGCTCCACGTTGCTGCTGCACGGCTGCGGGCCCGACTGCTCGGTGGGGTACGAGGTGACGGTGCCGCTCGGTGTCGAGGTGACGGGGCGGGTGTCGTCGGGCGACATCGTCGTGGAGGGCACCGGCAACGTCGACGTACGAGCGAACTCGGGCAACGTGGAGCTGCGGCTTCGCGGCGCGGAACGCGTGTCGGCGGTGGTCGACTCCGGTGACGTGGACGTCGACCTCGACGATGTCGCGGAGGTCGAGGCCAGGGCGAGCTCGGGCAACGTGGACCTCG
Source organism: Saccharomonospora cyanea NA-134 (assembly GCF_000244975.1). NCBI lineage: Bacteria > Bacillati > Actinomycetota > Actinomycetes > Pseudonocardiales > Pseudonocardiaceae > Saccharomonospora > Saccharomonospora cyanea. The sequence continues at coordinate 5,271,971 of NZ_CM001440.1, read as the reverse complement.
ATCTCGTGGGGGTCGACGTCGTGCGCGCGGAGGCATCCAGCGGTGACATCACCGCCACGGTGCCCAGGGGCGCCTACCGGGTGAGGGCCTCCACGGACAGCGGGCACCAGGACGTCAGCGGGGACGACCCGAACGCGGAGCGAGTGCTCGAACTCACGACGTCGAGCGGCGACGTGACCGTGCGGGGCACCTGATTTTCGGGAAGCCGGGAACATCGGACGGGGGGCCTTCGTTGGGACAGGCAGGAACCTTGAGTGAAGGACGCTCAACTCCGGATTGACGACCCGAAGCCTGTCCGGATAAAACTTGAGTGAGCCTCACTCAACTTCGCTGATGGGCGCACATCGCCCACACAGCCACAGGCAGCACCAACGCAGGAGGGAAAGACACCATGGCGCGCACGGTCGGGATCGACCTGGGTACGACCAACTCGGTCGTCGCGGTCCTCGAGGGTGGTGAGCCGACGGTCATCGCGAACTCGGAGGGTGCCCGCACCACCCCGTCGGTCGTCGCCTTCGCCAAGAACGGCGAGGTGCTGACGGGACAGCCCGCCAAGAACCAGGCGGTCACCAACGTCGACCGCACCATCCGCTCGGTGAAGCGGCACATGGGCACCGACTGGAAGACCGACATCGACGGCAAGCAGTACACGCCGCAGGAGATCAGCGCGCGGGTGCTGATGAAGCTGAAGCGGGACGCGGAGGCGTACCTGGGTGACGAGGTCACCGACGCCGTCATCACCGTTCCCGCGTACTTCGAGGACGCGCAGCGCCAGGCCACCAAGGAGGCAGGCCAGATCGCGGGCCTCAACGTGCTGCGCATCGTCAACGAGCCCACGGCCGCCGCGCTCGCCTACGGTCTCGACAAGGGCGAGAAGGAGCAGACCATCCTGGTCTTCGACCTCGGTGGCGGTACGTTCGACGTGTCGCTGCTGGAGATCGCCGAGGGCGTCGTCGAGGTGCGGGCCACCAGCGGTGACAACCACCTCGGTGGCGACGACTGGGACCAGCGCATCGTCGACTGGCTGGTCGAGAAGTTCAAGGCCTCGCACGGCATCGACCTGACCAAGGACCGGATGGCGCTCCAGCGCATCAAGGAGGCCGCCGAGAAGGCCAAGATCGAGCTGTCGAGCTCCAGCACGGCCAACATCAACCTGCCGTACATCACGGTGGACGCGGACAAGAACCCGCTGTTCCTCGACGAGACGCTGTCGCGGGCCGAGTTCCAGCGCATCACCTCCGACCTGCTGGAGCGCACCAAGGCTCCGTTCAACAACGTGGTGCGTGACGCCGGCATCTCCGTGGCCGACATCGACCACGTCGTGTTGGTGGGTGGCTCCACGCGGATGCCCGCCGTCTCCGAGCTCGTCAAGGAGCTGACCGGCGGCAAGGAGCCCAACAAGGGCGTGAACCCGGACGAGGTCGTCGCTCTCGGCGCCTCGCTGCAGGCCGGTGTGCTCAAGGGCGAGGTGAAGGACGTCCTGCTGCTCGACGTCACGCCGCTGTCGCTGGGCATCGAGACCAAGGGCGGGGTGTTCACCAAGCTCATCGAGCGCAACACCACCATCCCGACCAAGCGCTCGGAGATCTTCTCCACGGCCGACGACAACCAGCCGTCGGTGCAGATCCAGGTCTTCCAGGGTGAGCGTGAGATCGCGGCCCACAACAAGAAGCTCGGCAGCTTCGAGCTGACCGGCATCCCGCCCGCACCGCGCGGCGTGCCGCAGATCGAGGTCACCTTCGACATCGACGCCAACGGCATCGTGCACGTGACCGCCAAGGACCTCGGCACGGGCAAGGAACAGAGCATCAAGATCACCGGTGGTTCCGCCCTGCCCCAGGAGGACATCGAGCGGATGGTCAAGGATGCCGAGGCCCACGCGGAGGAGGACCGCAAGCGGCGCGAGGAGGCCGAGACCCGCAACCAGGCGGAGACGCTGGTCTACCAGACCGAGAAGTTCGTCAAGGACAACGACGAGAAGCTGCCCGAGGACCTCAAGGGCAAGGTCAAGTCGGCGATCGACGAGGCCAACGAGACGCTGAAGGGCACCGACACGGCCAAGATCAAGGAGGCTGTGGAGAAGCTGAACTCCGCCTCCCAGGAGCTGGCCACCGCCCTGTACGCCAACACGGGCGCCCAGGCGGGCGGTGCCGGCGCAGGTGACGGTGCCGCCGGTGGCACGTCGTCCGAGGGTTCCTCGGCCAAGGCCGACGACGTCGTCGACGCCGAGATCGTGGACGAGGACGACAAGGACAAGAAGTGACCGAGCGCCAGTCCGAGTCAGCCGACGAACGGGAACAGGAGCCAGTGGTCGTGCGGGACCGTCGAAAACTCGATCCCGAGACCGGTGAGCTGCGCGCCCAGGACGGCGCCGAGGCTGTCGCCGAGGAGGCTCAGGAGGTGCCCGCCGCGGAGGCGGACGCCTCCGGGCCTGCTGCGGACACGGCCGACGAGGCCACCGGAACCGTTGTGTCCGAAGCGGAGAAGGAGCTGGAGAAGCAGCTCCAGGAACGCACAGCCGACCTGCAGCGGGTGCAGGCTGAGTACGCCAACTACCGCAGGCGCGTCGAACGTGAGCGCGACGCCATGGCGGAGAGCGGCAGGGCCACCGTGGTGGGCGACCTGCTGCCGCTGCTCGACGACCTGGAGCGGGCCGAGGCACACGGTGACCTCACGGGTGCGTTCAAGGCCGTGGCGGACAAGTTGGTCGGCGTGCTGGAGAAGGCCGGACTCGAACCCTTCGCCAGGGAGGGCGACGAGTTCGATCCGACGGTCCACGAGGCCGTCCAGCACGACACCTCGCCCGATGTGGACGGCCCCACGGTGACCACCGTCCTGCGACGCGGTTACCGGTTCGGCGACCGCGTGCTGCGGGCGGCCCTCGTGGGCGTCACCGACCACGAACCCGCGCCCGCGGCCACCGCCGGTGGTGAGGAAGCGGCCGGTACACCGGCGAACGGCGAAGCGCCGGCCGGCGACACCGATGAGAACGCACGCTGACGCGACGTCGAAGGGAGGGGACGCCTGATGAGCGCGAGGGAATGGCTCGGTAAGGACTTCTACCGCGAGTTGGGCGTCTCCTCCGACGCCCAGGCCGACGAGATCAAGAGGGCGTACCGCAAGCTCGCCAGGGAGAACCACCCGGACGCCAACCCCGGCAACGCCGAGGCCGAGAAGAAGTTCAAGGCCGTCTCCGAGGCCTACGGTGTGCTGTCGGATCCGGAGAAGCGCAAGGAGTACGACGAGGCGCGCAGGTTGTTCGGCTCCGGCACTCCCGGCGGCTTCGGGTTCCCGCCACCGGGTGGCGGCACCGGAGGGGTCAACATCGGTGACATCTTCGGTTCGGCCGCAGGCGGAGGTTTCGGCGGGCTCGGTGACATGCTCGGCAACCTGTTCGGCCGTCGGGGCGGTGCCGCGACGTCGACCAGGGGACAGCGTGGGGCCGATGTCGAGACCGACGTCCGCATCGACTTCACCGAGGCGGTGCGGGGCGCCACGCTGCCGTTGCGGTTGTCCAGTCCCGCCACGTGCGGTACGTGCGGCGGCAACGGCGCACGGCCGGGTACGCAGCCGAGGACGTGCTCGGTCTGCAACGGCGCCGGCCTGGTGAACCGTAGTCAGGGCGCCTTCGCGTTCTCCGAGCCGTGCCGTGAGTGCCGTGGCCGTGGCACGGTGATCGACGACCCGTGCCCCGAGTGTGCGGGCGAGGGTGTCAGCACCCGCACCCGCACACTGACGGTGCGCGTGCCCGCCGGTGTGGACGACAACCAGCGCATCCGGCTGGCGGGGCAGGGTGAGCCGGGGCGCGGCGGCGCGCCCGCGGGTGATCTGTACGTTCGCGTGCACGTGAACCCACACCCGCTGTTCGGCCGTTCCGGCAACGACCTGACCATCACGTTGCCGGTGGAGTTCTCCGAGCTCGCACTGGGTGCGACCGTCACGGTGCCGACGCTGGACTCGAAGGTCTCGGTGAAGGTCCCGGCGGGCACCGGCAGCGGCCGGGTGCTGCGGGTGCGGGGCAAGGGCATCACCAAGCGAGACGGCACGCAGGGGGACCTTCTCGTCACCTTGCAGGTGGTGGTGCCCGCCAAACTGGATGACCAGGCGGCACAGGCTCTGCGAGACTACGCCGAGGCGGTCGCGAAGCACGACCCGCGGCCGGAGATCACCGCACTGTTGAGAGACAGGGAGTGAGGCTCCGATGTTCGGTTCCGGTCCATCCATCGGGTTGCCACACGGGGCTGACGAGGACACCCCGGTCTTCGTCATCTCCGTGGCGGCACAGTTGTCAGGGCTGCACGCCCAGACGCTCCGGTCGTACGACAGGCTGGGCCTGGTCAGCCCGGGACGGGCGGCCGGAGGCGGACGGCGCTACTCCATGCGTGACATCGCCCAGCTGCGGGAGGTGCAGCGCCTTTCGCAGGAGGAGGGCGTCAATCTCGCCGGGATCAAGCGCATCATCGAACTGGAGAACGAGGTCGGCGAGTTGCGGCAGCGTGTCGCCGAGCTGACCGAGGAACTCGCCGCGGCCTACGCGGCGGCGGAGCAGGCGGCCGCCGCCGTGCACGCCTCCTACCGCAGGGACATCGTTCCCGTCCGCAGGCAGAACGCACTGGTGGTGTGGCGTCCCCAGCGGTCGTGAGGCACGCGGTCACGCGGTGAGGAACGGGTCGTAGGAGATCTGGCTCGGGTGCACGCCCGTTCGCAGCAGCGCGGTCACGGTGGCCTCGATCATGCCGGGCGGACCGGACACCAGGATGTCGTGTTCCTCCCACGGTCCCCAGCGACTCACGACCTCGGCGAGTGTGCCCTGCTCGACGTCCGGAGCAGTGGAGGCGTCCTCCACCACGGGCCACACGGTCAGCCAGGGATTGCTGGTGGAGAACGAGTAGAGCTGGTCGAGCGCGTAGAGGTCGTCCCAGTGTCGCGCGCCGTAGAGCAGGGTGATCTCCGGGTTGTCGACCCAGCGACCCAGGTCGTCGATGATCGCCTGGAGCGGTGCGACGCCCGTGCCGCCCGCGACCATGAGAACCGGTCGGCCCGACTCGCGGTCGACGTTGAGGCAGCCCATCGGGGCGCCGAACTTCCACACGTCACCGGGCTGGGTGTGCCCCACGACGGCGCGGGACACCCAGCCGCCCTCGACCGCGCGCACGTGGAACTCCAGCGAGCCGTCCGCCCTGGGGGCGTTCGCAGGCGAGAGGCATCGCCACAGGCGGGGCCGTTGTGGGGTCTCGACGCTGACGTACTGCCCCGCGCGGTAGGGGATGGCCGTCTCGAGTTCGACCCGCACCAGCGCGAGATCCCAGCTGAGCCGGTGGTGTTCGGCCACGGTGCCCACCCAGTACGGTGGCTCGACACCGTCGGCCTCGGCGTCGGCCGCCGCTTCCTGCATGGCCCTCGCCACGAGCGTGTAGGCCTCCGCCCAGGCCCGTTCGACCTCGGGGGTCCAGGCCGGACCCAGGCAGTGCTTCAGCGAGCCGAGCAACGCGGTACCCGCGGCCTCGTAGTGCGCGGGAGCCAGCCCGAACTTGCGGTGGTCCCTACCGAGCTGGCGCAGCACGGGCACCAGGTCGTCGGGCCGGTGCACCGACCGCAGCACGCGGAGCAGGGCGCGCACGGCGCGCCCGTTCTCCGCCTGCATGCTCACGGGAAAGAACTCCCGTGCGGACGGCGAGAGGTGGAACAGGAGGCGGTAGAACTCCTGTTCCACCTCTTCGCGGTAGGGCTGGGCGAGCTGCCAGCTCCGCTCGATGTTCTCGACGAGGTTGGTCACGGCGGGCGGCGCTTCGCGAGGTGGGGCCAGTTCGGGAATGGGACTGATCCGGTTGTCTGTCATCAGCCCGCCTCACAGCGTCCGCGCCGAGCGCGAGTAGTACGCACTGCCACGCAACACCCTGGCTCCTTCTGTCACACCCGACGAGTCGTCGACAACAGTAAGTCTGCCGGAGAACCGGCGACATCCGGTGGAGGAGGACCCACACACGGGTCGACCCCCGAGGTCGTCAGCGACCGGTGTGGCCGAGCAGGACGGCCTTCGGGGGTCGATCGCCGTCGGGTGCCGAGCGGTGAGGAGACCTCAGCTCTTCACCTTCTCCACCTTCTTCACCTCACCCGAACGCAGCTTCGCGGCGAAGTCCTTCACCTCGTTCTTCACCACCGGCACGAGCAGGTACAGGCCGATGATGTTGAACAGTGCCAGCAGGAACAGCACGGCGTCGGCGAAGGACAGCACGCTGCCCAGCGTGAGCACGCAGCCCGCGACGATGAACAGGCAGAAGATCACCTGGTACACGCGCTCGCTGACGCGGGACTTGCCGAAGAGGAACGCCCACGCCTTCTGGCCGTAGTAGCCCCAGGTGATCATCGTGGAGATCGCGAAGAGTGCCACGGCGATCGTGAGGATGTAGGGGAACCAGGGCAGCACGGTGGCGAAGGACTCGGACGTCACGGTGACACCGTCGGCGGTCTCGCCGTTCTGTACGTACGCGAGCTTGGCGTCCTCCCAGAACTGGGTCTTGGCGATCACGATCGTCAGCGCCGTCATGGTGCAGACGACCACGGTGTCGATGAACGGCTCCAGCAGGGCGACGTAGCCCTCGGTGATGGGGTTCTTGGTCTTCACCGCGGAGTGGGCGATGGGAGCGGAGCCCAGGCCGGCCTCGTTGGAGAACGCCGAACGCTGGAAACCGACGATCAGGGCACCGATCGCGCCACCGACGACGCCTTCGGCGCTGAACGCGCCGGAGATGATCTCACCGACGGCGGCGGGAACCGAGGTGAAGTTGACGAGGATGACGATGAGACACGCGGCGATGTAGATGATCGCCATGGTGGGCACGAGGCGGCTCGTCACCGCGCCGACCGACTTGATGCCGCCGATGATGACCATGCCGACGAGGATCGCCAGGATCACGCCGAAGACGAACGCCGCGCCGTCGCCGCCGAGGAAGCCCTCCTCGCCACCCGTGACGTCACGGAGCTGGGCGAAGGTCTGGTTGGCCTGGAACATGTTGCCGCCCGCGAGCGCGAAGAACAGCAGCATGATCGCCGCCAGGACCGCGAGGACCTTGCCGAGTCCGGCACCGAAGCCGTTGTTGAACCGTTCGGCGAGACCTTTGCGCAGGTAGTGCATCGGGCCGCCGGAGACGGTGCCGTCCGCGTGCACCTCGCGGTACTTCACCCCCAGGGTGCATTCCACGAACTTGGTGCACATGCCGAGCAGGCCCGCGACGATCATCCAGAAGGTCGCGCCCGCGCCACCGATGGTGACCGCGACACCGACACCGGCGATGTTGCCGAGACCGACGGTGCCGGACACCGCCGAGCTCAGTGCCTGGAAGTGGTTGATCTCGCCGGGCTCGTCCTTGTCGGTGTACTTGCCGCGCACGATGTCGACGGCGAGTTTGAACTTCCGGAACTGGACGAAGCCGAAGTAGATGGAGAACACCGTGGCGGCGAGGACCAGCCAGGCCACGATCCACGGGAACGAGATGCTCCCGATGGTGACCTCTCCGAAGACGAAACCGGACAGGGCGTCGGTGACGGGTTGGAAGACGCTGTTGATGTTCTCCTCGACGGAACCGAGGAAGCCCTCCTCGGCCGCGAGGACCTGGGTAGTCGAGTCTCCCGCGTCGGCCGGTGGACCTGACGAGGCGGTAACGCTGGTGATAACAGCCATGGTCCGGTAGTTGACCCCAAAGGGTGGCCTGTGACAAGGGTAACAAGCCATCTGTTACCCATTGTTACCGCCAAACTCCACGATCGTGGCCCCTTGAGTGGAACAGGCTCAACTTTTCTGACGTTAATGATGTCGAAGAGGGTCTTCACACACACCAGAGGTGAGGGATGGACGCTTTCAACCCGACCACGAAAACGCAGCAGGCGATCTCGTCGGCGGCGCAGGCCGCCACCATGGCGGGTAACCCGGAGATCTCGCCCGCCCACCTGCTGGGCGCGCTGCTGTCCCAGAGTGACGGGCTGGCCTCCCCCCTGCTCTCGGCCGTGGGTGCCGACGTCGACCTCGTCCGCAAGGAGCTGGAACCGATCACGTCGGCACTGCCGTCGGCCACGGGGGCCACCGTCTCGTCGCCGCAGTTCGACACGTACGCCGTGAAGTCGTTGACCCACGCCCAGAAGCTCGCCACCGAGTTGGGCGACGAGTACGTCTCCACCGAACACGTGCTCGTCGGGCTGGCCGCCGAGGGCGGGCCGGTGGCGAGTCTGCTGAAGCGGCACGGGGCCACACCCGACGCGCTGCGGGACGCGTTCACCAAGGTCCGCGGTTCGGCGCGGGTGACGACGCCCGAGCCCGAGGGCACGTACAAGGCGCTGGAGAAGTACGGCGTCGACCTCACCGAGCGCGCCAGGGCAGGCGAGCTGGACCCGGTGATCGGCAGGGACGCCGAGATCCGCCGGGTCGTGCAGGTGCTGTCGCGGCGGACCAAGAACAACCCCGTGCTCATCGGCGAGCCCGGCGTCGGCAAGACCGCGATCGTGGAGGGGCTGGCCCAGCGCATCGTCGCGGGCGACGTGCCCGAGTCGTTGCGCGGCAAGCGGGTGGTGGCCCTGGACCTCGGTTCGATGGTGGCGGGCGCCAAGTACCGCGGTGAGTTCGAGGAGCGACTGAAGGCCGTCCTCAAGGAGATCAAGGAATCCGACGGCCAGGTCGTCACCTTCATCGACGAGCTGCACACGATCGTCGGCGCGGGCGCGGCGGGCGGCGGTGACTCCTCGCTCGACGCGGGCAACATGATCAAGCCGATGCTCGCGCGTGGTGAGCTGCGCATGGTCGGTGCCACGACGCTCGACGAGTACCGCGAGCGCATCGAGAAGGACGCCGCACTGGAACGGCGTTTCCAGCAGGTGTTCGTGGGCGAGCCGTCGGTCGAGGACGCCGTGGGCATCCTTCGCGGTCTCAAGGAGCGCTACGAGGTCCACCACGGTGTGCGCATCACCGACGCCGCGCTGGTGGCCGCGGCGACGCTGTCCGACCGCTACATCACGGCCCGGTTCCTGCCCGACAAGGCCATCGACCTCGTCGACGAGGCGGCTTCGCGCCTGCGCATGGAGATCGACTCACGCCCCGTCGAGATCGACGAGGTGGAGCGCGCGGTCCGGCGCATGGAGATCGAGGAGATGGCGCTGTCCAAGGAGGACGACCCGGCCTCGCGTGAGCGTCTGGAGGCACTGCGGGCCGAGCTGGCCGAGCGGCGGGAGGAGCTGAACGCGCTGACCGCGCGGTGGCAGAACGAGAAGGGCTCCATCGAGCGCGTCCGCGAGCTGAAGGAGCAGTTGGAGCAGCTCCGGGGAGAGGCCGACCGCGCCGAGCGCGACGCCGACCTCGGCCGGGCGGCCGAGCTGCGGTACGGCCGCATTCCGGCGCTTGAGAAGGAGCTGGAGGAGGCCACCCGCGCCACCGAGGAGAAGGCCGCCGACGTGATGCTCAAGGAGGAGGTCGGCGCGGACGACGTCGCCGACGTGGTGAGCGCCTGGACCGGGATCCCCGCCGGGCGGCTGCTGGAGGGCGAGACCGGCAAGCTGCTGCGCATGGAGGACGAGCTCACCAAGCGGGTCGTCGGCCAGCCCGACGCCGTGCAGGTCGTGTCGGACGCGGTGCGCCGCGCCCGCGCCGGCGTGGCCGACCCGGACCGGCCGACGGGATCGTTTTTGTTCCTCGGGCCCACGGGTGTGGGCAAGACCGAACTCGCGAAGGCGCTCGCGGAGTTCCTGTTCGACGACGAACGGGCGATCCTGCGCATCGACATGAGCGAGTACAGCGAGAAGCACTCGGTGGCCCGGCTCGTGGGCGCACCTCCCGGCTACGTGGGCTACGACCAGGGCGGCCAGCTCACCGAGTCGGTGCGCAGGCGGCCGTACTCGGTGGTCCTGCTCGACGAGGTCGAAAAAGCTCACCCGGACGTGTTCGACGTGCTGTTGCAGGTGCTCGACGACGGCAGGCTCACCGACGGTCAGGGCCGCACGGTCGACTTCCGCAACACCATCCTGGTGCTGACATCGAACCTCGGTTCGCAGGCCATCGCCGACCCGACGCTGTCGGACGCGCAGCGCAAGGACTCGGTCATGGCCGTGGTGCAGCAGCACTTCAAGCCGGAGTTCCTCAACCGGCTCGACGACATCGTGGTGTTCGGTGCGCTCGACACCGAACAGCTCGCCGCGATCGTGGACATCCAGGTGGGACGGCTCGCCAGGCGGCTGTCGCAGCGCAGGCTCACGCTCGACGTCACGCCCGCCGCGCGCGAGTGGTTGGCGATCAACGGGTACGACCCCATCTACGGGGCCCGGCCGCTGCGCAGGCTCGTGCAGTCGGCCATCGGCGACCGGCTGGCGAAGAAGCTGCTGGCCGGGGAGATCCGCGACGGCGACACGGTGCGGGTCGACACGCCGACGCTCGACACCGCCGACGACGTGTTGCAGGTCTCCCGCGTCGAATGATCGAAAATGGTCCGAACGGGTACGCCCGACACGGCCCGCTGATCTTGGTCGGCGGGCCGTGACGGCTACCCTGTATCGCCGTGGGTATTCCAGCGTGGATCTGGTTCGTCATCGCCGCCGTCGCCGCGGTCGCCGGGCTCGGCCTGTTGACCGCCGACCGGGCGCGGGAGAGTTCGCGTAACCGCGAGCGGGCACGCTGGGCGGAGCTGCGGGGCTGGCAGTACGTCGAGGAGGACGAGCGGCTGCCTCGCCAGTGGACGGGCGGCGCGATCGGCTACTTCGGCGCGCAGGGCGCCGTGAACGTCGTCGCGGGCTCCACGTTCACCTCCGACGGTCGCCGCCCGGTGTTCGTGTTCGACATCGAGGCCGACAACGTCATTCCCGCGGTCATCGTGGCCGTGCGCTGCAACCGGGTGCACCCGGTGCTGCTGGAGCTCTGGCTCGCGAGCGTGCCGTTCCAGCGGGCTGAGATGCCGGAGCTGCTGGGTCCGGTGGGTCAGCGGTACGCGTTCGCCGACGACCTCACCGCGGCCCGCGCGATGATCAGTCAGGACCTCGTGGACTCCGCGGACGCGTTGGGCGGAGACGTCGGCGTGGCGTGGCTGGAGGGCGAGTGGGTGCTCGCCAGCGTCGCACCGAACGTGGGCCCGTCGAGGCTGGAGCGCCTGCTGCGGGATCTCGGCGAGATCGCCGACATCGTCGACCCGTTCGACGACGAGGTGGAGCGGCCGAGCCTGACGAGCGGGGTGGGCGGTCCGTCCACGACCGACGCCACCGCCGAGGAGGCCCCGAAGGACTAGGGCTTGTTCCACGCTTCCCGCGTGCCAGCCGCGCGGGGAGCTTTCGCGCGGCCTCAGCCGAGTTCGAGCGTTCCCGAAAGCTGCACGCGGTCGCCGAACGGTGGTTCGTCGCCGACGGCGGTCTGCGGTTGCGGCACCGGCAACGGGTCCGCCGCCGCGGGTGCCTCCTCGGTGCGGGACTGGTCGACGGGCTCGTGCCACGAACCGTCGGGTACCGAGGGAGCGGGTTCGAGGTCGAGACCGGACAGGTCGAGCGTCCCGGTGAACCGGCCCCCGTCCTGGATCGACAGTTCCCGGTAGATCAGCGTGTGCTCCACGGGCTGGGAGCCCGCGGTGAATCCCTCGGCGTAGGAGTGTGCGTCGAGGCCCGGGACCGGCGGTTCCTGCGGGACAGCGGTGTTCGGGGCTTCCAGGGCCGCTGTGAAGCCGCGAACGAACGACAGGTAGTCGATGTCACCGTTCTCCATGTGGCTTCATTCCTCTGTCGGGTCAGCCCCGCGGTCACTCCGGTCGAAAGATACTGCCTGCCGTCCCCGGCGTGATCTCCAGGGCGGTACTTTCAGACCATGCCAGTCGCACTGATCACAGGAGCGACCGCCGGAATCGGGGCGGCGTTCGCAAGCAGGCTCGCCGCGCGGGGTCACGACCTCGTGCTGGTCGCACGCGACGAACGCAGGCTGGCCGAGCAGGCGCAACGCCTTCGCGACACCCACGGCGTCGGGGTGGAGGTCCTGCCCGCCGACCTGTCGACGCGCGACGGGATGGCCGTGGTGGAGCAGCGGCTGGCCGATCCAGGCGTGCACATGCTCGTCAACAACGCCGGACTCGGGCTCGCGGGCGAGCTCTGGACCACGTCGATGGAGCAGCTGCAACACCAGCTCGACGTCAACGTGACGGCCGTTCTGCGGCTCACGCGGGCGGCGCTGCCCGCGATGCGGGAGCGTGGTTCGGGAGCGATCGTCAACATCTCGAGCGTGGCCGGGTTCTTCTCCGGCCGGGGTTCCACCTACACGGCGAGCAAGGCCTGGGTGACGTCGTTCTCCGACGGTCTCGCCTCGGCACTGCACGGCTCCGGGGTGCGCGTGATCGCGGTCTGCCCCGGCTTCACCGACACGGAGTTCCACGAGCGGGCGGGGCTGGAGAAGAGCGGGCCGAAGGCGTTCTGGCTGTCGGCGGAGCGGGTGGTGGACGAGGCTCTCGCCGACCTGCGGCGCGGACGCGTGATCTCGGTGCCGAGCAAGCGCTACAAGGCCGTGGTGGCCGTGGGCCGGTTGCTGCCGAGGGAGCTGGTGCGCAGGCTCGGCGGACGTTTCGGCGGACGCGACCGCACCTAGTGAGCCTGTTTCCGCGAACACGCCGCTGAGGCGGACCCCCGCACGGAAACCGGTCGTGTCAGACTTGGTGTCCGTGGCGAACCCTTCCCCTTCACTCGACCAAGAGGCGAAGATCGAACTGGCTCGGCTGGTCAACGAGCTCTGTGTGGTGCACGGCAAGGTCACCCTGGCGTCCGGGGTGGAGGCCGACTACTACGTCGATCTGCGTCGGGCCACGCTGCACCACAGGGCGGCTCCGCTGATCGGCAGGTTGTTGCGTCAGCTGACGGCCGACTGGGACTTCGTGGCCGTGGGCGGACTCACCCTGGGGGCCGACCCCGTGGCCACCGCCATGCTGCACTCGGCTGCTTCCGACGGTGTGGTCCTCGACGCGTTCGTGGTGCGCAAGTCGCTCAAGGAACACGGGATGCAGCGCCGCATAGAGGGCATGGAGGTGGCGGGTCAGCGGGTCCTCGCGGTGGAGGACACCTCGACCACCGGTGGCAGCGTGCTCACGGCCGTCGACGCGTTGCGCGAGGCGGGGGCCACGGTCGTCGGCGTGGCCACCGTGGTGGACCGGGCGACGGGGGCCAAGGAGGCGATCGAGGCCCGCGGACTGCCCTACCGGTATCTGCTCGACCTCGACGATCTCGGTCTCAGCTGAGAAAAGGCCGTCGTTTTTCGACCTTGTCGTGTGATCCACCTGTCCGTTTCGGAGTACCGTTGCCCCTGATCAGGGGGATTCGACACGGACAGGTGGCCGATGCTGGGGTTTCTGACGACGCTGACGACGGGGGTCCACTTCCTGGCTCTGCTCTACATCGGTCTCGGCGGATTCCTCGCGTGGCGCTGGCCGAAATCGATCTTCGTTCACATCTTCTTCGCCCTGTGGGGTGTCGCGGTGAACGTGCTGCCGCTGTCGTGCCCGCTGACGGAGTTGGAGGACTATCTGCGGGAACTGCGTGGCCTGGAGCCGCTGCCGGGCGGGTTCAACGAGTACTACATCTACGACACGTTGTTCCCCCGCGACGTACTGCCCGTGGTGGGTGTGGGAGCGCTGGTGCTCGTGGTGTTCTCCTACGTGGGTGCCTACGTGCGCTGGCGGGCCCGTAGCGTCTCGCGGTCGTCGGACGCGAGCACAATGGCGGGGTGAACGGTCGGGCGATCCAGGATTCGGCAGGCTCGCGAGAGCAACCCGTGGAGGCGGTGGGGCCAACGGAGTGGACCCACCGGGACGACGTCGGTGTGGGCCCGTGGGAGGGGCCGTGGCCCACGGACGACCGTTACGACCCCGAACTGCTGGAACACGGTGACCGCCGAAACGTCGTCGACTTCTACCGCTACTGGCGGCGCGAGGCGATCGTGGCGGACATGGACGCGCGCAGGCATCCGTTCCACGTCGCGATCGAGAACTTCCAGCACGACCACAACATCGGCACGGTGGTCCGCACGGCCAACGCGTTCGCCGCGAAGGCGGTGCACATCGTGGGCAAGCGCCGGTGGAACCGGCGGGGCGCGATGGTCACCGACCGGTACCAGCACCTGCACCACCACGCGGACGTGTCCGGACTCGTGCGGTTCGCGGCCGAACACGGGCTGACGGTCGTGGCCGTGGACAACACTCCGGGGGCGGAGCCGATCGAGACGGTGCGGTTGCCGAGGGACTGCGTGCTGCTGTTCGGTCAGGAGGGGCCGGGACTGTCCGAGGACGCGCAGCACGCGGCGTCGCTGGTGGTGTCGATCGCACAGTTCGGAACCACGCGCTCGATCAACGCGGGAGTGGCAGCGGGCATCGTCATGCATTCGTGGGTGCGCCAGCACGCCGATCTCTCGACGGCGTGGTGACACCTTCCACGGAGGAGGCTTCCCCGCCGCCGGGGGGGGGCTCCGAGGTTCCCGCCGATGGGTCCGGCAGGAACCGGTCATTCCACGCCGAGACCTCGGAGCGGTGTGGCTCGCCGCTCCATACTCGCTCTGCCGTGAGTGAGGAGGGGCCTGTGGAAACCGTCGAGGAGCTCAGGAGCAACCGGCCCACCGAGGTCGTCGCCGCCCGATGGACGGCGGTCGTCGCCGTCGTGCTGTGGGTTCCCGTGAGTGGGAACATCTTCGCGGCTCCCACGCTGGCGGTCTGTCTGATGTTCCTGTTCGTGTTCGGCGCGTTCGGGGTGGTCAAAGGTCGTGAGGCCGGACGGGTCATGGCGACGGTGGCCGCCGTGTTGCTGAGCGTGCTCTTCCTGCCGTTCTGCTGGACCGTGCTGACCCACGGCGGGGACGGCTACAGCGTCGGGTACGCGTTGCTCGCCCTGGCCGCGATCCTGCTGGCAGGAGGCTCGGTATGGCTGATGTATCGGCCTCGCGCCAACCGCTACGTCCACCTGGTCGGTGTCGCCCTGCGCCGGACGTCGTGAGCCGACCCGTGTTGGTGGTCGGGCGCTGGTGTGCCGTTGGCCCGGATGCGGCGAGGCCTCCGGTGGATGGGTGACGACCGAGAAAGCCCGCACCACCGGGAGACCTCGCCCGGCCCGATCGCCGGCACCGCGCCGCGCTCACCGAGTCGCGTCGATCGCCGCGGCGACACCGTCGAGGATCAGTTCCAGGCCGAAGTCGATGTCGTCCGGCGGCTCACCGGCTGGTTCGAAGACGTTGCTCGCGAACAACCTCGCCGCGTCCGGGAAGCGTTCGGCGTCGACCAGTGCTGCCAGCGCCCTGCCGTAGTCCCGCTCCGCCTGGCTCTGACTGACACCGGTGCTTCCCTCGAACTGCCGGGTGAGCACGATCGCGTTCCGCAGATGACCGCTGACCACGTTCAGCACACCCAGCTGCGTGCCCAGGTCCAGTCCGGTGTCGCGAAGGACCCGCAGCATGGCGTCCGTCCAGCTGATCCCGTTCGGCCCGCGCGGAGGACCGGTGATGGGCATGTCGGCCAGCCACGGGTGTTCGGCGTACCGCGTCCGGACTGCGGCCGCCCACTGCCGGACGCCGTCGCGCCACCCCACGTCCGCACCCGGTTGCGGGGCAGGACCGATGGCATGGTCGAACATCAGCTCGGCCAGCTCACCCTTCGAGCCGACGTACCGGTACAGGGACATCTTGGTGACGCCAAGGGTCTGCGCGACCTTCTGCAGCGTCACGCCGTCCAACCCGTCCTGATCGGCCAGGTCGACCGCGGCGCCCACCACGCGGTCGACGTCCAGCTCAGCCGGTCGCCCCAGCCGTGACGAGGCCGGGAGCCGCCAAAGTCGACGCAGGTCAGCGGGCACGTCCGCGTCAGTCATGGACCACCGTCCATTTAGTTTCCAATGGATAGTATCCTTAGGATATTATTCATGAGAGTAGGGGAACCACATGGTCGTACAACCCACCGTGGCAAGAGCGCGGGTGCATGATGTCGACGCCCTGAGGGGCTTCGCGCTGCTCGGCATCTTCCTTGTCAACATCACCTTCATGGCGTCGGGCTATCCCGGAAACCTCGTGACCGACCCGGCGTACTCCTCGACTCTCGACGATGTCGTCCGCGGACTGTCGTCGGTGTTCGTGGACATGAAGTTCTACCTCCTGTTCTCGTTCCTGTTCGGCTACAGCTTCACCCTGCAGATGGAGGCCGCGGCCCGCGCGGGCGCGGACTTCGCGCCACGCATGCTGCGCCGGACCGCCGGCCTGTTCGCGCTGGGCGCACTGCACATCGTGCTCCTGTACGGCGGCGACATCCTCACCACCTATGCGGTGGTCTGCCTGATCCTCTTCTGGATGCGTGCCGTCAGCGACCGGACCGCGATCCGCGTCGCGGCCGCGGTGTACGGCGTGGTGCTGCTCAGCACACTGGTCAGCGGGCTCTTCCTGGACAGCTCGGCGTTCCTGCCCTCCGGCGCCGAGGCGCTGACCGCCGCCGAACAGTCGACCCAGGCGCTACGTGGCGACTGGGGTGACGTCATCGGTGAACACGTCGGCGGGCTCACCCTCATGGCGGTCCAGGCCGTCTCGCTGCAGGGACCGACCGCGCTCGCCATGTTCCTGCTCGGCATGGTCGCGGGCCGCAGGCGACTGCTCGCCCGAGTGCGCGGCGACGAGCCGGTACTTCGCCGGATCCAGTGGATCGGTTTCCCGGTCGGAATCGCCGGCGGAGTGCTCTACACGATCGGCGGCGGCAACGGTGACACCCTGGCCGTCACCGCGAGTGTCGCAACCGCGCCCCTGCTGACCGCGGCATACGTGGCGACCCTGCTCCGCATGATGCACAACCCGCGCACCGCGTACCTCCGCGCCGCGCTCGCGCCGGCCGGGCGCATCGCGCTCACCAACTACCTCGGCCAGTCACTCGTCGGTCTGCTGGTCTTCACGGGCGTCGGCCTCGGCGCCGCGGGTTCCTTCTCACCACTGGCCACAGCCGGTCTGGCGGTACTCGTCTTCGTGGTCGAGCTGACGGTCAGCGCGTGGTGGCTACGGCGGCACCAGTACGGCCCTGCCGAATGGGTTCTCCGCTGGATCACCACCCTCCAGCGCCCGGCGTGGCGCTCGACCAGCTGAGCACCCGCGGTTCCCGGCCCTGGAACACGCGCTACCCCCTCGGCGGACAGCCGCACGACTGGCGGTGACACAGCGTCGGGGGCAGCCGCACGGTCTCCGGTGGCCGGTCGGGGTCGCGCAGGCGGTTCAGTAGCAGTCGGACCGCCGACCTGCCGATCTCGGCCACGGGTTGCGCCATGGTCGTCAGCGGCGGCTCGACGAGGTCCGCCCACTCGGGATCGTCGTAGCCGACGACGGCGAGGTCGGTGCCGATGCGCAGGCGCCGCCGCCTGGCCTCGTGGAGCACGCCGACCATCATGGCGTCGTTGGCCACGACGACGGCCGTGACGGGTTCGGGCAGGTCCAGCAGCCGGGCGAGTGCGTCGGCGCCTCGGCGTCGTTCGGAGTGCCCGCAGGCCACGAGCCCGGCGTTCCACGGCAACCCGGCTCTGCCGAGGCCGAGCCGGTAGCCGAGGGTTCGTTCGTCACTGGTCGCGAGCCCCTCGGCACCGCTGACGAGTCCGATGCGCCGGTGGCCGTGCGCGGCGAGGTGCTCGGTGAGCGCCGAGGTGGCCTGGATGTTCTCCGCGCCGACCTGGTCGAGGTCGCTTCTGGGACTGAGCCGGTCGACCAGCACGGTGGGCGTGCCCACCGACCTCAACTCGGACAGCACTCCGCCGTCGCCCGGCACCGGAGTCAGCAGCAGCCCCTCGACCCGGCGGGCCCGCAGGGCCCGCACGATGTCCTGTTCCGTGGCCACGGTGTCGTGGGTGTCGGACAGCAACACGGTGTACCCGGCGGCCGCGGCCTCCCGTTCGATGGCCTGGATGAGGGTGGCGAAGTACGGGTTGGCCAGCAGCGAGATCGCCACCCCGATCGAGCGGGTGCCGCCTGTGACGAGGGAGCGGGCGATGACGTCGCCGGTGTATCCGGTGCGGGCGATGGCCTCCAGCACGGCCTCGCGGGTGTCCGGGGCCACGGGGCGGGTGCCGTTGACGACGTGCGAGACAGTGGTGATGGACACACCGGCAAGCTCGGCGATGTCACGTTGGGTGGGCCTTCGGGACGGCGGCATGGTTCGCTCCTCCCGGGTGTCGGATCGCGCCGCCAAGCGTTTGCGCAAACGCTTGCAGGGGAGCATAACCCTTGCTTACCGTGCGTTGCAGGAATTGAGGCAGGAGGTCATTCGACGGTGAGCGTGCTGCTGGCGGGTCTGTGCACCGTCGATCTCGTGCAGCGCGTGGAGCGGTTGCCCGTACCCGGGCAGAAGGTGCAGTCCGGTGGGGTCGCGGTCGCCGCGGGCGGCCCCGCCGCAGGCGCCGCGGTCGCCGTCGCCGCGCTCGGCGGCGAGGCGTTGCTGCTCACGGTGCTCGGCCGTCATCCCCTCGCCGAACTCGCGCGCGCCGATCTCGCCGAGTGCGGGGTCACCGTGCTCGACGCGCTGCCCGAGTGGGGCGAACCGCCTCCACTCAGCGCGGTGGCCGTACGCGAGCACGACGGCGAGCGCACCGTCGTCTCCCACAACGCCGCCGCGGTGGACGCCGCGAACCCGGAGGCGCTCGCCGCCTTCGACGCCGACGCGTGCGCTGCCCTGCTGGGGGGAAGCCGTCCTGAGGCCGTGCTGGTGGACGGCCACTACGCGAGGCTCGCCCTCGCCGCCGTCTCGTGGGCGAAGGCTCACGACCGTCCCGTCGTGGTGGACGCGGGCAGCTGGAAACCCGTGTTCGCCGAGGTGTTCGGCCTCGCCGACGTGGTGGCCTGTTCGGCCCGGTTCACGGCTCCCGAAGGCGCGCTCGACCGGGTCGGAGCCGTGGTCACCACGGCGGGCCCGGACCCTGTCCGCTGGCGCGACCGGGAACGCTCCGGCGAGGTCGCCGTGCCGACCGTGGACGCACGGGACACCCTGGGGGCGGGCGACGTGTGGCACGGTGCGTTCACCTCCCGCGTCGGGCTTTTCGACATCGAAGAGGCGATCGAGTTCGCCAATGCCGTGGCCTCGGAACGGGTCCGGCACGTTGGACCCCGAAGCTGGATCGGCCCGGTCAGGGCGATGATGGGAGAGAGATGACGTCGTTCGACGAACTACTGGACCGCGCCCACGCGCTCGTGGAACGGGGTGAGCGCACGCTGCTGGGCATCGCGGGCGCTCCGGCCTCGGGCAAGACCACGCTGGCGTGGCGACTGGCCGACGCGCTGGGCGCGCAGGCCGCCGTCGTGGGCATGGACGGGTTCCACCTCGCCCAGGTGGAGCTGAACCGGCTCGGCCGGGCCGACCGCAAGGGGGCACCCGACACGTTCGACGCACACGGCTACGTGCACCTCGTCCGGCGTCTCGCGGTCGGCGAGGAGCAGGTGTACGCGCCGGAGTTCCGCAGGGAGATCGAGGAGCCCATCGCCGGTGCCGTGCCGGTGTCGACGAACGTCCGTCTCGTGATCACCGAGGGGAACTACCTGCTGCTCGACACCGAGCCGTGGAGTGAGTTGCGCTCGCTGCTCGACGAGGTGTGGTTCCTCGAACCGGACGAGGACGACCGGATCGCGAGGCTCGTGACGCGGCACCGCAAGTTCGGCCGGTCCCTCGTGGAGGCCCAGCAGCGTGCCCGTGGTTCCGACCAGCGCAACGCCGACCTCATCGCGCCGACGGCGCGGCGGGCCGACCTCGTGATCAAGGACATGGAGCTGCCGTACTTCGCCGTGTGAAGGCCGGTGCCGGGCGGGTCAGGCGCTGGCCGTCTCCGTCCGGTCCTCCACCGGCTTGCGCATCTCCTGGCGGTAGCGCCACGCGCCGTAGGCGGTGCCGAACACGAAGAACGCCACGCTGCCCCACACCAGCACCGTGTTGAGCCACGGGATCGACGTCAACAGACCCGCGGCGTAGAAACCGACGAGCACGAGCGTGGGCACCCACAGGATCGCGCCCGCGGTGGTGGCGAGCATGAACCGGCGGGAGTTCATGCCCGCCGCCCCGGCGATGAGCGGCGCCAGGGTGCGGACCCAGGGGATCCACCGTGCCGCCACGATGGCCAGGAATCCCCTGCGATCGAGGAATGCCTTGGCGCGGTCGAGGTTCTCCTGGTTGAGCACCCTGCCGCCGCGGCGGGCGATGAACCGGGTGCCGGTCTGCTTGCCGACGTAGTAGCCGACCTGGTTGCCGACGACGGCGGTGACGAGGGCGACGCCCGAGAGCGCCCATGCCTGGACCTCGGCCTCGTGCTGGGCGAGTACCACGCCCGCCGCGAACAGCAGGGAGTCACCCGGTAGGAAAAGCCCGACGATCAGCGCACACTCGATGAACACGAAGCTGAGGACGATGACCCACACCAGGAGCGGGCCTGCTGTCGTCAACCAGTCGAGTCCGACCGCCGTGGCTTCGGCGTTCACTGCATCCACGTCGGCAGCGTACGTGCCGGACGAACGCGGTGGTGAAGTGCAGCGAGATCGACACGATGGACGTGCCGCGTCGTTACGCTGCGGTGTACCGACGCGGCACGTGGTTCAGCCCATCGCGGCCGTGGCGCTGTCCGCCTCCGGGGTCCTGTCGGTCCTGTCGCTCCCGCTCTTGGTGGGACCACCTCCGGCGAGAGGGATCTCCTTGAGGAACAGCAGCACGACGAAGGCCAGCGCCGCCACTCCGGCACCGAGGTAGAACACCGAGCTGATCGACTCGGTGAACCCGACGAAGAACGGCTCGGCCTGCTCGACCGGGAGCCGTTGCAGGAACGACGAGTCCTCCATGACGTTCCCGCCCACCGAATTCATGGCACCGGCGGGCAGGCCCGAGTCGGCGAACGCGCGGGCGATGTTGTCCGTCAGCGTGCTGAACACGATGGAGAGGAAGACCGCGACCCCGAGTGTGCCGCCGATCTGGCGGAAGAACGTCGCCGACGCGGTGGAGACGCCCATGTCACGACGCGGTCCCGCGTTCTGCACGGCGATGATGAGCGTTTGCATGCAGTTGCCCAGACCGAACCCGATGATGGCCATGACCACCATCGCCTTCCACACCGGCGTGTCCCACTCGATCTGCGCGAACAGCACCATTCCGATGGTCATGAGCGCGGTCCCGACCAGCGGGAAGATCTTGTAGCGGCCGGTGCGGGAGGTCAGCTGACCGGACAGCACCGACGCCGACATGGTGCCCACCATCAACGGCAGCATCAGCATGCCCGACGCGGTGGGCGAGTAGCCCTGAACGATCTGCAGGTACTGCGGGATCAGCGTGATGGAGCCGAACATGGCGATGCCCACGATGACGCCACCCGCGATCGCGACGCTGAACGTCCGGTTGCGGAACAGCCGCAGCGGGATCAGGGCCTCGTCGCCCATCCGCCGTTCGACGGCGAGGAACAGCACGAGCCCCACCGCGCCGACGACGTAGCAGGCGAGCGCGGCCTGGGAGCCCCAGCCCCACTCACGGCCCTGCTCGGCCACCAGCAGCAGCGGCACCAGGCACACCACGAGAGCGAGCCCGCCCCACCAGTCGATGCGGTGGTCGTGGCGTGTGTGCGGGACGTTCAGCACCTTGGCCACCACGAAGAGCGCCAACGCGCCCAGCGGGACGTTCACGAGGAACACCCAGCGCCAGCCCTCGAAACCGAAAACCGGGTCGAGCCCGGCGAAGAAACCGCCCAGCACCGGCCCGAGGACCGTCGACGTGCCGAACACGGCGAGGAAGAACCCCTGGTAGCGGGCGCGTTCTCGCGGTGGGACGAGATCACCGAGGATGGTCAGCGCCAGTGACATGAGCCCGCCCGCGCCCAGTCCCTGGACGGCGCGGAACGCGGCGAGTGTGTACATGTCCTGCGCGAAGGCCGCCGCCAGCGAGCCGGCGACGAAGATCGTGATCGCCGCGAGGTAGAACGGCTTGCGCCCGTAGATGTCGGAAAGCTTGCCGTAGATGGGCGTGGCGATGGTGGCCGTGATCAGGTAGGCCGTCGTGATCCACGCCTGCATGCTCAGCCCGTGCAGGTCGTCGGCGATCGTGCGGATGGCCGTGCCCACGATCGTCTGGTCCAGCGCCGCGAGGAACATGCCGGTCATCAGCCCGATCAGGATGACGACGATCTGGCGGTGGCTGAGCGCGGGTGTCTCGTCCTCGTGCGGGTGACTCCCGGGTCTGGCCGGTAAGTCACGTTCCGTTGCGGTCATGTGCATTCCCCCTTGTCGGTGCGTCGCGCCGGGTCCGCCAGCGGATCACACGTCTCGATGCGGTCGTTGAGTCGGAGCAGCAGGGCGTTGAGGGTGCGGCGGTCGGAGTCGGTCCACTCCTCGAGAACTCGTTCCAGCCACTCGTTGCGCTTCCTACGGTTGGTCTCGAAGACGCGCAGGCCCTCCGGGGTGGCCGCCAGCAGTGAGGCTCGTCCGTCGGCGGGGTCGGCCAGGCGCTCGACGAGGCCGTGGTCGACGAGCGCGCTGCTCTGCCTGCTGATGGTGGAGATGTCCGAGTGCAGGAGGTCGGCGAGGCGACTCGCCCGCTGCGGGCCCTTGTCGACGAGGTGGAACAGGATCGCGTAGGCCGCGCTCTCCAATCCCTCCGGCCCCGCCTTCGTGATCCGGGTCTTGACGCGGGCGCCCAGCCTCACGAGCCGGATCAGCTGCGTCGCCAGTTGGTCGGTGCTGCCGTCGGCGTGGTGGGGCTGGGGGTGTCGTGGTTGGGTGACCATGGGAGTCGTCTCGTCCGAAAAGGTTGACCGATACAAGCAATCTGGTTCAACGATCCCGGTGGCGGCGGTCATCCGGCAACCGAGAATCCTGTGGGGAGGAACACGGCGGGAGCGGGAGTTCTTCCGGAGGCACGTCAGAGATTCACGCGTCAGGCGTTAGCGTTAGTGCATGAGCAACGCCCTTCTCGACCGCCTGCGTGCCGAACTCGGTGGCGAAGCCGTGGTGACGGACTCCGACGTCATGGCGACCTACTCCCGCGACCAGATGCCGCTCGCCCCCGCGGGTACGCCCCTGGCCGTGGTGTCGCCCGAGGACGCCGAGGGCGTCCGCGCCGCCGTGCGCGCGTGCGCCGAGGCCGGTGTGCCGGTGGTACCGCGGGGCGCGGGCAGTGGGCTGTCCGGTGCCGCCAACGCCGTCGACGGCTGCGTCGTGCTCGTCACCACCAAGCTCGACCGGATCGTCGAGATCGACCCGGACAACCGGCTCGCCGTCGTGCAGCCGGGAGTGGTGAACCAGGCACTGCGCGACGCCGTGGCGAAGCACGGCCTGTTCTACCCGCCCGACCCGTCGAGCTACGAGTGGTGCACGGTCGGCGGCAACCTCGCCACCAACGCGGGCGGCCTGTGCTGCGTGAAGTACGGCGTCACGGCCGACTTCGTGCTGGGGTTGGAGGTCGTCCTCGCCGACGGTTCGGTACTGCGTACGGGCAGGCGAACGGTGAAGGGCGTCGCGGGCTACGACCTCACCCGGCTGTTCGTCGGCAGCGAGGGCACGCTCGGGGTGATCACCGAGGCCACGCTCTCGTTGCGTCCGTTGCCGCAGGCACCCGCCACGCTGGTGGCCGCGTTCCCCTCGGCGTCCGCCGCGGGCGCGGCCGTCAGCCGGATCGTGCGCGAGGGCGTGGTGCCGTCGCTGCTGGAGATCATGGACGCGGCGACGATCGACGCCGTGCAGACCTACCTGCGCACCGACCTCGGCACCGGCTCGCAGGGGGGCGCCCTGCTGCTGTGCCAGTCCGACACGGGTGGCGCGCAGGCCGCCGCCGAACTGGCCGCCGTCGAGAGCAGCTGTCGCGACGCGGGCGCCGAGATGACCTACCACACCACCGACCCGGGCGAGGGCGACCTGCTCATGCGTGCCCGCAGGGTGGCGCTCACGGCGCTGGAGAGCATGGGGTCGTGCATGACCGACGACGTGTGCGTGCCGAGGACGCGCATCGCCGAGCTCGTCACCGGGTGTGAACGCATCGCCGACGACGTGGGCCTCACCGTGGCGGTGGTGGGTCACGCGGGCGACGGCAACATGCACCCCACGGTCGTCTACGACCCCACCGCCGAGGGTGAGTTCGACCGGGCCAAACGCGCGTTCGACGCGATCCTCGACCTCGGGCTCTCGCTCGGCGGCACGGTGACCGGGGAACACGGGGTCGGCAGGTTCAAGCAGGAGTGGCTGGCGCGGGAGATCGGCGCCGTCGGCCTCGACGTCCACCGCCGTATCAAGCGGGCACTCGACCCGGGCAACCTCTTCAACCCCGGGTCGATGTTCTCGCTCTGACGCTCACAACAGGGTGACCAGGCCGACCACCGAGCCGACGGCCAGTCCGATCGAGGCGGCGAGGATGAGCACCCAGAGGGCGGGCAGCCGCTCGGGTTCGAGCCGGTGACTGCCCCGAGAGCCTGCCGTGGGGCGGGCTTCCGTGGCGGGCGCCGTGGGGTGGGCGTCCAGCGGCTCGTCCTCCGCCGCGCCGGAGAGCAGTCCGTAGCCACCGGAGAAGTCGGCCACGGAAGCCGGGCGCCCGGCGGGCGTGGCGGGCCGTGCGGACGGCGTCGGCTGTGCGGGCTGGGCGGTCGGCGTCACGGGTGTCGCCGGTGGTGCGTACTGTGCCTGCGCGCGCAACGCCTCCGCAAGCAGGCGCTCCGGGTCGTCGCTCATCGCCGCTCAGCGTAGTCCCGTGACGCGGTGCCGACCGGGCACCCACGGCGAACCAGGACCACTCAGGACCGCGTGGGTGGGTTGCCGACCCACTCGCCGTGCCGGAGCACTCCCGCGACCCGCAGGTCGTCGTCGAGCACCACCAGGTCGGCCAGCAGGCCGGGCCGCAGCGCCCCCGTCTCCGCGTCGATGCCCAGCAGCCGCGCGGGCCGGGTGGCCGTGGCGGCGACGGCGTCGGCGATGCCGAGCCCGGCGCCGTGGACGAGGTTGCGGAACGCGGCGTCCATGGTGAGCGTGCTCCCCGCGAGCGAACCGCTGCCGGGCAGCGTGGCCACGCCGTCGGCGACCTCCACGTCGAGGCTGCCGAGCCGGTACGTCCCGTCGGCGACGTCGGTGGCCGACATCGCGTCGGTGACCAGCACGGTCCTCGACGGGCCCGCGTGCCGGGCCGCGAGCCGCAGCACACCGGGGTGGACGTGCACGAGGTCGCAGATCAACTCGATGGTGACCCGTTCGTCGTCGAGCAGCGCCCCGACCGGACCGGGTTCCCTGTGGTGCAGGGGACGCATGCCGTTGAACAGGTGCGTGGCCACGGTCGCGCCGGCGTCCACGGCGGCCCTCACCTGCTCGGCCACCGCGTCGGTGTGTCCGATCGCCGCGATCACACCCGACTCGGTGAGCTGCCGCACGGCCTTGACACCGCCCGTGAGCTCCGGTGCGAGGGTGACCATGCGGATGTTCCCCCTGCCGGCTTCCAGCAGCGCGCCGACGGCTTCGGTGTCGGGCTCCCTCAGCACGGTGGGGTCGTGTGCGCCGCACCGCGCCTCGGCGATGAACGGACCCTCCAGGTGGACCCCGACGAGCTCTCCGTCGGTGACCAGTTCGGCGAGTGCGGCGAGTTGGTCGGTGAGTTCGTTCACCGGTGCCGACACGAGACTCGCCATGAGACTGGTGGTGCCGTGCCTGCGGTGGGTCGCGATCGCCGTGGCGGCTTGGTCGGCGTCGGCACTGGTGAACGAGCCACCGCCTCCGCCGTGGCAGTGGATGTCGACGAACCCGGGCACCACGTGTGCGCCGGAGAGGTCGAGGTGCCTGCCCTCCGGAGGGGTTCCGGTGCCCACCGCGCTGATCCGCTCGCCCGAGACGGCGAGCCAACCGGATTCGAGCGTTCCGTCGGGGCAGTGGATGCGGCCGCCGGTGAGGACGAGGTTGTGGGTGCCGTTCACGATCACATCTTATTGGTCCAGACCAAGGCGGGCCATCGCCTCCGGAGTGATACCGCCCGCGCTCGCGGGTCAGTGGCCTCTCGGACGGTGGCCGTCGTTCATCGCGCGTTGGAGTGCCTCGAGGGCACGACTCGCCGTGGACTTCACGGTTCCCCTCGAGATACCCGCGGCTTCCGAGATCTCCGCCTCGGACAGGCCGCCGTAGTAGCGCAGCACCAGGACCTCGCGCTGTCGTGGGGGCAACTTCGACAACGCGGCCACGACCGCTTGGTGCTCGGTGGACAGCATGGCGAGACTCTCGGCCGACCGCGCGTTCACCGCGTGTGGTGGCACGTAGTCGCGGGCTGTCTTACGCCTGCGCAGCACACTGCGCGAGCCGTTGACGACGGCGGTCCGCAGGTACGACACCGCCGCGGCGGCGTCCCGCAGCTTCCCCCAGTTGCGGTGCAGCCCCGTGAACGCCTCCTGCACCACGTCCTCGGCCGTGGCCGGTTCGTCCACGAGGAGGATCGCCAGGCGCACGAGCCGCATCCGGTGCTGCCGGTAGAGGTCTTCGAGGGTGAGCGGCCCCGGGCGCTGCACCCGTTGCACGGGCGCGTCCAACGTGCGCAGGTGAGAAAGGGTCTGCTCGACGTTGCGCTCGACACTGCGCTCCACTCCGCGCGCGCCGCCATGGCGTCGCGTCGGTTCGGCGCTGCCGTGCATCCGAAACCTGCCCATCCTCGACGACTACTCCCTGCGCAAGAGCGTATCGGCTGCTGGCCCGTCCACCCAACGTACGGGCGAAGACGAAAGGAACGTCCGAACGGCGACGCCTGCTCCCGGCCCCCGGGAGCAGGCCGTAGCGTGTGCGGCATGGCTTGGTTCGTGGTGGAGCAGACGTACGTGCCGGAGAGGTTCGCCGCCGTGCGGCCCCGGCACCGGGAGTACCTGTCGTCGCTGGTGGCCGACGGCACGGTGGCCGTCGCCGGGCCCGTGGACGGCGACACGGGCGGCATGGTGATCTACCAGGCGCGCGACCGGGAGGAGCTCCAGCGGATCATCGACGCCGACCCGTACCACCTGGAGGGCGCCATCGCCGAGCGCACGGTCCGGGAGTTCATCCCCGTCCTCGGGGCCTGGCTGAAGGATCGGTAGCCGGGATCAGTAGCCGCCGAGCTTGGTGTGGTCCCAGCTGACGATCTTCGTCGGCGTGCACACGAGGCCCACCCGCTTGGGGGCCTGGGCGGCGACGAGGTCCCGCACGGCGCTCGCCTCCGCACCGGGAGCGCGCGCCGACGCGAGGTCGACGCCGATGCTCGTCACCTCGGCGAGGTCGGTGACGAGTTCGACGTCGCACTCCATGGACACGCCGCGGAGCTCGTCGTACGACTGTCCCGACTCCACCAGCAGGGTGGCTCGCGGGTCACGGCGGAGGTTCACGACCTTCTGTGACCGCGCGTAGGTCCAGGACGCCAACCGCAGCGGCGGAGTGGCGACGGGGTCGGTATCGCGCACGACGTACCACAGCGGCACGAGGTGGGGCCTGCCGTCCGGGCCCAGCGTCGCGACGGTGACCGTGGTGTCGACGGCGCGTGCGGCGACGTAGCTTACGAGTTCGTCGCCGCTCATGCGGATGGCCTCGCGCCGGGAGGGCATCGCGGCCTTACCTCCGGGCCGCTTCGGCCGCGGCCCGGCCGCCGTGGCCGGTGATCGCCGCCTCCCGCGCGCCACGGCGGGCGATGTCGGCCAGTGCCGCCTCGTCCGCCTTGGGAACCCGGAACCGCGAGCCGAGCTCGACGACGGGCGGCAGGAACGTCCGGAACAGTTTCAGCGCTCCGACCCAGCGGGGAACGTGGATCGTCCGGGCCCTCCTCCTGACACCCGCCTGGAGGCGGTCGAGCGCGAAGTCGAGCGGGTAGGTCCTGCCGATGGGGCCGGGCATCGAGTTGCGCAACTTGCCGAACACGGGGTGCGCGTCGGCGCTGTCCACGAGGTCGGTCCTGATCCACGTCGGGTGTGCGACGCCGACCTTGACGCCGAGGTGCGCCACCTCCGCCCGCAGGCTGTTGCAGAACGCCTCGACACCGGCCTTCGCCGCCGCGTAGTTGGCCATGCCGGGGGCGTGGGTGATGGCGGCCAGCGACGAGATCGCGAGCAGGTACCCCTTGCGGTCGACGACGTGCGGCAACGCGACGCGGAAGGTGCGCCACACGCCGAGCAGGTCGACCTCGATGACCCGTTCGAACGCCTCGGGGTCGACGGAGCGCACGAAGCCCGTGGTGGCGATGCCGGCGTTGGCGATGACGACGTCGATGCCGCCGAAGTGCTCGACGACCCCGTCCACCGCGCTCTGCAGCGCCTTCCAGTCGGTGACGTCGGCCTGCCAGGAGCGCGCGGCCCGGCCGATGCGATCGGCCACCCGCTGCTGCTCGTCGGCTTCCAGTCCCACGAGCGCCACCTTCGCGCCGTCGGCGGCGAGCCGCTCCGCGAGTCCCGCGCCGATGCCTCTGGCGGCTCCGGTGACGAGCACGACCTTGTTGCGCACGTTCCTCGTGGTCCACCAGGTGGGCAGCGACGTCATCGGGTGCCTCCAGGAGTTGCCGGTCTGCACGGACGCCTCGCAACTTACTCGAAGTAGGCTACTCCACGGTAGGGTGGAGTAGCGGAATGATCACATCGGATGCGCCGTTGCCAGTGGCATGACAGTGAACCTGGGTTCGATCGGCATCTGGCACGTCCAACCGCATCTCGACGCCGAGTTCGCGGTCGATGCGGAGCGGCTGGGCTACGGCGCACTCTGGCTCGGTGGTTCGCCACCGGCCGACCTGGCCGCCGTCGAGACGCTGCTCGACGCCACCGAGCGCATCGCCGTGGCCACCGGCATCGTCAACATGTGGCAGGCCGACCCGGTTGAGCTCGCCCGCTCCTACCACCGCATCGAGGCCAGGCACCCCGGCCGGTTCCTGCTGGGCGTCGGCGTCGGCCACCGCGAGGCGACACAGGAGTACCAGAAGCCCTACGACAAGATCGTCTCCTACCTCGACGTCCTCGACGCCGAAGGCGTGCCCCGGCAGGCGCTCGTGCTCGCCGCACTCGGGCCCAAGGTGCTGCGGCTGGCCGCCGAACGCACGGCGGGCGCGCACCCGTACCTGACCACGCCGGAGCACACCCGCCGCGCCCGGGAGATCCTCGGCGGCGGCGTGCTGCTCGCGCCGGAGCAGAAGGTGGTGGTCGACCCCGACCCGCAGCGGGCTCGCGAGAGCGGCCGGGCGATGGTCTCCCACTACCTCCAGCTCACGAACTACGTCAGCAACCTCCGCAGGATCGGGTGGACCGACGCCGACCTCGCCGACGGCGGCAGCGACGCGCTCGTCGACGCGCTCGCCGTGCACGGTGACGCCGCCACCGTCGCCCGAGGGGTGAGAGCCCACCTCGACGCGGGCGCCGACCACGTCTGTGTCCAGGTGCTGCCGCACGAGGCGGATCCACTTCCCGCCTACCGCGGGATCGCCGAGGCCCTCGGGTTGATCGATCAGGGCGCGAAGGGGTAATCCGGCTCACCGCGCGACGGCGTCGCGGCTCGTAGGATGCGGGCAAGGGAGGCGTTCCGCCCGCTCAAGGGCGGGACGGCCGTCCGGCAAGCGCCCGCTTCCGAGGAGGACAACGATGCCCATCGCCACACCCGAGGTCTACGCCGAGATGCTGGACCGGGCCAAGGCGAACGAGTTCGCGTACCCGGCGATCAACGTGACCTCGTCCGAGACGCTCAACGCCGCGCTGCGTGGCTTCGCCGAGGCGGAGAGCGACGGGATCATCCAGTTCTCGACCGGTGGCGCCGAGTTCGCTTCGGGCCAGAAGGTGAAGGACATGGTGACCGGGGCGCGGGCGCTGGCCGAGTTCGCGCACGTCGTCGCCGAGAAGTACCCGGTGAACGTCGCCCTGCACACCGACCACTGCCCCAAGGAGAAGCTCGACGGGTTCGTCAACCCGCTGATCGAGGTTTCGAAGGAACGCGTCAAGCGGGGTGAGAACCCGCTGTTCCAGTCGCACATGTGGGACGGCTCGGCCATCGACCTCGACGAGAACCTCAAGATCGCCGCCGAGCTGCTCGAACGCGCGGCCGAGGCGAAGATCATCCTTGAGGTGGAGATCGGTGTCGTCGGCGGTGAGGAGGACGGGGTCTCCAACGAGATCAACGAGAAGCTCTACACCGCCGAGGGCGACTTCCTGAAGACCGTCGACGCGCTCGGCGCCGGTGAGAAGGGCCGTTACCTGCTCGCCGCCACCTTCGGCAACGTCCACGGTGCCTACAAGCCCGGCGCGGTGAAGCTGCGTCCCGACGTGCTCAAGCGGGGCCAGGCCGTGGCGGCCGAGAAGCTCGGCCTGCCCGAGGGGTCCAAGCCGTTCGAGCTCGTCTTCCACGGTGGTTCCGGCTCCCTGCTGGAGGAGATCCACGAAGCCGTGTCGTACGGCGTGGTGAAGATGAACGTCGACACCGACACCCAGTACGCGTTCACCCGCCCGGTGGCCGCGCACATGTTCACGAACTACGACGGCGTGCTCAAGGTGGACGGCGAGGTCGGCAACAAGAAGACCTACGACCCGCGCAGCTACCTGAAGAAGGCCGAGGAGTCGATGGCCGCGCGCGTCGTGCAGGCCGCCGAGCACCTCAAGTCGGCGGGCCGCAAGCTCTGAAGGTCACGCCACTCGTGAGGCGGGCCGTGCGTCATGGCGCACAATGACGTCATGACGCACGGCAACCTCCTCGAACCCGAGCCCACCCGCCTTCCGGAGCGCCCCGAGGCGCAGGCCGCACTCGACTCCGACACCGACCCGGCCGACGTCGCGGCTGAGCACCCGGACTTCAGCGAGGCGTGGGCCGCTCTGGCGGAGCGGGCCCTGGCCGACGGCGACGTCGTGGCCGCCTACGCCTACGCCCGCACCGGCTACCACCGGGGGCTCGACCAGTTACGCAGGGCGGGGTGGAAGGGCTTCGGCCCGGTGCCGTGGTCGCACCGTCCCAACCAGGGCTTCCTGCGTTCCCTCGCGGCTCTCGCGCGCGCCGCGCAGCGCATCGGCGAGACCGACGAATACGAGAGGTGCTCGAAGTTCATCGCCGACTCCGACCCCGAGGCTGCGAAGGCGACCGGCCTGGCGGAGTAGCCGCACAACCGAAACACGGTGTGTCCGCAGGTTGTGCACGCGTGTCCGCGGCTCAGCAGCGGTCGAGCATGTCCTCCAGCGTGGCCTTCTCGTCCTGTTCCACCGTCAGCTTCCAGGTGTGCTTCACGTCGATCCAGTGGATCGCGTAGGTGCACCAGTAGCTCTCCAGCGGCGGCTTCCAGTCCTCGGGGGCCTTGTCCCCCTTGGCCTGGTTGACGTTGTCGGTGACGGCGAGAAGGTTCACGCCGTCGAGGTCGTTGGCGAACTGCTCGCGTTTCTCGTCGGTCCAGGCGTCCGCTCCGGAGCGCCACGCCTCGGCCAGCGGTACCACGTGGTCGATGTCGACGTCGGCCGGATCGGTCCAGGTGTCCCCGTCGTACGGGCTCGTCCACGAACCCGAGGTCGGGCGGCACTCCTCGTCCACCTTCACGTCGGTGCCGTCGCGCTTGAGCACCACTTCGCGGGTGTTGCAGCTCTCGCCCTGCTCACTCCAGTGCGGGAACCGGTCACGGTCGTAGCCGTCCATGTCGCCGTCCGGGGCCACGACGAGCTCGGTGAGCTGTTCGCGTGCCGTGTCCTCCTCGGCGGAGGCGGGACGGCTGATCGGGGATTGTCTCGCACCGGAGCCGGCCTCACCGTCCGCCTCGGCGCCGAACTGGACGGCGGAGCACGCCCCCAACAGGGAGACACCTAGTGTGATCGAGACGATACGGAGGGTGCGGAAAGAGGTCACGCCTCGACTGTGTCCGATTCGGGTGAACAGTTCAACACGTTCGGTCGACGTCACACGGGAGGACCAGCGGGGGCCTTCCCGGCGAAAGGCCCCCACTCGATCAGGGACTCACGAGTCGAGCAGGCGGTCGCAGGTGTTCCTCGGCGTCTTGCCCTCGATCATCCCGGAGAGCCACGCCACCGCCTGCGGGTAGGCGCGCAGCATGCCGCCGATGTGCGACGGCACGTACGACGTGGTGAACTGCACGGTCCCGCCCCGCTCGCACCAGTCCACCGCCATCTGCCTGCCCTGGCCGTAGGGCACGATGTCGTCCAACCTGCTGTGGAGCACGAACACGGGAACGTCGGGGGCGCGCTCACCGATGCGCTGCTCCCCCACCGCCGAGGCGTACGGCTCCTCGTCGAGGTACTCCTCCAGCGCCCGGCCGTCCTTGGTCAGCTCCGAGGTCCGCAGGAACGCGTACTTCAGGATGGCGTCCTCGGTGCAGGCCTCGGCGATCTCACCCATCAGCCGCTTGCCCTCGTCGTTCACGACGTCGTCGAGGTTCACCTCGGGGTAGGCGGCGTCGAGGCTCAGCAACGAGAACCCGAGGAACCCGGCCGCGTAGTGGCCGTCGAGCACGGGCGCGACCTCCGCGAGGTTCGCCGGGGGAGCGCCGGCGTAGGCGCCCTTGATGTCGAGTTCGGGGGCGTAGTCGTCGACGAGCTCGGCCGCCGCGGCGGACGCGCCGCCGCCCTGCGAGTAGCCCGCGAGCACCACCGGACTGTCGGCGGACAGGCCGGACCCCGGCACCCGCTGGGCCGCCTTCGCCGCGTCCAGCACGGCGTGGGCCTCGGAGGCGCGGTTGACGTAGGTGTGCATGCCGGGGGTGCCGAGGCCCTCGTAGTCGGTCACCACCACGGCGTAGCCGAGCGCGAGCAGGCCCGTGACGAAGGGGCCCTCGTACTCCAGGCCCAGTGCCAGTTTCTTCGACGGCGCGCAGTCGTCGCCGACGCCCTGAGTCCCCGGCGCGTAGCTCACGAGGGGGCGTGGACCCTCGCCCCGCCACTCGCGTTCGGGCACCAGCAGAGTGCCGGTCACGGCGTTCGGCTCGCCGTGAGTGTCGCTGCTGCGGTACATCAGCCGGTACACGTCGGCGTCCGGCTCGATGAGCCTGAGCGGATCGAGGTAGAACTCGCCGTCCTCGTACTTGAGCACGTCACCCCTCTCGCCCGGAAGCGGCGTCGGCGGGGTGTAGAAGTCGTCGGCGGCGGCAGGTTCGGCGTGTGCGGTGTGGCCTGGTGTCGCCACGGTGAGTCCCGTCACCGCGGTGGTCGCTGCGGCGAGTGCGGCAAGGAGGCGGCGGCTCCGACCGGGTGGACGCATGGGCGCTCCCTGTGAATTTTTCGACAACACTGTCCCCGGTCGGATTCTGTTGGGACAACAGGCGTTGTCAATGTGGTGCCGAGGTATTCCGCCACCTGCTACGAAGCCGCGGCACCGGTTTGCTCACCGCACGACAAAAAATCACGGACGGACGAGCCGCAGCTCCTGCGTGTGCCGGTACCAGGTCCAGCGCTCCATCGAGCGTGGGTGGGCCACCCCGTCCGAGATCGGGACCACCGGGTCGCAGGCGAGCTGGAACGCGCGGCTCTCGTAGGTCGTCCTGCGGCGCCGCAGCCGCCCCCGGGTCACGGTGACCACCAGGCCCGCCGGCCCCGCGTGCACCTCGAGTGACCGTGCGTCACCGCGCAGCGCCACGGTGTCGTCGCAGTAGCCGATGCCCCGCACGGGGGCGATCACGCCGCGTCCCACCAGCACGCCACCCACGTCGTCGCGCACCAGCGGCACCGGACGGTCCACGCCGGTCAGCGCGAGGTCGAGTGCCTTCGCCGGGTCGGTCGGCAGCCCCCACAACGACGCCACCGCGGATTTCCGGTCGGTTGGCACGAAACCCACGGTGGTGGAGGGCAGGAGATCCTTGCGCAGCAGCCGCAGCACGACGGCGGCCAGGTCGGCGTCCGTGCCCGCCACGACGACGGCCTGGCCGAGCAGCGGGTCCACGTCCTTCTTGCCGGGCCGCGCGGGCAGCACCTCGATCCTGACGCCGTTTCGCGCCGTGTCCACGTCCGTTAGCGAATCCGCCGCGTTCCCGCAAGCCAACACCAGTCCACTCACGCCCTGCTCCTCGGTTAGGCTCATGCACCGGCATCTTGATGCGTGTCATCCGTCCCGCCCGACGGTCAGACCTCGAATACCAGGAGTGTTACATGCCGGCCATCGTGCTCGTCGGTGCCCAGTGGGGCGACGAAGGCAAGGGCAAGGCCACCGACCTGCTCGGCGACCGCGTCCAGTGGGTCGTTCGTTACCAGGGCGGCAACAACGCCGGTCACACGGTCGTCCTCCCTGACGGCCAGGACTTCGCGCTGCACCTCATCCCGTCCGGCATCCTCACGCCCGGTGTCACGAACGTGATCGGTAACGGCGTGGTGGTGGACCCCGGTGTACTGCTGGACGAGCTGGCCGGCATCGAGGCGCGGGGTGTCGACACGTCGAAGCTGCTGATCTCCGCCGACGCGCACCTGATCATGCCGTACCACGTGGCCATCGACAAAGTCACCGAGCGCTACCTCGGCAAGAAGAAGATCGGGACCACCGGACGTGGGATCGGGCCCTGCTACCAGGACAAGATCGCCAGGGTCGGCGTGCGTGTGCAGGACCTGCTCGACGAGAGCATTCTGCGGCAGAAGGTCGAGGCCGCGCTGGAGTACAAGAACCAGGTGCTGGTCAAGGTCTACAACCGCAAGGCACTCGACGCGAACGAGGTCGCCGACACCGTGCTCGCCCAGGGCGAGAAGTTCGCCCACCGTATCGCCGACACGCGACTGGAGCTCAACAAGGCGCTGGAGCGCGGCGAGACCGTGTTGCTGGAGGGCTCCCAGGGCACGCTGCTGGACGTCGACCACGGCACGTATCCCTTCGTCACCTCGTCCAACCCGACGTCGGGCGGCGCGAGCGCCGGTTCCGGCATCGGGCCGGGCCGCATCACCACGGTGCTGGGCATCCTCAAGGCGTACACGACCCGGGTCGGGTCGGGTCCGTTCCCGACCGAACTGCACGACGAGGCGGGGGAGAACCTCCGCAAGGCCGGTGGCGAGTTCGGTGTCACCACGGGGCGGTCGCGGCGCACCGGCTGGTTCGACGCGGTCATCGGCCGTTACGCCGTGCGGGTCAACGGCATCACCGACTACTTCCTCACCAAGCTTGACGTGCTCTCGGGGCTGGAGCGGGTGCCGGTGTGCGTGGCCTACGAGGTGGACGGCGAGCGCACCGAGGACATGCCGATGACCCAGACCGGTGTTCACCACGCCGTGCCGGTCTACGAGGAGCTGCCCGGCTGGCAGGAGGACATCAGCGGCTGCCGTGCCTTCGACGAGTTGCCCGCCAACGCGCGGGCGTACGTCGAGCGGCTCGAGGAGCTGATGGGCGCCCGGATCTCGGCCATCGGGGTCGGTCCCGGCCGTGAGCAGACGATCGTGCGTCACCAATTCGCCTGACTGAGGCGAGACCTGCGGACACGCCACCGCCGAAGGCGTGTCCGCAGGCTACGCACGCGTGTCCGCGCTTCCCGCACGGTGTTCGCGGTTCGCGGACGCCGTTTCAGCGCCGGTCGCCGCGGGTGGCCTCCACCGCGATGTCGGGGTGGTCGGCGAACACGCCGTCGATGCCGGTGGCGAGGAAGGCCTCGTACTCGGCGAAGACGTCACCCCACGCCGCCGGGTCGTCGGACGAGCGCAGGTCGGTGGGCAGGAACTCGTTCTCCGCGCGGAAGGTCCACGGGTGCACTTCCAGACCCACGCGGTGGGCGTCGGCCACGAGCGTCGTCGGCTCGCCCAGGCTGCCGTCGGCCTTCCTCGGGATGACGCGGTCCTTGGCCGGGCCGAGTCCGTCGGCGTAACGCGCGACCTCCGCCAGTCCCTCCCGTGTCAGCAGGTCGTCGTAGGTGCGCCGATCACCCGAGTGCACGAAGTCGTACGGCGCTCCCGACGCGCCCACGAGCTGCACCAACGGCACTCGCAGTCGCCTGTCCAGCTCCTTGAGGTTCGACACCTCGAACGACTGCACGTACACCTTGGCACGCGGGTGGTTCAGGCCGTTGCGGGTGAGCGCCTCGACGAGCGCGGGTTCCAGGGCGAGACCCTGTTCGGCGAAGTACGTCGGGTGCTTGGTCTCGACGTAGAGGCCGATGGCGCGGCCCAGCTCACGTGACAGCCGCCGCGACAGATCCACGACCTCCTGGAACGTCGGGATCTCGAAGCGGCCGTCGTACACGGTGTTGTTGGGGCGCAGCTCGGGGATGCGCTCCACGGCGCGGAGGGTTTTGAGTTCGGCGAGGGTGAAGTCCTCGGCGAACCAGCCGGTGACGGGCTGTCCGTCCACGATTTTGGTGGTCCTGCGGTCGGCGAACTCGGGGCGCTGCGCGACGTCGGTCGTGCCACCGATCTCGGGTTCGTGCCTGGCCACGAGCACGCCGTCGGAGGTGGTGACGAGGTCGGGCTCGATGTAGTCGGCGCCCATCCTCGCGGCGAGTTCGTAGGCCGCCAGCGTGTGTTCGGGCCGGTAACCGGACGCGCCCCGGTGTCCGACGACGACGAACTCGTCGTTCCCCTGCCGTCCCTGTGCCTGCCGTGCTTCCTGTGCGGGCTCGGCGCCCGCAGGAGCGACGGCGCCGAGCACCGCGAGCCCGCACAGGGCCAGCAGCGCCAGTCTCTTCCGCATCGTCTGCCCTTCCTCGTGTCGTCCTGTGACGCCTGACTCTGAGCACCGTTCGCGACGATGGGGCCACCGGCCGGGGACCGCAAGGGGACGTACCGGTGAACGGTGGCCGATGGGCGCCGCTTACGCTTTGCACGTGCGCGTCCTGGTTATCGGCTCCGGAGCCCGTGAGCACGCTCTCGTACTCGCCGCGTCCCACGATCCGGCGGTGACGGCGCTCGGCTGCGCGCCGGGCAACGCCGGAACGGCCTCCGTGTCGGAGACGCTCGGGGTGGATCTCGCGGACCCCGCGGCGATCGCCGAGCTGGCGGTGTCGTGGAAGGCCGACCTCGTGGTCATCGGCCCGGAGGTGCCGCTGGTGGCCGGCGCGGCCGACGCGGTGCGCGCCGCCGGAGTGCCCTGTTTCGGCCCGGGTGCGGAGGCCGCGCGCATCGAGGGCTCGAAGTCGTTCGCCAAGGAGGTCATGGCCGCGGCCGGTGTGCCGACGGCCCGCAGCGAGGTGGTCGACAACCCCGCGCACCTCGACGCGGCGCTCGCGCGGTTCGGCCCGACGTGGGTGGTCAAGGATGACGGCCTTGCCGCAGGCAAGGGCGTGGTCGTCACTGACGACCTGGAGCGCGCTCGCAAGCACGCGTTGATGCTGCTGGACGGCGGGCACCCGGTGGTGTTGGAGTCGTTCCTCGACGGCC
Organism: Saccharomonospora cyanea NA-134; assembly: GCF_000244975.1. Classification (NCBI taxonomy): domain Bacteria; kingdom Bacillati; phylum Actinomycetota; class Actinomycetes; order Pseudonocardiales; family Pseudonocardiaceae; genus Saccharomonospora; species Saccharomonospora cyanea. The sequence continues at coordinate 5,234,756 of NZ_CM001440.1, read as the reverse complement.
CCGAGGCCTCGTTGTTCTGCCTCGTGGACGGACGAACGGTCGTCCCGCTGCTTCCCGCGCAGGACTTCAAGCGCGTCGGCGACGGCGATGCGGGTCCCAACACCGGCGGTATGGGTGCGTACGCGCCGCTGCCGTGGGCGCCCGCGGACCTCGTCGACGAGGTGGTGGCCACGGTCGTGCAGCCGGTGGTGGACGAGCTGGCGCGTCGCGGCACGCCGTTCACCGGCCTGCTGTACGCGGGGCTGGCGCTGACCTCGTCCGGCCCGCAGGTGATCGAGTTCAACTGCCGGTTCGGCGACCCGGAGACGCAGGTGGTGCTGGCGTTGCTGCGCTCGCCGCTCGCCCGACTGCTGCACGCGACGGCCACGGGCACGCTGGCCGAGCAGCCTCCGCTGGAGTGGGCCGACGGCGCGGCGGTGACCGTGGTCGTGGCCGCTGACGGGTATCCGGGCAAGCCGCGCACGGGTGACGTCATCGCGGGCAGTGAGGCCGAGGGGGTGCTCCACGCGGGAACGCGGCGCCGGGAGGACGGTGCCGTGGTGTCGAGTGGGGGCAGGGTGCTCTCCGTGGTCGGTGTCGGCCCGGATCTCGCCGCCGCGCGCGAGCAGGCGTACGAGCGGGTGGGCAGGGTTCACCTCGCGGGTTCGCACCACCGCTCCGACATCGCGGCCAGGGCGGCGCGGGGCGAGTTGTCGGTTTCGGCCCGTTAGCGTCTTCGCCGCCGTTCACCGGCGCGTTTCCCTTCGCGAATTGGCGCCGAACGGCTCCTTTCGCTATCGCATTCTCAGTCCATGTTCAGTCCTGGATTGGTAGCCTGCTCGCAGAGTTGGCTGGCTACAGGCCGTAGCAGGGGGTGCGCAGTGTCAGGACAATCCGCGAAGACGCCGTGGGCGTCCCTGGAGCCGGACGGTGACAGGGGTGACGGGGGCGCTCCAGTCGCTCCAGGCGCGGTACCAGCAGCCCCCGAGGTGCCGGGTGTGCCCGTCGTCAAGGACATCACGGTGTCCCCCGACAAGATCGTCGCGGTGGCCGACGTGATCGAGGAACAGGCCAAGGCCCTTGAACGCAAGATCATCGAGCACGTCGACGCGTTGAGTTTCACCCCACCCGCCGGCGACATCGTCTCGCAGGAGGCGGCGGAGGCCTGGAACACCGTCGTCAGCAGTGGCGAGCACTCGTACCGCAACCGGGTCCTGGCCTACGTCTACGGACTTCACAGCCTCGCCGACCAGCTCCGCGCCGCAGGGCGCAGGTACCTCACCGACGACGAGGACAACGCGGCCACGGTGCGGGACGCCGGAGGCAGCTAGCCGCTGCCGGCCCACCGGCTGTCGGTGGGACCGCGCCGTCCGGCAGTACGCCACGAGAACGGAAAACGCCCGCCACCCAGAGCCCGCCAGACGCCGCCAGACAAGGACGCGAGATGAACGACGTCGACATCGTGGCCCAGGCCGCAAGGATTCGCGATCACCGGTTCACCGGCTACACCAACGCCATGCTCGCCGACGAGATCGAGCTGATGCGCTCCGGGCAGGGCGTCTCGGGGCTGTCCGAGGCGGTCGCCGCGCTGAAGGCGGTGGCTCGGGCCCTGGAGGACACCGACGACACGCTGCGGACCCAACTGGCCGGACTCGGAATCGAGTGGGAGAGCGACGCCGGCCGGGAGGCGGCTTCGGCCGTGCACAGCGAAGCGGACTTCTCCCGTGAGGCGGGCGAGAAGGTGAACGACTCGGCCGAGCGGGTCTTCGCGCAGGGCGAGGCGTTCAACCGAGCGGTGCACTCGTTGCCCGATCCCGCGGTACTGCGGGCGCCCGTCCCCGAGCCCGGTATCGCGGATTTCGCCTTCAGCCTGCTCGGTTTCGAAAGCGACCACGTGCGCAGGCTGGAGCAATCCCTCGAAGCCCGCGAGCAGGCCATCCAGGCGCTCGACACCTACGCGAGGCAGAGCGGGGAGAACCTCCTGGGAGTCCCGGAGCTGGGTCCGCCCGAGCGTCTCGTCGCGAAGGTGCCCGAACGGGTGCCCGAGTCGATCGACGCCGGTGGCGGACCGCGCGGTGCCACGTCGGCGGCGAACGCCTCGGCGGTGCCCGTGTCCCCCGGCCCCACGGCTTCGGGGCCGTCTGCCGCTACCTCGTCCACGCCGTCTCCGTCCTCCGCCCCCGTGGGTGTCGTCACGCCCTCGTCCGTAGCGGCGTCCTCCCCCGAGGCACCGTCGTCCGGCAGGGCCACGGGCAGTGGCGGCAGGTTCGTGGCACAGCCGAGCCCGGCTCCGTCGCCCAGTGGCACCACACCGAGTGGTGCGGCTCCGCCCTCGGCGGGCACCGTCGTCCCGCCTGCGGCAGCGGCCGGTGCCGCAGGAGTCGTGGGCGCGGGGCGCGGAACGGACTCCCCGCGTGTCCGGCAGGGCGCGGCCGGTCAGGCGGTGCCCGGAGCGTCCGGAGGTCAGGACACCGGTGGCGCGGGCCGGTCGGCACGCCCGACGCCGGTGGGTGGGGGCTCACCCGGTGCGGTCGGTGCGGCACCGCACAGCGGAGGGGGTGCCGTGGGCAGGCCCGCTCCGGCCCCGCTCGATGCCCAGCTCGCGCGCGGCCTGACCAGCGGAGCGGTCGCGCCCACGCCGAGCCCCGCGTCCGGGGGGAGTGCCGACGACACTCCCCGGTCCACTCGCGACGGACTGTCGGTGAACGACATCGGTGGCGGTATCGCCGCGCTCGGAGCAGGTGGTGTGGCCGGAGCCCTGAGTAGTGCCGAGCGCTCGGGCCGAGGGGTGGGGCGCAGTGCCCCCGGTGCCCAGGTTTCGCCCCGTCCCCTGTCGGTCGGTGACCTGCCGGAGGAGGAGGCGAGAGTCCAGCGCAGCTCTGAGCGACTGAATCCGGGCGCCTCCACTCGCCGGGACACCTTCCTGGAGAAGGCGGTGCCCGGAGAGGGCGAGGAGGGGGAGCATGTGCGACGGTTCGCGGTCGAGGACGACGACCTGTTCACCGACCAGCGCATGGTCGCCCCCGACGTGATCGGTGATGACGGTTCGGACGGTCGATTGTGAGCACAGTGGCAGGTGACAGCGTCGTTCTCTCGACGCTGGAGTTCGACCTGCTCTGGGAACACCTCCACCTGCCACGCCGCCACGTCGCTCTCGATGTCCCGAGCCCCGGAGCCACTCACAGTGAGCGCGCGCGTCTCGTGGACGAGGCGTGGGGCGCTCTGGCGGCCAGGGGGCTCGCGCGCGGCCGAGAGGTGGCGCTCGAGGTGGGAGACCTGCTGCACTTGCTGGCCAGGCCTCGCACGAGCGTCGATGTGTGGATCTGGGCCGACCGGCGGATCACGGCGCTGGCCGGCAGTTCCGGTAGCCAGGCCGTGCTCGGCGTCGTCGACAACGACGAGGTGTGGCTGATCCCGTCGCGCGACTCGGCGCTGGCGTCCGCCGCGGTGTCGGTGGCGGGTGAGTTGCCTCCAGGGGTGGGCTGCTCGGTCAGCGTGCCGCACCAGGTGCTGGTGGAGGCCGACGCCGAGGCCCGAGGTGACGCGAAGGCGCTCGTGCCCGCGCTGGAGGACCGCGGGGTCGAGCTGTGGCAGGCGCAGGAACTCGCGGGCATGTTGCTCGGCATGGTGGCGCGCGGACAGTTCGGCGCGCAGCGGCTCGATCGTGACGGTCGTGTGCGCAGGGCGGGCAGGGTCGTGGCTTTCCACGACACCGACGCGGGCCGGTACCTGTTCCAGGTGGCTCCTGGCGGCGACCGGCGCGACTGGGCCACTGTGACACCTGCGGACAACGCGTTGCTCGCGGAGCGGGTGTGGGAGTTGCTCGACGAGGTCTGAGCGAACCTGGAACCGGCGGAAGGCCTTTCGCGTCGTATCGAGGCTTGGCGCTGACTGCCGGATGGGTGTGCCAAGGGGAGGACAGAAACGTGCCGGTGTATGACGCCGAATCGATGACCATCACGGCGCAGCGGGTCGACCGCATCGCCGAGGACTTCCGTGCGTCGATGGACAAGATCAAGGGAATCCAGGGGGAGAACCCCTTCGGTGACGTGGAGGACCCGGACAACCCCGACCCGGTCGCGGGCACGGTCGGACGGTTCACAGACGGCATGCGGTCGGAGTTCGACGCCGCTGCCAGCCGGGTGAGTGCCGCCAGCGCGGCGCTGCGTGACGCCGTGGGCGCGATGTCCGAGGCCGACGCCGTGGCCGCCGACAACCTGACGGCGAGGGATCTGTGATGACGGGCGCGGGCATTCCGGCGGAGTGGGCCGAGGTCGAGACCAAGGCAGCGCGGGTCGACAAGGTCAAGCCGGGCGAGATCCAGGAGGTGGCCCGTCAGTTCGACGAGGCGTCGCGCAACGCGGGAGACCACACGGCCGACCTGACCAACGCGGCGGCCCCGCTGCGTGACGGCGGGGTGTGGTCGGGCCCGGCGGCCGACGCGTTCTTCGACTACGTGCACAAGATCGCCGAGGCGGGCAACAAGGTCCGGGACAAGCTCGACGAGGTCGCCGCGGAGCTGACAGCGTTGCAGGAGACGCTGGCCAACATCAAACAGCAGATCGAAAGCATCGCCGACGACGCCAAGAAGGCGATCGACACCCGGAACGACCAGGCACAACGGCAGGCCGACGCGGCGAACGCCGCGATGCGGGAGTACGAGAACGGCAACCGCGAGCAGCCGCCTTCCCCGACGGCCGAGGAGATCATCAGCAAGGCGGGCGAGGAGAACAGCCGCACGGCCACGGACGCGGCCAAGCAGATCGACGAGCTGCTACGGCAGTCGAACGACGCCATCAAGCGGGCACAGGAGCTCATGAAGACCGAAGTCGGTGACGGTTTTTCCAGTGTGCCGGAGCCAGGCTCCGCGCAGTCGCAGCAGTCGGCCACGGGCGGCATCACCGGGGGCGGCGGCTCCGGTGGCGGCGCGGGAGGCGGAGGCGCGGGCGGTGGCGGGGGTGCCGAAGGCGGCGGCCTCGCCGGGTACGGCCCGAGCGGGCCTCCGCCCACCAGCGGCCCACCGCCGGGCAACGTCGAGCAGTGGATCCGGGAAGCCATCAGGATCCTCCAGGCGAACGGCATCCCGGTCACCGAGGACAACATCGACGAGATCTGGACGATCATCGAGAAGGAGTCGGGCGGCAACCCGCACGCGTTGAACGACTGGGACTCCAACGCCGCGAAGGGCACGCCGTCGAAGGGGCTGATGCAGTGCATCGACCCGACGTTCGACGCGTACAAGCTCCCGGGCCACGACGACATCTGGAACCCGGTGGACAACATCATCGCGGGCGTGCGTTACACGTTCGACCGCTACGGCGGATTCGAGGGGCACCCGGGGCTGAAGTCGATGGCGCAGGGCGGCGCCTACCAGGGCTACTGATCTCGGCCGCAGGTGCCGTGCGGTGGGCGAACAGTACTCGGAGTCCCCGCCTAAGGTGGCGGCATGGTCAATTCGGGACGTTTGCCGGGGCCGTCGAGTCGAAGTGACGTGGCGCCGTTCCACGTCATGGAGGTCCTGTCGGCCGCGAAGGAGCGGCAGCGCACACACGGCGACGTCATCGCGTTGTGTGCCGGGCAACCGACGTCGGGCGCGCCGCGTCCGGTGCTGGAAGCCGCACAGCGGGCCCTGCGGGACAACGACCTCGGCTACACGCCTCAGCTCGGCATTCCCGAGCTGCGTGAGGCCATCGCGGGGCACTACGCGCGGTGGTACGGGCTGGCCGTCTCGCCGGACGACGTGATCGTCACCACAGGGTCGTCCGGTGGGTTCCTGTTGTCGTTCCTCGCGGCGTTCGACGCCGGGGCCCGCATCGCGATGGCCCGGCCCGGCTATCCCGCCTACCGCAACCTCCTGTCGTCCCTCGGGTGTGAGGTCGTGGAGTTCGACACCGACGTGAGCACTCGTTTCCAGCCGACGACGGAGCTGCTCGACGGGCTCGGCGAGCTGCACGGTGTGATCGTCGCGAGTCCCAGCAACCCCACGGGCACCGTGTTGCCCGCCGACGAGCTGGTGGCGATCGCACGCTGGTGCGACGAGCGGGGCGTGCAGCTCGTCAGCGACGAGATCTACCACGGCATCAGCTACGAGGCGCAGGTTGGTTCCGCGTGGCAGACCTCGACCGAGGCCGTGGTGCTCGGTTCGTTCTCGAAGTACTTCGGGATGACGGGCTGGCGGCTCGGTTGGGCGCTCGTGCCGCAACGGCTGCACCGCGCCGTGGACGTGCTCACGGGCAACTACAACATCTGCGCGCCCGCGCTCGCGCAGCAGGCGGCGGTGGCCGCGTTCACCGACGACTCGTACGCGGAACTCGACGCGAATGTGGCTCGCTACCGCGCCAACCGCGACCTGCTGTTGGAGGGCCTCGCCGACATCGGGCTCGGCAAGGTCGCCCCGGTGGACGGCGCGTTCTACGCCTACGTCGACGTCTCCGAGCACACCGACGACAGCCTCGCGTGGTGCCGGAGGCTGCTGGACGACACGGGCGTGGCGATCACGCCGGGTGTGGACTTCGATCCCGTGCACGGCGGACGTTTCGTCCGGTTGTCGTTCGCGTGCTCGCGAGCCGAGTTGGCGCAGGCGGTACAGCGCATCGGTGGGTGGCTGTCGCGGCAGGGCGGACAGTAGGGCACAACCCGGAGATGTCCCTGATTGTCCGCTCGGGTTGCGGCGCCGGGACGGCGGATCGTGACAGTCTGGGAGTCGGACAACCGACAGCACGTGCAGCGGAGGGGATCATGTTCTGGAAGATCGTCGGCGGTTTGCTCCTCGCGTGGGTGGCCTTCATGGTGGTCGGCGCCGTCGTCGGCTTCCTGGTGGAGGCCGTGTTCTGGATCGCCGTGATCGGCGGTGGGGTGTTCCTCGGTGCCGCGGCCTACGGAGCGATCAAAGGCGACAAGCGCAAGCAGCTGAAGTCCTGACCACCGCTTCAGCCGGCCAGTACCCGGCGGGCGTGGTCGGCTCCCTGCCACACATGGGCGCGGAGCCCGGCGGCCCTCGCGCCTTCCACGTTGACGGCCCGGTCGTCGAAGAACACGCAGTCGTCCGCTCGCGCCCCGAGGCGTGAGGTGAGCAGGTCGAAGATCTCCGGGTCGGGTTTGGCGCAGTGGACGTCGGCTGAGAAGACGCGCACGCGGAAGTGCTGGGCCCACGGCTGTCGCTCGGCGAAGCGGGCGAAGGAGCTCGGCGCGTTGGACAGCAGGGCGAGCCGAACCCCGTTCGCGGTGAGTTCGTCGAGCAGTCGGGCGGAGGCCTCGTGGAGGCACGACCAGCCCTCGATGTCGATTCGGGTGAGATCGTGCACCGCGTCGGCGTCGAGCCGCGCCCCCGCGGAGTCGGCGACCGCCTTCCAGTACGTCTCGTCGGAGCAGCCACGGTCGTAGGCGTCGCGGTGGGCCCAGTAGGCGGGCTCGAACTCCGCCTGTGTCACACCGAGCCGGGCGGCGAGCCTGGGCAGCGCCTCGGTGCGGGTGCAGAGCACCTCGCCGTAGTCGAACACCACCCAGCTCATGCGCTCGTCCCCGTCTCGATCCGGCGGAGGGCGTCGGCCACGTCGTCCGAGGTGACGTCGCGGTGCAGCACGAACCGCACCTTGCCCGCCATCGGCAGCGCGAGGATGCCGAGCGCACGCAGGGCGTCGAGTGTGGCGGGCACGTCGGTGACCCCCGCGAGGACGATGTTGGTCTGCGGTTCGGAGACCTCCCAACCGAGCTCCCGCAGACCCGCGGCGAGGGCGGAGGCCTTCGCGTGGTCGTCGGCGAGGTCGTCGACGCGGTCGAGCGCGACGAGGCACGCCGCGGCGAGCACACCGCCCTGCCGCACGCCGCCACCGAGCATCTGCCGCATGCGCCTGGCCTGCTCCACGAACTCGGCGCTGCCCGCCACCACCGAACCGACAGGCGCCCCGAGTCCCTTGCTGAAGCAGGCCGACACGCTGTCGACACCGGCGGTCAACGCGGCGGGCGGCACTCCGAGCGCGACGGAGGCGTTCCAGATGCGGGCGCCGTCGAGGTGCACCCGCAGGCCCGCGTCGCGGGCGGCGGCCACCAGGAGCGCGTGCTCGTCGGGTGGTGTCACGGCCCCACCCGCGGCGTTGTGGGTGTTCTCCAACGACAGCAGCGTGGTCCGCAGCGTGTAGTACGGTCCGCTGCCGCCCGCCGCGGCCCGCACGGTCTCGGGGGTCGGCCGTCCGGGGCCACCGTCGTGGTCGAGCGGGTCGGGCATCCCTCCGGCGAGCCAGGCCGCCGAACCCAGTTCGTTGACGAGCACGTGCGCACCGCGGGGCGCGAGGAAGCGATCACCGCGTCGCAGGTGCGTCGAGAGCGCGACGAGGTTGGCCATCGTGCCGCTGGGCGTCCACAGCGCCGCCTCCGTGCCCAGGACCTCCGCGGCTCGTTCCTCCAGCCTGCGGATGGTCGGGTCGGTGTCGATGACGTTGTCGCCGACCTCGGCGCGAGCCATCACCGACCGCATGTGTTCGTCCGGCCGGGTGAGCGTGTCGGAGCGGAAGTCGAGGGGTGGCAGTTGGGCTGAGCTGGAGTCGACCGTCACGGGCCCGATGACATCACACGTGGGCGCGGGCTCGCCCCGGACCCCACTGATGGGTGACACTGCTCCTCGCGTGCAACCGTGGGGCCGGGGCCTTCCGTCTCCACCGTCGACAACAAGACCGACCGGAGACGTCTGCGTGGCCCACCATGACGACGAGTTCGCGGAGTACTTCGCGGCGAAGCGGGACTCCGTGCGCCGAACGGCGTACCTGCTGTGCGGGGACTGGCACCGTGCCGACGACCTCGCGCAGACAGCCTTCGTGTCGCTGCACCGCAGGTGGCGGCGGATCCGCGACCGCGCGGCCGTGGACGCCTACCTACGGAGGACGCTGGTACGTGCCGCGATCGACGAGTCGCGGCGGCCCTGGCGGCGCGAACAGTACACCGACGAGGTGCCCGAACCGCGGGTGGCGGGCGGCGGCGACGTGTTGGCCGAGAGGGTGAGCACACGTGAGGACCTGCTCGCCGGGCTCGCGAGGGTGCCTTCGAAGCAGCGTGCGGTGCTGGTGCTGCGTTACTTCGAGGGACTCGACGTGAGCAGTGTGGCGCGGGCGCTCGGCTGCAGTGAGGGCAACGTCAAGAGCCAGACGGCACGGGGGTTGGCGAACCTTCGGGCGGCGTTGGGCGAGGAGGTGGACACGCGTGGACGAGCGGCTGGATGAACGTCGGCTCCAACAGCTGTTGCGGGACGCGGCGGGTGAGGCGCCCGAGCCGTCCTTCACGATGGACGACGTGACCACCGCGTCGCGCCGCGCCACGGCCCGGCGGCGTTCGCTGGTGGCCATCGCGGCGGCCGTCGTGATGGGCGCGGGCACCGTGACGGGGGTGGTGCTGACCGGGTCCGAGCAGCAGGACGGCAGGTCCACGGCACTCGCGCCGAACGAAAGGCCGCTGTCGGGAGAAGTCGCGGAAAAAAATCCGGAGGGCGGGCAACCCGGCGACGGCGGTGAGCGTGGATTCGGTGTCGAGAGCTTCCCCGACGTCTCGCCGAAGCAGGGCGGCGGCACGGACGGGGAGGACGGCACCCCCGGGTGCCAGGTGATCGACCGGGAGCTCGCCACCGCCCTCGCTGGCGAGCTCCCGGTCGACCCGATCGGTGAGGCGATCCCCTACGACTCGTGCTTCGTGGAGGGCAACAGGGCAGCCGCCTACCGCGTGCCCGGTGGCACCGTCGCGGTGGTCTTCGATCAGGGGCCTGACGGCTCCTTCGGCGTTCCTCACGAGTTCGGGAATGCCGCTGCCTCGGTCCGCGTGGACGGTGGCTTGATCGCCGTGATCGGCATCGCGGACACCGCGGACCACGCGGACGTGCCGCTGCGGGACGAGCTTCCCGAGCTCGCCGAACGCGTCGCCGCCGCGCTGGATCGGTGAAACACGCCTAGCCGAACGCCGTGTTGGCCAGCCACAGGTCGAGCAGTCCCGCCTCGCCGCGTACGTCGAACGTGCTGTCCGGCGTGCGGCGGCGGTAGACGAGCAGCAGCAACTCCGTCAGCGGGGCTCGCACGGTGACGGTGGCGTCCCCGGTCCGCTCGTACTCCCTGCTCCAGCGGATCGACTCGCCGGTGGCGTCCACCCACCAGGAGGTGTCGGCGTCGGTGGCGGCGAACCGGAGTGTGTGGTCCTCGCCCAGCAGTTCGCGTTTGGTCGGGTCCGCCTCCAGTTGCTGCGGGAGCGAGATGAGTTCCAGCCACTCGTCGAGGCCGTCGGCGGCGGTGTCGTGATCGAGTGTGAAGGCGTCGCCGACGGCCAGCGCGGCGTCGGCCCGGTGGATCACGGTCTCGTGCAGGAATCGCCGGGCCCAGAACGCCGAGGTACGGCCGGGCACGGCCGTCCACAGCCGGAGGTCAGGGCCCGCGGCCGCCAGGGTTTCGGCGAGACGGGCGGCGCCCGAGGTGAGCCACCCGGCGAGTACACCGTGGTCGACGTCCGTGTCGGCCGACAGCGTGCGCAGCTCCGTGTCCGGTGGCGGCTCGGTGGCTCTGGTCGTGACGATCGTCTCCACCCAGCGGTGGCCCGCGCCGACATGGCGTGCGAGCTGCGCGAGGTTCCAACCGGGGCAGGACGGCACGGCAGTGTCGAGATCGGCGAGGTCGGCGCCTACAAGGTGCCCGGCGAACAGCTCGGTCTGCGCTGTGATGCCCGCGCACAGACGATCATGGTCGAGAGAGTTCATGACAGGTGGACAACTCCTCGGCGTCGAACTCATCGCTGCGGGCGGTCACCATCACGTCCCGTCGTCGGGAAGGTGGCAGACTATCCCGCCATGACCTCAGCAGCCAGTACGCCGAAGGGTGAGCGCAGGCGCGCCGCTCTCGTCACGGCTGCGTCCGAGTTGCTCGCGGAGGGAGGGTTCGACGCCGTGCGGCACCGTGCCGTGGCGGAGCGCGCCGGCCTGCCTCTGGCGTCCACGACCTACTACTTCGACTCCCTCGACGAGTTGGTGTGTGCGGCGGCGGAGCACCACGGGCGCGCCGAGTTGGAGGCCGGGCGGGCGAAGCTGGCGGCGCTGCCCACCGAGAACCGGCGGGTGGACGTACTGGTGGAGCTGGTGCTCGACCTGTTGCTGGGCCCGGACCCGCACTACGAGGCCGTCGTGTTGCGGTACGAGCGGCTCGTGGGCACGGGAAGGCGCCCTCACCTGCGCCCCCTGATGCGGCGGTTGTCCGCCGAGTTGCGCGAACTACTCATGGAGATCTTCGTGCGCTCGGGTTTCGAGATGGACGCCGATCGCCTCGAGAAGCTCATCGCTTTGGTGGACGGCTCCGTCGTCAACGCGCTCGTCGCGGTCGACCCCGAGCCGAGGGCGGTCGCTGCGCGTGTTCTCCGGGATGCGCTGAGTTGACCTGAGCGGGTCGAGGTGTCCACTGAGTGGGACCAGCACGCCCTTGGCGCCCCTGAGCTCGGTGTGTCGACCACAGCGTGGCTAGCCTGACCGTGTGACGGACAAGCCCCGAATCCCGAACGTGCTCGCAGGCCGGTACGCCTCACCGGAGTTGGTCCGGCTGTGGTCTCCGGAGTACAAGATCAGACTCGAAAGAGACCTGTGGCTCGCCGTGCTCAAGGCACAGCGGGAGCTCGGGGTCGAGGTGCCGGACGGCGTGGTGGCCGACTACGAACGCGTCGTCGACCGCATCGATCTCGACTCGATCGCGGCGCGCGAGCGCGTGACGCGTCACGACGTGAAGGCGAGGATCGAGGAGTTCAACGCCCTCGCCGGGCACGAGCACGTCCACAAGGGCATGACCTCGCGCGACCTCACCGAGAACGTGGAGCAGTTGCAACTCCGGCGGTCGCTGGAACACGTCCGGGTGCGGGTGGCCGCCGTGCTGGCGCGGCTGGCGGAGCTGGCCACGCGGCACAGCGAGCTGGTGATGGCGGGGCGTTCGCACAACGTCGCCGCGCAGGCGACCACGCTCGGCAAGCGCTTCGCGACGGCCGCTGACGAACTGCTGGTGGCGTTCGACCGCCTCGACGACCTCATCGCGCGTTATCCGTTGCGGGGCATCAAGGGCCCGGTCGGTACCTCCCAGGACATGCTCGATCTCCTCGGCGGCCCGGAGCGGCTCACGGAGCTGGAGGAGCGGGTGGCGGCGCACCTCGGGTTCGAGCGCGTGTTCACCAGCGTCGGCCAGGTGTATCCGAGGTCGCTCGACTTCGACGTGCTCTCCACGCTGGTGCAGCTCGCCGCCGCTCCGTCGAGCCTGGCCACCACGATCCGGCTCATGGCGGGCCACGAGCTGGTGACGGAGGGGTTCAAACCCGGCCAGGTGGGTTCGTCGGCCATGCCGCACAAGATGAACACGCGCTCCTGTGAGCGCGTCAACGGTCTGGCCGTGGTCCTGCGCGGTTACCTGTCGATGATCGGCGAGCTGGCCGGGGACCAGTGGAACGAGGGCGACGTGTCCGACTCCGTGGTGCGCAGGGTCGCGCTGCCGGACGCGTTCTTCGCTCTCGACGGCCTGCTGGAGACGTTCGCGACAGTGCTGGCGGAGTTCGGCGCCTTCCCCGCCGTGGTCGACCGGGAACTGGCGCGCTACCTGCCGTTCCTCGCCACCACGAAGGTGCTCATGGCCGCGGTCCGCGCGGGTGTGGGCAGGGAGACCGCGCACGAGGTGATCAAGGAGCACGCGGTCGCAGTCGCGCTGGCCATGCGCGAGCAGGGCCAGCAGGACAACGACCTGGTCGAGCGGCTCGCGGCCGACGACCGGCTGCCGCTGGACGTCGACGACCTCGAAAAGCTGCTCGCCGACCGGCTCTCGTTCACGGGCACGGCGGGCGCCCAGGTGGAGGGTGTCGTCGCGCGGGTGGAAGAGGTGGTGCGCCGGTTCCCCGAGGCGACGTCGTACGAGCCGGGCCCGATCCTCTAGGCGCCCGCGCGTTCATGCTGACGCTGCTGCTGGTCGGCATCGCCGGCTTCCTCGCCCAGCTCGTGTCGGGCACGCTCGGCATGGGTTACGGCATGACCTCCACCACCGCGTTGGTGGCCTTCGGTACCGCGCCGGCGATAGCGTCGGCGTCGGCCCACTTCGCTCAGGTCGGTACGTCGCTCGCGTCCGGGGTCTCGCACTGGCGGTTCCGTAACGTCGACTGGCGGACGGTGGGCATCCTCGCGGGTCCGGGCGTGGTGGGGGCCGTGTGCGGCGCGGTGTTGCTCGTGTCGTTCTCCGACGGCTTCGCGTCGGCGTGGATCAGCGTGATCCTGTTCGTGCTGGGCCTGTACGTGCTGGTGCGGTTCGCGTTCCTGCGGCTCGGCAAGTTGATCACCGACAAGCGCCCCGGCGCGCGCTTCCTCGCTCCGCTGGGACTCGTGGCGGGGTTCATCGACGCCACGGGCGGTGGTGGCTGGGGCCCCGTTGCCACCACGACGTTGCTGTCGAGCGGGCGACTGGAGCCGAGGAAGGTCGTGGGCTCGGTGCAGATGGCCGAGTTCGCGGTGACGGTGGCGGCGAGCGTCGCGTTCCTTGTGGTGCTGTCGTTGCACGGCATGGACTTCGGCGTCGTCGCGGGCCTGCTGCTCGGTGGCGTGCTCGCCGCGCCGATCGGGGCCGTGCTGGCCCGCCGGATGCCGCCGAGACTTCTGGGCACGGCGGCAGGAGGGCTGATCGTGCTGACCAACGGATGGCTGCTGCTCGACGTCCTCGGCGCCTCCCCGGCGGTGATCGCGGTGGTCTACGTCGGACTGGTCGGGTTGCTCGTGTCCGCCGGGGTGGCCGCCGTGCGGTCGATGCGCGAGGAGAAGCGCATCAACGCGCTGGTCGGCGAGGACGGGGTGAGCGACTCCGCCCGCGCCCGGCGCTGAGTGTTCAGAGCGTCATCACCTCGCCGTGGGCGGCGGTGCGTACCTCGGTGCCGTCCGGCGCGAGGTTCGTGTAGAGGCCGATGTAGACGGCGGGTCTGGCGAGCATGCCGTCGTGGACGGGGATCGCCAGCCGCGGCGACACCGCGCGCAGGTAGTTCACGGCCTCCCCTGCCTTCAGCCAGGGCGCCGCCGTGGGCAGCGCGAGCACGTCGACGCGGTGTTCCGGAACGAAGAACGAGTCACCGGGGTGGTAGAAGGCTCCGCCGTCGACCACGTAGCCGACGTTGGGGACGACGGGCAGGTCACTGTGCACGGTCGCGTGCTGGCCTCCGACGACGTCGATCCGCGTGCCGCCGAGGTCGAAGGTGTCGCCGGGATGGGCGGTGGTGACCTCGATCTCCAGGTTGTCGATGGTCTTCGTGGTGCCCGGGTCGACGATGAGGCGTGCGGAGGGGTTGGCCGCGAGCAGGTCCGGAAGTTTCTCCGTGTCGATGTGGTCGTAGTGCTGGTGGGTGATGAGCACGGCGTCGAGGTCGCGCACGGACTCGAAGCCGCTGGAGAAAGCGCCGGGGTCGAACAACAGCCGGGCGTGTTCGGTCTCCAGCAGTACGCAGGAGTGGCCGAAGTGAACGAGCTTCACGGTAGTCCCCTTGTTGGCGAGTTGGCAGTAACCTGTCGCTTCCCTACGCTGTCAGCATGACGAGCACCGAGCAGGCCGTCGAGACGTTCGACTCACTCGATCCGAGGACGGACAGGGTCGTCGGCACCTACCCCGTGCACGGCCCGGACGCCGTCGACGCCGCCGTGCGCAGGGCTCGCGGCGCCGCCGAGTGGTGGGCCTCGCTCGGGTTCGCGGGCCGCGCCGAACGGCTGCGTCGCTGGAAGGGCGTGCTCGCGCGGCGGATGTCCGAGTTGTGTGACGTGGTCAGCGCCGAGACCGGCAAACCGGCGGGGGACGCACAGCTCGAGACCGTCCTGGCCGTCGAGCACATCGAATGGGCGGCCCGCAACGCGCGCAGGGTGCTCGGCCCGAAGCGGCGCGCGTCCGGCCTGCTGCTGGCCAACCAGGCCGCCACCGTCGAGTACCGGCCGCTCGGCGTCGTCGGGGTCATCGGTCCGTGGAACTACCCGGTCTTCACACCGCTGGGCTCGGTGGCCTACGCGCTGGCGGCGGGCAACGCGGTGGTGTTCAAGCCCAGCGAGTACACACCCGGGGTCGGCGCCTGGCTGGTGGAGACGTTCGCGGAGGTCGTGCCCGAACAGCCCGTCCTCCAGCTCGTCACCGGATTCGGCGCCACGGGCGCGGCACTCGTGCGCGCCGACGTCGACAAGATCGCGTTCACCGGCTCGGCCGCCACCGGAAGGAAGATCATGGCCGCGGCGGCGGAACGCCTGACGCCGGTGGTCATCGAGGCGGGCGGCAAGGACCCACTGCTCGTGGACGCCGACGCCGACCTGGACGCCGCGGCCGACGCCGCGGTGTGGGGCGCGTTCTCCAACGCGGGCCAGACGTGCGTCGGAGTCGAACGCGTCTACGTGCACACGGCCGTGTACGACGAGTTCGTCGCCAGGCTCACCGAGCGTGCGCGGCAGGTGCGGCCGGGCGAGCACTACGGGCCCATGACCATGCGCTCGCAGCTCGACGTGGTGCGCAGGCACATCACCGACGCCCTCGCCAGGGGCGGGCGCGCGCTCGTGGGCGGTGTCGACGCCGTCGGCGAGCGCTACGTGCGGCCCACGGTGCTGGTGGACGTGCCCGAGGACTCCACGGCCGTGCGCGAGGAGACGTTCGGTCCGACGGTCACCGTGACGCGAGTGTCCGACATGGACGAGGCGGTCGAGAAGGCCAACGACTCCGCGTACGGGCTCGGCTCCACCGTGTTCTCGCGACGTCGCGGCATGGAACTCGCCAGGCGGCTGCGGACGGGCATGACGGCGATCAACGCGCCACTGTCGTTCGCGGGCATCGCGACGCTGCCCTTCGGCGGCATCGGCGATTCCGGGTTCGGGCGCATCCACGGCCCCGAGGGGCTGCGGGAGTTCGCGCGGCCCAAGGCCATCGCTCGGCAGCGGTACCGCATGCCGCTCGCCATGACCACGTTCTCGCGCACACCGAGGACCGACGAACTGGTGGGCAGACTCGTGTCGATGTTGCACGGCAGGCGCTGACGCCGGGCACGGGAACGGCGCCGTTTCCCTCCAAAACCCCCCCACGGCACACCGGGTTCCGTGCTACAAACGTCGGGTTCCTCGTACCGGGATCGACAGGGGGAGTAATGGGTCAGCCACCGGGCTGGTATCCACAGCAGCCGCGGCAGTACCCGCCGCAGCAACCCTCCTCGCCGTACGGGGCGGGGTGGCCGCAGCAGCCGGGCCACTTTCCCCAGCCCGGCCATCCCGGTGCCGGACCGCGCCCGGCGAGCCCCGCGATGGCGTACACCGCCGCCGCGCTCTTCGTCCCCGCGATCGTCATGGCGGTCATCGCCGCGGTGATCGGATGGAGTGGGGTACCCGGAAACGAGGTGCAGGCGGGCATGTACCTGTCGCTGTTCGGGCTCGCGTTCGCTTACGAGATCACCGGCAACGTCGACTTCGCCATCGCCGCGACCGTGACCCTGGCGAGCACCACGGCCGTGTTCACGCTGCTGGTGGCGCTTCGGGTGAACGCGTTCCGTTGGCTGCTCGCCGTGGTGGGGGTCGTCGCCGTCGCCTATCACGGCTACGCGGTGGTCTACCTCCTCGGTGCCGGCGTCGGCGGGCTCGTCGTACTACCTGCCGTAACGTTGCTGTTCTGGGTGGTCCCCACCCTGGTGGTGATGCTGCCGCCCGTCGGCAGGGCGATGCGCCGGAGCGGGCAGCAGAGCGTGGCGGGTGCGTTCGGACCGGGCTACGGTCCCGGTCACTGATCGTCCGAAGTTTCGGACGACGTCTGATACTCTGGCCGGATGGCTCGTCTCGTGCCCGCTGTGCTCCGTGCCGCCGACATCCTCGAAATCTTCCTCGGCGACGACGTCACGTTGTCGGCGAGTGAGATCGGACGCCGGCTCGACCTCCCCCGGTCCACGGCGCACGAACTGCTCACCACGCTCGTCGAGCGGCACTACCTGGTGCGCCGGTCGGGCGAGGAGACGACGTACCGGCTCGGACCGAAACTGCTCGAACTGGGATCGCGCTACCAGCAGCGGCTGGAGTTCGCCGCCGAGGCCGACGCCGTCGCGCGCCAGGTCGCCGCGGAATGCAGGGAGACCGTACACGTCGCCGTGCTCGACGGCATCGAGGTCGTGTACGTGTCCAAAGTAGATTCCACCCACTCCGTGCGGCTCATCTCCGAGGTGGGCAGGCGGCTTCCCGCGCACTGCACGGCGGTGGGCAAGGTCCTGCTGGCGGGCCTGCCCGACGCGGAGTTGTCGGCGCGGTTGAAGGGACACCGCCTCGTCGCGCTCACCGACAACAGCATCACCTCGCGTACCGTGCTGCGGCAGCAGCTCGCGCGGGTGCGGGACACGGGTGTGGCCCACGAACGCAGCGAGTCGAACCCGGACGCGGGCTGCGTCGCCGCGCCCGTGGTGGACGCGGCGGGCGAGTGGGTGGCGGGCATGAGCATCTCCATCCCCACCTCGCGCCACTCCGACGAGGCGTGGCCCAGGTGGGAGAAGCTGGTGCGAGAGGGAGCCGCCGAACTGACGCGCAGGCTCGGTGGTCGCCCCGTGTCCTCCTGACACGAGGAAGGGCCGCCTTCCCGGCCGACACGGCGAGAAGGCGGCCCTTGCTACGAGAGCGTCATCTCGGTGACAGGTGCGCGGGCACGTTCTGGAACGCGACCGGGCGCAGGAACCGCGCCGACGCGGTGATCCCCACCGACGTGTGCAGGGGCGAGGTGGTCGCGGGATACGGGCCGCCGTGGTGCATGGCCGCCGTCACGGACACACCCGTCGGCCACCCGTTCCACAGCACCCGGCCGACCCGCTGCGCCAACTCGGCCAGCAGCGGGCGGGCGACGTCGTCGGACTCCTCGCCGTGCACGGTGCCGGTGAGCTGGCCCTCCAGGGACCGCGCCACCGCGAGTAGTTGCTCGTCGTCGTCGTAGGTCACCACCAACGACGCCGGACCGAAGCACTCCGTCGCGAGCGTGTCCGGGTCGGCGAGCAGGTCGGCCGCCGTCGTGGCGAGCAGCGTCGGCGTGGGGCCGTCCTCGCCGAGCACGCCCTCGACGAGCACCCGCACGGAGCCGTGCCCGCGAAGCGTCTCCAGCCCCGCCGTGTAGCCGTCGGTGATGCGGTCGTTGAGCAGAGCGGCGGCGCCCTTGGCTCGGGCGTGCTCGGTGGCGAGTTCGAGGATCCGGGAGCCGGACGGCACGAGCAGCAACCCGGGCTTGGTGCAGAACTGGCCGGTGCCGAGCGTGAACGAGTCCACGTACCCCGTCGCGATCTCCCCGGCCCTCGCCTCGGCGGCCGACCTGGTGACGAACACCGGGTTCACGCTGCCGAGCTCGCCGTAGAACGGGATGGGCTCGGGGCGGGACACCGCGAGGTCGAACAGAGCCCGGCCGCCGCGCAGCGAGCCGGTGAAGGCCACCGCCTTCGTCCTCGGGTCGAGCACCGCGTCCCGGCCGTCGGCTTCGCCGTGGAACAGCGCGAACGTCCCTTCCGGCGCGCCGGCGGAAGTCAGCGCCTTGCGCACGAGCTCGGCCGTGGCGTCCGAGAGCTTCGGATGTCCCGGATGCGCCTTCACCACGACGGGGCAGCCAGCGGCCAGCGCCGAGGCCGTGTCACCGCCCGCCACGGAGAACGCGAACGGGAAGTTCGACGCCGCGAACACGACGACGGGGCCGAGCGGCAGCAGCACACGACGCAGCGCGGGACGCGGACCGGTGGGCCAGTCGGGGTCGGGCTCGTCGGAGATGACCTCGAACCCCTCCCGTACCTGGGCCGCGAACGACCGTAGCTGGAACGTGGTGCGCACCAGTTCACCGCGCAGTCTGCCCTCGGGAAGCCGGCTCTCCTCCCGCGCGAGCGGGACGAGCTCGTCGGCGGCCGCGTCGAGGGTGTCCGCGACGGCATCGAGCGCCGCCGCCCGCTTCTCGTCGGGCAGCTCGGCCCAGGGCCGCGCCGCCTCCGCCGCCGCGCCGAGCAGCGCGTCGGTCACGTCGGTCATGCGTCACCGTCCTTCTTGGTTCCGCGGAACTGCCAGTCCTCGGCGAACAGGTCGAACTTCGCCGCCTGGAACGGGTGCTCGGCCACGAAGTCGGTGTCGAGCTCCACGCCGAGGCCCGGCGCCGTCGGCAGCGCGAAGTAGCCGTCCTCGACGGGGGGCAGGCCGGGAGCGGCCTGCTTGACGTGCTCGTCGGCGAAGTCGTTGAAGTGCTCCTGGATCTTGAAGTTCGGCGTGCACGCCGCCAGGTGCAGGTTCGCCATGGTGAGCACGGGGCCGCCCACGTTGTGCGGGGCCACCAGAACGAAGTGCGTCTCGGCCGTGGCCGCGAGCTTGCGGGTCTCGGAGATGCCGCCGAGGTGCCCGATGTCGGGTTGGATGATGTCGGCGGCCTGGAGTTCGAACAGCTCGCGGAACTCGGCACGCTCGTGGATGCGCTCGCCGGTCGCCACCGGAGCGTCGACGTGCTGCGCAACCTTCGCCAACGCCTTGAGGTTCTCCGGTGGGACCGGCTCCTCCAGCCAGCTCGGGTCGAACTTCGCGATCGACGTGGCGATCCGCACGGCCTCGGCGGGGGCGAACCGGCCGTGCATCTCCACGAGGATCTCCACGTCGGGGCCCACGGCGTCCCTCACGGCCTCGACGAGCTCGATGGACCGGGTGCGCTCCTCGGGCTCCAGCTCCCACTGGCCGGGACCGAACGGGTCGAACTTCAGTGCGCGGTATCCACGCTCGACGACGCGCTTCGCGGCGGCGTGGAACTCCTCGGCGGTGCGCTCGACGGTGTACCAGCCGTTGGCGTACGCCTTCACGCGGTCGCGCACCTTGCCGCCGAGGAGCCGCCACACCGGCTGGCCCAGCGCCTTGCCGACGATGTCCCAGCAGGCCATCTCGACGCAGGCGATGCCGGACATCATGATCTCGCCCGGCCTGCCGTAGTCGCCACGCTTCATGCGCTGCACCAGCGACTCGATGTCGAACGGGTCGGTGCCGATCACGTGCCGGGGCACGGCCTCGGACAGGTAGCCCTTCAGTGCCTCGGTGTGGCCCAGCATCCTCGTCTCGCCCACGCCGGTCAGACCCTCGTCTGTGGTGACACGGACGAAGGTCAGGTCACGCCAGGGCGTACCCATCACGAAGGTCTCGACGTCAGTGATCTTCACTTCGCGCTCCTCATCGAGTCGGTGAAAGCGGTGGTGTTCGGCACGGCCAGATCCTGCGCGGGCAGGGAGGACGCCACGGCGTCGGTGGCGTACCTGGAGAGGGTCTCGAGCCCGATCTCGGCGCGGCGCACCCGCTCGCGGCTGAGGCTGACGGCGGTCGCGGTGAGGTGCGTGCCGCTCGGGTAGATGTTCGGGGCGTTGCGGAGCCCGAACTTCAGATACACCGGCGCGGCGACCCGGACGATCTCGGCGATCTCGAAGTGACGCACGAAGCCGCCGAGGTCGTCCGGTGATTCCACGTAGATGTCGATGGGAATGTCGATGGCCGCCCTCACGGCCGCGAGCTGGGCCAGCGACAGGTCGGTCGGCACGTTGTACGTGTTGGCGCCGTGCTCCTCGGCGATGCGGATCGACGCGGGGTTGGAGAGTCCCATCTGCACGCTGATCTTGAACTGGAGATCGGCGGGCAACTCGCCGGCCTCGCGCATGCGGGAGGCGACGGCGAGCACGCCGAGGTCGGTGACGAGGACGCTGCGCACGCCGGCCTCGGCCGTGCGGCGGATGTCCTCGAGGACGTGGACGAGTTGTTCGGTGCCGCGCGCCTGCGCGGCCACGGGGCCGCCACCCGTCGCGAGTGACGCGGCGCCGGTGTCCCAGCCCGCGACAGGGCGGGCGAACAGGCTGAGCTCGACACCCCGTCCTTCGGCCAGTGCGGCCATGGTGGTCAGCTCTTTGCCGGTGAGCAGCATGCCACCGCTGCCCTGGGACACCCGGTGGACGGTGACGCCCCGGGCGTCCGCCTCGTCGAAGACGGCCTCCATCGCCTCGACTCCCTCGACGCTGGGGATCTCGACGCGGTACGAGGCCCCGTCGGGGAAGCGTTTCGTACTGCTCGGCAGCTCACCGGGGTCTGTCGAAGGCAGGCCCAGCGAGCGCAGGAAAGTTCGGGACCGTTCCACCGCACCCACCAATCTTGTCCGAAATACCGGATAGCATCCGTAGCTGCGAACGAGATTAGGCGCGTGAGCGTTGACAGCGCAAGGGGTGGCCCTTACGGTTCCCGCCAACGTAATGACGGACGGGGTCCGATATTTCGGACATTAGCGATCGGGGAAGACAACGGTGCACCCTGACACCCCGCGGGTCTCGCCGCGCACGATCCGCGCGATCACTCTGCGACTGCTACCGCTGCTCGCGGTCCTGTACGTGATCGCCTACATCGACAGGTCGAACGTCGGCTTCGCGAAACTCACGCTCCAGGAGGAGCTCGGCCTCTCCGCCACGGTCTTCACGCTGGGCCAGGTGTTCTTCTTCGTGGCGTACGCGGTGCTGGAGGTGCCGAGCAACCTCGCACTGCACCGCTTCGGGGCGCATCGCTGGATCGCCCGCATCATGGTGACGTGGGGAATCGTCACCATCGCGACGGCGCTGGTGAGCGAGACCTGGCAGTTCTACCTCGCGCGCTTCCTGCTCGGCGCGGCCGAGGCCGGGTTCTTCCCCGGCGTGATCTACTACCTCACGCGGTGGTTCCCCTCGGCGCACCGCAGCGCCGCCATCGGTCTGTTCATGCTCGCAGGCCCCATCTCGTTCATCGTGGGCAACCCGCTGATGGGCGCGCTCAACGACCTGGACGGCGTGTGGGGCCTCGACGGCTGGCAGTGGATCTTCATCGCGACCGGTGTCCCTGCGGTGCTCGCGGCTCCCGTGGTGTTGTGGCTGCTGCCCAAGGACCCCGACAGCGCCGCCTGGCTCGACGAGGGTGAGCGCCGGGCTCTGAAGAGCGTCCTCGACGCGGAGAACGCGCAGGCCGGCGACCAGCCGC
This sequence comes from Saccharomonospora cyanea NA-134, assembly GCF_000244975.1. Classification (NCBI taxonomy): domain Bacteria; kingdom Bacillati; phylum Actinomycetota; class Actinomycetes; order Pseudonocardiales; family Pseudonocardiaceae; genus Saccharomonospora; species Saccharomonospora cyanea. The sequence continues at coordinate 5,212,792 of NZ_CM001440.1, read as the reverse complement.
ACAACGCGTGGAAGGTGCTCGGCGACCGCAGGGTGCTGGCCATGGCGGTGTTCTTCCTGTGCTTCCCGCTCGCCACCTACGGGCTCGCGTTCTGGCTGCCGACCATCGTCGAGGGCTTCGGTGGGTTGTCCGGCTTCGAGGTCGGGCTCGTGACGGCCATTCCGTACGTCTGCGTGATGGCGGGTCTGCTCGCCGTGCCGAGGCTCGCGCGCACCCGTGGCACACCGTTCGGCTGGCTCGCGCTGATGCTGGGTTTCTCGGCGGCCGGGTTCGCGGTCGCGGCACTCGTACCGTCGCCCGTCGTGCAGATGATCGGTATCTGTGTCGCGTCGATCGGTGGTTACGCCGCCCAGCCGGTGATGTGGGGTCTCGTGCCCCGGTTCCTCACCGGTGCCGCCGCCGCTGCCGGTATCGGAGCCATCAACGGCATCGGCAACCTCGGTGGCGGGTTCGGTCCGATGGGCATCGCGGCCGTCGTGGACGCCACCGGCTCCGCCCTCACCGGGCTGATCTTCCTCATCGTCGTGTCGGTGATCGGTGTCTTCGGTGCCTTCGGACTACGCAGGGTGCTGACCCGCTCGGCGAAGGAGCAGCCACCTCAGCCGGAGGCCGTTCCGAACGCGTGATTCTCACCGGCGATCCGCTCAGCTCCCTGGAGCGGGCGGATCGCCGGTCGCGCACCGTCACCACCGCCGAGGTGGTTTGCGCCGATCCGGCGAATCACTCCCGATTGCCCCTCCGCGGGCAACGTCACGCGATGTTCACACGTCTTCAACGGTGTAGGAGTCGGGTGACGAACGCGGCTCAGGGGCCGAGGGGTGTCGGGGGCTTCTCGGCCCCTGAGTTACGCTCTATGGGCATTGACCTGCGCAGAGTCTAGGAGCAGCCAGTCGTGGCCCGAGTAGTCGTCGACGTCATGCCCAAGCCCGAAATCCTCGATCCCCAAGGCCAGGCCGTCGCCGGTGCGCTCGGTCGGCTCGGATTCTCCGGGGTCACCGAGGTCCGTCAGGGCAAGCACTTCGAGCTGGAGGTCGACGACCACGTCGACGACGAGACGCTCGCCAAGATCGCGGAAGGCTTCCTCGCCAACCCCGTGATCGAGGAGTGGACGATCCGGAGGATCGAGTCGTGAGCGCCCGGATCGGAGTCATCACCTTCCCCGGCACGCTCGACGACGTCGACGCCGCCCGCGCGGTGACGCGATCGGACGCCGAGGCCGTGCCGCTGTGGCACGGTGACGAGGACCTCAAGGGCGTCGACGCGGTCGTCGTTCCCGGCGGTTTCTCCTACGGCGACTACCTGCGCTGCGGCGCCATCGCCCGGTTCGCTCCCGTGATGAGCTCGGTGGTCGAGGCCGCGGGCAGGGGGATGCCGGTGTTGGGCATCTGCAACGGCTTCCAGATCCTGTGTGAGGCGGGTCTCCTGCCGGGTGCGTTGGTGCGCAACGACAAGCTGCACTTCGTGTGCCGCGACCAGTGGCTGCGGGTGGAGAACAACACCACGAGCTGGACCACGCGATACGACCAGGGTGCCGAGGTTCTCATCCCGCTCAAGTCGGGTGAGGGCGGCTACATGGCCGACGAGGCGACGCTCGACGAGCTGGAGGGCGAGGGCCGCGTCGTGTTCCGCTACGTGGACGGCAACCCCAACGGCTCGCGGCGGAACATCGCCGGTGTGTGCAGTGCGAACGGCCGTGTCGTGGGTCTCATGCCGCACCCCGAGCACGCGATCGACGCGCTCACGGGGCCGTCGGACGACGGGCTGGGTGTGTTCTACTCCGCACTCGACGCCGTGAAGCCGCTGGTCACGTCCGCCTGACGAAAGCCTGCGGTTAGTCTGGACTCGTGGCAGCACCTCACGTGGACACCCCCGCCATCGACCCCACCGACACCACCGCACTCGCCGAGCAGACGCCGGAGCACACCCAGCCGTACGCGGAACTGGGTCTGGCAGACGACGAGTACGCGCGTATTCGCGAGATCCTCGGGCGCAGGCCCACGGATGCCGAACTCGCCATGTACTCGGTGATGTGGAGCGAGCACTGCTCGTACAAGTCGTCCAAGAAGCACCTGGCCTACTTCGGCGAGACCACAACGCCGGAGATGCGTTCCAAGATGCTCGCCGGCATCGGCGAGAACGCCGGTGTGGTGGACATCGGTGACGGTTGGGCCGTCACGTTCAAGGTGGAGAGCCACAACCATCCGTCCTATGTGGAGCCGTACCAGGGTGCGGCCACGGGCGTCGGCGGCATCGTGCGCGACATCCTGGCGATGGGCGCCCGCCCCCTGGCGGTGGCCGACCCGCTGCGGTTCGGACCGGCCGACGCTCCCGACACCCGCCGGGTCCTGCCCGGCGTGGTGGCCGGTATCGCCGGGTACGGCAACTGCCTCGGCCTGCCGAACATCGGCGGCGAGGTCGTGTTCGACGAAAGCTACGCGGGAAACCCGCTGGTCAACGCGCTCTGTGTGGGGGCGATGCGGGTCGAGGACCTGCACCTCGCCCACGCCTCGGGAGCCGGTAACAAAATCATCCTGTTCGGAGCCCGCACCGGGCTCGACGGCATCGGCGGGGTGTCCGTCCTCGCCAGCGACACGTTCTCGGGCGACGAGAACTCCGGTGGCCGCAAGAAGCTGCCGAGCGTGCAGGTGGGCGACCCGTTCACCGAGAAGGTGCTGATCGAGTGCTCGCTCGAACTGTTCGCGAAGAAGCTCGTGGTGGGCATCCAGGACCTCGGTGGTGCCGGACTCGCCTGCGCCACGTCGGAACTGGCCGCGGCCGGTGACGGCGGCATGCACGTCGACCTCGACCGCGTCCCGTTGCGCGCGGAGGGGATGACTCCGGCGGAGATCCTGTCCAGCGAGTCGCAGGAGCGCATGTGCGCCGTCGTTCGTCCATCCGATGTGGACGCTTTCATGGAGGTGTGCCGCAAGTGGGACGTCACCGCCACCGTGATCGGTGAGGTGACAGACGGCGACCGGCTGGTCATCGACTGGCACGGCCAGACGGTGGTCGACGTGCCGCCGCGCACGGTGGCGCACCAGGGCCCGGTCTACGACCGCCCGTACGCGCGGCCGGCCACCCAGGACGACCTCCAGGCCGACACCCCCGACAAGCTCGCCCGTCCGTCGACCCCCGCCGAACTGCGCGAGACGCTGCTGCGCATGATCTCCTCGCCGAACCTGGCGTCCAGGGAGTGGGTCACGCAGCAGTACGACCGCTACGTGCGTGGCAACACGGTGCTGGCGCAGCCCGCGGACTCCGGCATGGTGCGCATCGACGAGTCGACGGGGCGCGGCGTCGCCGTGTCCACCGACTGCAACAGCCGCTACGTCTACCTCGACCCGTACGCGGGCACGCAACTCGCACTGGCCGAGGCGTACCGCAACGTCGCCACCAGCGGCGCGATGCCGATGGCGGTCACCAACTGCCTCAACTTCGGCTCGCCGCGCGACCCGGGCGTCATGTGGCAGTTCGAGCGGGCCGTGCACGGGCTCGCCGACGGCTGCGCGCAGCTCGGCGTGCCCGTCACCGGCGGCAACGTGAGCTTCTACAACCAGACCGGCGACCAGGCCATCCTGCCGACGCCGGTGGTCGGGGTGCTCGGCGTGATCGACGACGTCAGCCGCCGAATCCCCACCGGCATCGGCGCCGAGGCCGGTGAGAGCCTGCTGCTGCTCGGTGAGACCCACGACGAGTTCGGAGGCTCGGCCTGGGCCCAGGTGATGCACGGCCACCTCGGCGGGCTGCCCCCGAAGGTCGATCTGGAGCGCGAGCGGCTACTGGCCGAGATCCTCGTGGCGGGCTCGCGCGACGGCATGATCTCGGCGGCGCACGACGTGTCCGACGGCGGGTTGGCGCAGACGATCGTCGAGATGGCGCTGATCGGGCAGTCCGGTGCCCGGATCGTGCTGGACCCGGATGCCGACCCGTTCGTGCAGTTGTTCTCGGAGTCGGCCGGACGCGTGCTCGTGGCCGTGCCCAGGACGGAGGAGCTGCGCTTCACGGAGATGTGCTCGGCGCGTGGTCTGCCGTGGCGTAAGACCGGCGTCGTCGACCCCGAGTCGAACGCCGTGCAGATCCAGGACGTCGCCGACTTCGGCCTCGACGAGCTTCGCGAGGCGTGGGAAGGAACGCTGCCCGCACTGTTCGCCTGACACCGGGCAAGACGACGAAGGGGGCCGTGAGCGGACAAGTGCTCACGGCCCCCTTCGCTGCTCGGCTCAGAAGTACATCGCGCTGAAGATGCAGAACGGGCCGTCCAGGTTGTCCCCGAGCACCATGAGCTCACCGTCGGGACCGACGAAGGTGGCGTTGGCGGTGATCTCGGTCGTGGTCACGTCCTCCGTCTGGAAAGTGGCGCCGGTGGCGGCGGCCTCCGCGATCGCCGACTTCGTGCTGTCGGTGACGCCGGCGCACAGCATGTTGTTCAGGGCGCCCACGTCGCCCGCGTTCAACGCGGCGCCGACCTCGTCGAGGAACGCCGCGCTGTCCCCGGAACCGGTGGAGCCCGTGCCGTCTCCCGTGCCGGGCTCGCCGACCGGGGACGACATGCCCGTGGGCGTGGTGTCGAGGCCGCCTGCGCCCTGGGTCTCTACGCTCGCGTCCTGCCAGCACCACTTGCCGTTCTCCTGGGCGAAGGTGGCGCTGACGGGATAGTTCTGACCGTCGACGGAGGCCGTACCCTGCGCGGTCGCCTGGTTGCCGGACACCTGGGGTTGCCCGTTCATCGTGACCTGACCGAGCTGGCCCGCCATCCCGATGGCCTCGTGCACCATCGCGGTCGCGTTCGAGCAGGCCAGTCCGGTCAGTGTGGCGGAGTCACCGGAGGTCAGCCCCGTGCTGACCTGTTGGGCGATGGCGGCCGGGTCTCCCGCGGCGTTGCCCTGACTCCCCGCGGGGGAGTTCCCCGTGCCGCCGGGCTCGTCGTCGTCGCTGAGCAGGAAGCCCGGAGCGACGAAGGCGGTGACGATGAACGCGACCACGGCAACGGCGGCAACGGAGATGCCGATCCACAGACCGGTCTTGCTCTTCTTCGGCTCCTGTGGTCCCCAGCCGCCGCCCTGCTGGCCGTACTGCGCCTGCTGGCCGTACTGGTTCTGCGGGTAGCTCGCGATCTGGGGGTAGCCCTGCGTCTGCGGATACTGCGCGCCCTGCTGGGGGAACCCGCCCGAGGCAGGCCCACCGTACGGCATGCCCGGCTGCTGGCCGTACGGGTCGGCGGGTTGGCCGTACGAAGGCTGACCGTACGGATTCTGCCCGGGTTGCTGGCCGTACGGAGACTCTCCGGGCTGTGGTGGGTACGTCATGTTCGCTGCCTTCCGTGGCTCGTGCGCCCCCAGTGAAGCGCCCCCCTCGGTCCATCAGACGTCCGCTGTGAGGGCTGCGGTTCCCCCGGCACGGGAGGGGCCTGCGCATTTCTGCCCGTAAGCGGCCGCGCCCGCGGTGCAGGGTGTGCGGGCGGTTCCCGGTCGGCGGTTCGGAGGTCCTCAGTAGTACAGGGCGTGGTAGACGCAGAACGGGCCGTCGGCGTTGTCGGCGGCGATCGAGAGCGTGCTGCCGTCGTCTCCGGTCAGGGAGAGTTCGATCGAGACGGAGCCGTCCGAGTCCTCCTCCGACGTCGCGGGGCCATCGGCGGTGAAGGTGACGCCGCTGGAGGCCGCCTTCTGGACCCCTTCCTTGGTGGAGTTCACGCCAGGGCAGACCATGCTCACGGCGGTGGCGGTGTCCCCGCTGTTCACCGTGGACACGAACTCGTTCAGAAACGCGTCCCCGTCCTCGGTGGCGTTGGCCGAGCCGGCCTCACCAGGCGTGCCGCTGGTGTCGCTGCCGGGCAGGTTGCCGCCTTTGATGGCGAGGTCATGCCAGCACCAGGAACCGTCCCGGTTGACGAGGGTGTTGTCGAAGGTGATGGGGATGTCGTAGAAGGTGACGCTTGTCTTGGCGAGGGCGGTGTCGCCGTCCTCCTGTACCTGGCCGTGGATCTCGGCGTCGGAGACCTCGCTGACCTCGGCGATGGTGCCCGTGACCATCCCGGTGGCGTCGGGACAGGCCAGCTCCCGTAGTGCGGTCGAGTCCTGTTTGTCGAGCGCGTCGCGGAGCTGCTCGGCCAGTGCCTGAGCACTGCCCACGCCCCCGCCCGCGTCGGCTGAGTTCGTCGACTCCTCGTCGTCGTTGAGGAGGAAGCCGGGTGCGACGAAGGCGGTGACGACGAACGCGACCACGGCGACGACGGTCACGGAGAGAGTGACCCACAGGCCGGTTCTGCGCTTCTTCGGCGGTGTCGGGCCGTACTCGCCCTGCTGGCCGTAGAGGTTCTGACCCTGCGGGTACTGTCCACCCGGGTAGCTCGGAAAACCCGGATAAGGGCTGCCGGGGTACTGGCCGACAGGCTGTTGCCCGGGCTGCGGTGGGTACGTCACGACCGTGCCTTCCGTAAGGAACTGCGCCCCTGAAGCGCTTTTCGAATCCCCCTCATATGCCACATCCGGAGGACTGCGGCTCCCCGAAACGCGAGCGCCTGCGCATTCTGCTCCGTCAGCGCGTGGGGTGGGAGGCGGGGTGGTCGGCACGGCGAGGGCTTCCACCCGGAAGCCCGGATGGAAGCCCTCTGCACGCGGTTCGGTCGTGTTCGATTGCTCGGTCGCTTCAGGAGCCGGACTCAGCCGGTGGCGAGGACCTTCAGCCGGTCGTAGGAGCCGTTGAACGTGTTCTGGTCGATCGGGCTCGACGTGTACTGCCAGAAGGTGTGGTAGCCCCAGTTGTACGGCAGCTCGCCCACCGACGAGGCGTACCGCGCAACCCACAGCGGCGCGGTGCTGGAGAAGTCGCCCGCGGTGCCGACGCACTGGTTCCACCAGCTCGTCGAGGTGTAGATGACCGGCCAGCGGCCCGTGCGGGCGTGATAGGTGTCGTGGAAGTCCTTGATCCACGCCGTCATCTGCGCCTTCGTCTTGCCGTAGCAGGTGGCGCCGTACGGGTTGTACTCCATGTCCAGTGCGCCCGGCAGGGTCTTGCCGTCACGGGACCAGCCGCCGCCGTTGTCGACGAAGAAGTTGGCCTGCGCCGCGCCGGACGACACGTTCGGCAGCGCGAAGTGGTACGCGCCCCGGATCATGCCCACGTTGTAGGAACCGTTGTACTGCTGCGCGAAATAGGGATTCTCGTAGCTGGTTCCCTCGGTCGCCTTGACGTATGCGAATCGTTTGCCCTGATTCCACCAGTAAGACCAGTCGACGTTTCCTTGCCAGCTGCTGACGTCGATACCCGGAACCGTGGCGTAGGCCCTCGCGCCGTCGGAGTTCAATCCCTGCGGTTCCAGAGCGCGTCGTTTCGTGTACGAGGTCGATCCGTCGCCCTCGTGCTTCCTGATCTGCGAACCCATTGCGTGGTCGACCTGGACCCGGTCGTTCGTGCTCGTGTCGGTGTCGACGTCGGCCGCCGCGGGGGTCAGTGCGCCGAGCAGGAGCGCACTGACGGACGCGGCGACGGTGGCAGCGGCGATTCGCCACCTTCTCCGTCCGATACCCATCGGAACTGTCCTTTCCTAGAACTGTGCCCTCGCTTTGAATCGCTCACTCAACGTGGCGGTTCGGCGGTTGATTGTGAGCACAGCGCGCCGAGGTTGTCACTGGTTGGCGTGAAAACTTTAGGCCGAGTGGGTAATTTTCTTGACTGATTACCGACGAAAGGAGGGGGAGAGCTCCTTTAGTGTCGGCGTTCGACCGGGCAGCGGTGAGCCGAACGATCAATGTGTCAGGGCCTCGGAGGCCTCGGAGTCCTCGGAAGCCTCGGAAGCCTCGGAGGCGCCGAGGGCTTCGCGAATTCGCGTCGGCGAGACGGCGGTTCGACGGATCGAAAGTGACCCGCGGCGATGTTCAGCGCAGCCGGCCGCTTGCGTGTAGGAGCTCCTCCGGAGTCACCAGGGCTGTGATGACGTCGTCCGGGTTCAGTGCGAGCGGACAGCCCCCGAGCAGGTCGATGATGTCCCTGCCGCGCACCTTCCGGGCATGCGGCCAGTCGCGGGGCGCGAGCGACCTCGCGGTGTAGGCGGGCACCACGACGTCGCCGTCGAGGTCGTGGACCCCCACCAGGGTGCGCTGCGCGGGCGTGTAGGCGAAGACGTACAGTTCGGCGTCGAGCACCGCGTGCGCGAGGTCCTCCTCGGGGCGGTGACGGGTGTAGACGAGCTGGAGCAGGTACTCCAGTTCGCTGCTGGGTTCGGGGAACCCGAGGGCCTGCGGCGAGGGCCGGTACTGGTCGTTGAAGTGGAAGTCGTCCACGATCTCGCCCCGGTCGTTGACCGGGTAGGCGCCGATGACGGCCCACGAGGGCACGTTGCCGTTCGGGTCGAACGCCTCGTCGATGACGTACAGCCAGCTGCCCGGATTCGCCCTGGCGTTGGCCCGCATGTCGGCCGTGATCTCGGGCTTGCGGACGGCGGCGGCCTGCTCGGGCACGAGGCGGTGGGAGTCGTCGCGCTGGCCCATGTACTTCCCCAGGTGGTGTCCGTGCCGACAGTCGCCACCAGCTTACTGTGGGAGCATGCCGTCTTCACGCTTGATTGATCCCGGCGAGTTGCGGGCCGCGTGCGAGGTCGTGGTGCCGTGGCTCGACGCCGGTGAGCCCGAGCCCGCGCGGGCGGAGGTGGCGAAGGCCGTCCGGCTGAGTCTGAAGACGCTCGCCGCCGTGGCTCCCGGCCGCAGTGTCGAGGTCCGGGTTCCTCCGTTCGCGGCCGTCCAATGTGTAGCCGGTCCCCGTCACACGCGCGGCACGCCTCCGAACGTCGTCGAGACGGATCCGAGGACCTGGCTGGAGCTCGCCCTGGGACGTCTCGAATGGACCGATGCGGTGGAGGGGGGAAGGGTCGCGGCGTCCGGAACGCGCGCCGACGTCTCGCACTGGTTGCCGATCGTCCGGCTGTAGTGGCGTTCTGCGCGAAAACGCTGCTGCGGCGGCTTGGACGGTGTCGACTCGCGGAGTACTTTTCGGTGATCAGGAGCGTTCTTCCGGGTACCATTCACCAGCCGTGACCGGCGCCGGAGCGAGAAGACCAGGAAGGAACAGACAGCGAGAATGGCTGCGCGAGGCGGTTCCGGGGCTGAGCACAGCACCCCCACCGCTCGTCGAATGATCGTCGGTGCGCAACTCCGCCGCCTGCGTGAGCTGGCGGGTATCACCCGGGGCGACGCGGGCTACCACATCCGCGCCTCCGAATCGAAGATCAGTCGGATCGAACTGGGCCGGGTCGGCTTCAAGGAGCGGGACGTCGCCGACCTGCTGACGCTGTACGGCGTCACGGACCCCGGCGAACGAGACGTCCTGCTCGACATGGCGAGGGAGGCCAACCAGCCGGGCTGGTGGCAGAAATTCAACGACTACACGCCCAAGTGGTTCGAGCCGTTCCTCGGCCTCGAGGAGGCGGCTTCACGTATCCAGACGTACGAGCTGCAGTTCGTCCCGGGGCTGTTGCAGACCGAGGACTACGCGCGGGCGGTCATCACGCACGGCGTTCCCGACGCGGCGGGCGAGGAGGCCGAGTCGAGGGTCGCGGTGCGGATGCGGCGGCAGCGGCTCCTGGTACGGCCGGACGCGCCGAGGCTGTGGGTGGTGCTCGACGAGTCGGTTCTCCGCCGTCCACTCGGCGGCCGGAAGGTGCACCGCGCCCAGCTCGAACGGCTTCTCGCGGTGACCACGTTGCCGAACGTCACGGTGCAGGTGGTGCCGTACGACCGCAGCGGTTACGCCGCCGACGGGCCGTTCACGCTCCTGCGCTTCGCCCAGCCGGAACTGCCGAACATCGGTTACGTCGACCACATCGCGGGTGGTGTCTACCTGGAGCGGGCGGACGAGATCGAGCTGATCGGGCGGTCGCTCGACCGGCTCGCCGTCGATGCCGAAACTCCGAAGCGTTCCCGGGACCTGATAGCCAAGGTCCTGTCGGAAAGCTGAGCCTGTTTCACGTTCACGTTTCCGCAGGTGATCGACTTGTCTTCTGAGCTGCGAAAAGGTTGTCCAGAGTGAGTTGTGTCACTATGTGATCAATCTTGCGTGCTCTCGCATCTGCACGTGCATCCACACCTGCATGCGGCGGTGCTACTCTGCGCGCACAATCGAATGCACGTGCAGATGCATCCTCCAAAGGTTGTCGGTCGGGAAGGTGAGGATCATGGCGAAGGCGGTCCGCGGTAGTGCTGCGGCAGTCTCTTCGGACGCGTTGGCGGACGTGACGTGGCGCAAGAGTTCGTACAGCAGTTCCATGGGCAACTGTGTGGAACTCGCCCGCCTGAGGTCGGGAGGCGTGGCCATGCGCAACTCCCGTGATCCGCACGGTCCTGCGCTCCTGTACACAAAGGCCGAGATCGCCGCGTTCCTCGCGGGCGCCAAGGACGGTGAGTTCGATGACCTCGCCGGCTGAGCTCCCCACCAAGACCCCCGGAACCCCCGGAACCCCTGAAACCGTAGAAGCCACCGAGGCCGCCGAAGCCGCCGAGGTGGAGGACACGCTCGGCAGGCTCGTCGAGCGCGGGTACAAGTTCGTGCACCCGCGCGACGCGGAAGGTGAGATCATCACCATCGTCGGGGTTCGTGTGCACGGCACCGTGGTCGACGTCGTCCGGCTCGACGCGGAGGACGAGGTCACGGCCATGCGGATGCCAGCCGAGGAGTCCGACATCCTCGCTCCCAGCACGTTGTTGTGGCGGCGGGACGGCGGTATGCGCGAGGTGGTCGACGCGCTGCTCGACCTGCCCGAAGCCCCGGAACCGCAGGTGCGCCCCCACGGTGCGGCCGCGCGGGGCTGCTGGGTTCGCGGCAACCGCGGTCAGGCCAAGTGGCTTCGTGCCACCGCGTGAGCTTCGCATCACGAGAACGGGTCGCCCACCAGGCTTTCGGGCCTAGACTGTGGACGGCCCGTTCTCGTACGTAGAGGAGCCTTTTCGTGGAGCAGGTCCGAGCGGATCAGGCGGAACCGGAGCCTCTGGAGTCGGAACCCCGTGAGGAATGCGGTGTCTTCGGAGTGTGGGCACCGGGCGAGGACGTCGCCAAGCTGACGTATTACGGCCTGTACGCCTTGCAGCACCGAGGCCAGGAGGCCGCGGGCATCTCGGTGTCCGACGGCAAGCAGATCGTGGTCTTCAAGGACCTCGGCCTCGTCAGCCAGGTCTTCGACGAGCAGGTGTTGTCGTCGTTGCAGGGGCACGTGGCCGTCGGTCACTGCCGCTACTCCACCACCGGGGCGGACACGTGGGAGAACGCCCAGCCCGTGTTCCGCACCACCAGCGCCGACACCGGGCTGTCGCTCGGTCACAACGGCAACCTGGTCAACACTCACGAACTGCACGAACGCGCCCGGGAACTCGGGGTCGTCGAGCGTGGTGGCGCCACCACCGACTCCGACCTGCTGTGCGGCCTGCTGGCCCACGCCGCCGCTGACCGTGGCATCGAGGCGGCGGCCCTCGACCTGCTGCCGGACGTGCGCGGGGCGTTCTGCCTGGCGTTCGCCGACGAGACCACCCTCTACGCCGCCCGCGACCCGCACGGAATCCGTCCGCTCGTGCTCGGCAGGCTCGAACGCGGCTGGGTGGTGGCGAGCGAGACCGCGGCGCTGGACATCGTCGGCGCGTCCTTCGTGCGCGAGGTCGAGCCCGGCGAGCTCATCGCCATTGACACGGACGGCCTTCGTTCCTCCCGGTTCGCGAACCCCGAGCCCAAGGGTTGCGTCTTCGAGTACGTCTACCTGGCTCGCCCGGACACGGTGATCGCGGGACGCAGCGTGCACGCCACCCGCGTCGAGATCGGTCGCAGGCTGGCGAACGAACACCCCGCCGAGGCGGACCTGGTCATCCCGGTGCCCGAGTCCGGCACCCCGGCCGCCATCGGGTACGCGCAGGCGTCGGGCATCCCGTACGGGTCCGGGCTGGTGAAGAACAACTACGTCGGGCGCACCTTCATCCAGCCGTCCCAGACCATCCGGCAGCTTGGCATCCGGCTGAAGCTCAACCCCCTGCGCGAGGTCATCCGGGGCAAGCGGCTGGTCGTGGTGGACGACTCCATCGTGCGGGGCAACACGCAGCGCGCGCTCGTGCGGATGCTGCGGGAGGCCGGGGCCGTCGAGGTGCACGTCCGCATCGCCTCGCCGCCCGTTCGCTGGCCGTGCTTCTACGGGATCGACTTCGCATCGAGGGCCGAGCTCGTGGCAGGCGGCGCCGACCTCGACGGCATCCGCCGCTCGATCGGAGCCGACTCGCTCGGGTACGTCTCGCTCGACAGCCTCGTCGCCGCGTCCGAGCAGCCCGCGTCCCGGCTGTGCGCGGCCTGTTTCGACGGCAGGTACCCGATCCCGCTCCCCGACGAGGAGTTGATCGGCAAGCACCTGCTGGAGAACCTCGGCTCCGACGGCAGCGCGGAGAGCTGGAGTGGCAAGCCGAGTCAATTGCCCACGTCGGCGTCGGGGTACGGTGCCGAGGATGCCGTTCGGCGTCCCTAGTCGTTACGGAATGAGGATGGAGCCGCTTTCGTGAGCGAGTCCGCGCGCGCCACGTATGCCGCTGCCGGTGTCGACATCGACGCAGGCGACGAAGCCGTCGAGTTGCTCAAGCCACATGCCGCGAGGGCGACCCGGCCCGAGGTGGTGGGTGGTGTCGGCGGGTTCGCGGGGCTGTTCGCGCTCAAGGCGGGCCGCTGGACGGAGCCGCTGCTCGCGTCGTCCACCGACGGCGTCGGCACCAAGATCGCGGTCGCGCAGGCGTTGGACAAGCACGACACGGTGGGCATCGACCTGGTGGCGATGGTCGTGGACGACCTCGTGGTGACCGGTGCGGAGCCGCTGTTCCTGCAGGACTACATCGCGGTCGGCAAGGTGAAGCCGGAGAAGATCGAGGCGATCGTCTCGGGTATCGCCGAGGGCTGTGTGCGTGCGGGCTGCGCGCTGCTCGGTGGGGAGACCGCCGAGCATCCCGGCATGATGGGCGAGCACGACTACGACCTGTCCGCCACCGGCGTCGGCGTGGTCGAGGCGTCGGCCGTGCTCGGGCCGGACCTGGTGCGGCCGGGCGACGTCGTGATCGGGCTCGGCTCCACGGGCCTGCACTCCAACGGGTACTCGCTCGCGAGGCACGTGCTGCTCGACATCGCGCGGATGCCGTTGGAGGGGCACGTCGAGGAGTTCGGCCGCACGCTCGGTGAGGAACTGCTCGAACCCACCCGGATCTACGCGAAGGACTGCCTCGCCCTCGTGGCCGAGGCCGAGGTGCGCACGTTCGCGCACATCACGGGCGGCGGGTTGCAGGCGAACCTCGAACGGGTGATGCCGCATGGGGTCGTCGCCCAGCTCGAACGGCACACCTGGACGCCCGATCCGGTGTTCGCGATGATCGCCCAGCGTGGCCGGGTGGAACGTGAGGAGATGGAACGCACGTTCAACATGGGCGTCGGCATGGTGGTCGTCGTCTCGCCCGAGGACGTGGACCGCGCGCTGGCCCTGCTCACCGCGCGGCACCTGCCCGCGTGGGTGTTGGGTGAGGTGCGCCCGTCGGACGACCCGGACGGCCCGCGTGTCACGCTCACCGGAGACCACCCGCGTTTCTGACCGATCGCGATGGCAGAGCACCTGCACGTCGACGCGCGTCTGGTGATTCCGGAGGCGGAGCTGTCGGAGCGGTTCTCGCGGTCGTCGGGCCCGGGCGGGCAGGGTGTCAACACGACGTCGTCCCGGGTGGAGTTGTCGTTCGACGTGGCACGCTCGCCATCGGTGCCCGACGACCTGCGCAATCGTTTGCTCGCGCGGCTGAGCGGCAGGTTGTCCCACGGTGTGCTCACCGTCGTGGCGGGCGAGCACCGCGAGCAGCTCGCCAACCGGCGCGCCGCGCGCGAACGGCTGGCGACGCTGCTGCGGCAGGCGGCGGCGCCCCCTCCGAGGAAGCGCCGTCCCACCAAGCCGACGAAGGGTTCGCAGGAACGCCGCCTGGCGAGCAAGAAGCGACGCGGCCAGCTCAAGCGCAACCGAAAGTCGTGGGACGACTGACGCCGTGTCCGCAGGCTGCGCACGAGTGTTCGCACTCTGTGCACGGGTGTTCGCCGTTCAGGCACGTCCGAGCGCAAGCGTTTTCGGGACCCCGTGCGGGAAGTGCGAACACGCGTTCCTGGGCTGCGGGCACGCGTTCACAACCTGCGGACACGATGTCGAGGGCCTTCATTCGTACGTCTGTTCGAGTGGATTTCTCCGCCGGGTGAGAAAAACGCCTGGTCAGAGGTTCGCCTGTCGCCCGATCGGGTAGCAGCGTGGCGAAGAGTGCTTCAGACCTGTCGCTGGGTGGGGGACAATGAACTCGCGAGGGGAGGCGAAGATGACGGTGACCGTGATCGATGTGACTACCGAGGAACTACTCCGTAGTCGTGAGGAGTTGCTGCAGCGGTTGCGCCTCACGCCCGACGAGTTGCGTGAGCGGGTGCGCAGCGAGGTCGCCACCTCCGACGAACGCGACGCGCTTCAGCGGCTCGACGAGATCTCGTTCCTGCTTGGCGAGTGAGTGTGACCTTCGACCTCGACCGGGCCACGACTGATTTCGCTCAACAGATCCAGGACCTGCTCGACTCCGTTCTTCCACCGCTTCGAGAAGCGGACCCTGAGGAACGAAGACTGAAGGTGATCCGGAAGCGGGAGTGGCGGGTCATCCGGCCGGGCAGTGCCGAGAAGGCCGGAAGCATCCGGCTCCTCAACGACGGCGTTCATGTCGCCGACCTGCACCTGTACTACTGGTGCGCTCCCGACCACGCGGATTCGCACCTCGCCGTCCGCAAGTCGAGCTTCGAGGTGCGCTCGCTCCAGGAGGGCACACCGTTGTTGCGGTTGGACTACCTCCACGACGCCCACAGCGTGCCCGCCGCGCACTGGAACGTCCATGCCGAGCGGGGTGCGGCCTCCGTGTTGCTGGCGCGATGCAACCCGAAGCACAAGGGGCTGCTGTCGCAAGTGCACATTCCCGTCGGCGGCACGCGGTACCGGCCGTGTCTGGAGGACTTCCTCGAAATGCTGTTGAGGGAGTTCGACTTCGACGCCTGCCCACACTGGGAGGACGCGGTGAGAGCGGGCAGGCGGCGCTGGCGGCTGCTGCAAACCCGTTCGGTGGTCCGTGACTCACCCGACACGGCTGCCGCGGTTCTCGAGAAACTGGGCTACACCGTGATCCCTCCCCCGGAAGGGGCGCGTGCGGCCAACGACGACGCGCTGTACGAGCGCTGACGCCCCGGTCGCTGTGGTGCTCACTCCCTCCAGTGGTACTGCCGTTCGGGGCGACCGGTGTTGCCGTACCGCAGCCGCACTTCGGCCTGGCCGGTTTCGACGAAGTGCTCCAGGTACCGCCTCGCGCTGGGCCGGGACAGCCTTGTGGCGTTCGCGCACTCCGTGGCCGAAAGGCCTTCCGGGTGCTCGGTCAGCGCGGACTTCACCAGCTCCGCCGTCTGCGTGGTGAGTCCCTTCGGCAGTGGCGCCGTGCCCGGCCGTCGCGCCCCGAACACGTCGTCCACCTCGTGCTGTGCGGCGGCGGGGCGCGTCGAGAGCCGAGCCAGTTTGCGGTGCAGGGAACCCACGTGGTCGAGCTGGTCGCGCAGTGCCGCGTACGAGAACGGTTTGATGAGGTAGTGCAGGGCACCGCCGCGTAGCGAGCCTCGGATGGTGTCCACGTCGCGCGCGGCCGTGATGACGATGACGTCGATGTCGACGGTCGCGGGGTCGGCGCGCAGTTCCCGCAGCACGGTGAGCCCGTCGATGTCGGGCAGGTAGATGTCGAGCAGCACGAGGTCCGGTTTCTCCTGGCGTGCCGTGCGCAGTGCCTCCGCTCCCGAGTGTGCCGCGCCGATCACGGTGAAGCCCGGGGTGCGGTTGACGTACCCGCTGTGCACCTTCGCCACCATGAAGTCGTCGTCGACCACCAGTACCCGGATCACGGTGACACCTTCTCCGCTGCCGAGGCGTACGGCAAGACGGCTGTGAACACCGCACCACCGTCGTTGCGCAGTTCGACCTGCCCGCCCCGGCGGCGACACGCCTGCCGGGTGAGCGCGAGCCCCAGGCCGCGTTGCCCTCCGTGTTCCGCGGCCTTCGTGGTGAAACCGTGCGCGAACACCTCGGTGGCGATCTCCGGTGCCACGCCGGGTCCGGAGTCGCGCACCACCACCTCGACGGCGTCGTCCCGCTCGCGGATGTCGACCTCGACCCAGGCGTGGGGTGCGCCACGTACGGCGTCGAGGGCGTTGTCGACGAGGTTGCCGACCACGGTCACGAGATCGGCCGACATGCGGTCGTCGGTCTCGGCGAGGCAGCTCTCGTCGGTGAGACGCAGGCCCGTGCCCTGTTCGGCCGCCAGGCTCGCCTTGGCGATGAGCAGGGCGGCGACGGCGGTGTCCCCGATCCGGGCGCTCACCTGGTCGTGCCATTCCTCGTGTTCCCTGCTCACGAGGTTCACGTAGTTGCGCACCTCGTCGTATTCGCCGAGCTCGATGAGTCCCGCGATGGTGTGCAGGCGGTTGGAGAACTCGTGCGCCTGCGCACGCAACGTGTCGGTGGTGCGCGAGCTGGCGGCCAGCTCCTCCCGCAGGGTCACGAGTTCGGTGCGGTCGCGCAGGGTCACCACCGCGCCGAGCCTGCGACCGTCGCGTGACACCGGCATGCGGTTGAGCACCAGCACCCGGCCCGCTCGCAGCACGATCTGGTCGACGCCGCCTGCCTGCCCGGTGAGCACGTCCCGCAACCTGCCACTGACGCCGAGGTCGTCGACGGCGGTGCCGACGCAGTCGCCGGGCAACGCGAGCAGTTCCCGCGCGTGGTCGTTGACGAGCGTGATGCGGTGTTGCTGGTCGAGCCCCACCACGCCTTCCTTGATGCCGTGCAGGAGTGCGTCCCGGTGTTCGACGAGACCGGTGATCTCCCGTGGTTCGAGGCCGAGGGTCTGTCGCTTCACCCGCCACGCGAGTAGCAGCGATCCCGTCACGCCCAGCACGAGGGCGATGCCGAGCAGGACGAGGGCGTCGGCGGGCCGGTTGGTGATGCCCTCGAAGAAGCCGGGTCTGGCCTTGCCCGCCGCGACGATGCCGAGCATGTCACCCCGCTTGCTCATCACGGGCACGTGTGCGACGAGGGAGTCGTCCACCTCGCCCACCCACGAACGCCCGTCGGCCACGGTGCTCTCGCCGAGCGGCAGCGGGTTCCGTAGCTGTGAGGGGTCGGGCGAGGTGAGTACTGTCCGGTCGGATCCCGCGATGATCACGAAGTCGGCGCCGGACAGGCTTCGGGCGCTCTCGGCGAAACTCGGCAGCGGGTCGCGGTTCACGGGGTCGGCGAGGCTCACGCGCACGCCCGGCGTCGCGGCCACGTTCTCCGCCACCGACAGCAGCGCCCGGCCCTCGTCCTCGGCGAAGTTGTGTTTCGACTGGATCACGGAGTACACGGCGACGCAGCCGAGCAACGCGAACACGAGCGACAGGTGCCATCCGAGGAGCTGCCTGGCCAGGGACCCCTTGTTACCCACCGGGCCACTATGACAGCGGGGACGGCGGGGCGCGGGTGACCACAAAGACCACAACGAGCGTTACGTCCGCAAGCGCGACTCGAAAGCGGCCGCTCGGGCACGATGACGCGCTGACGAAGGAACAGTCCGCTCAGTCTGCTCACAGTGAGGTGAGAATTGCGCCAACCGAAGACGTGGCTCGCGGTGCTCGGCGCGGCACTGCTCGTCCTGCTGGTGCCCCCGCTCGTCTCGTCAGGCGGTGACGACGCGGGCTCGCGCATCCGGGGCCTGCGGGTGATGGTGCCCAACACGCCCGGTGGCGGCTACGACATCACGGCCCGCACCGCGGTGAAGGTGCTGGAGGACAACGATCTCAACGGGCCGACCGAGGTGTTCAACCTGCCGGGCGCGGGCGGCACCGTCGCGCTGGGCCGGCTCGTCGCCGAACGCGGCAACGGCAAGCTCGCCATGTCGATGGGGCTCGGTGTCGTCGGCTCGGTCTACACGAACTCGTCTCCCTCCACGCTGCAGGACACGACGCCCATCGCGAAGCTGACCGAGGAAGCCGACATCATCGTGGTCGGCAAGGACTCGCCCTACTCCGACGTCCACGACCTGCTGGACGCGTGGAAGGCGAACCCCGGTGGGCTTCCCGTGGGCGGGGGTTCCTCGCCAGGCGGCCCCGACCACCTCGCGCCGATGTTGACGGCCAAGGCCATCGGCCTCGACCCGAAGAAGGTCAACTACGTGCCGTTCGACGGCGGCGGTGAACTGATGGCGTCGGTGCTCGGCGGCAAGATCGCGTTCGGTGTGTCCGGCATCGGTGAGACCCGCGACCAGATCGAGGCCGGGGAGCTGCGGGCGCTGGCGGTGACGAGTCCGGAGCGGGTGCCCGGTATCGACGCGCCCACTCTGCAGGAGGTGGGGGTGGACGTCAGCTTCACCAACTGGCGCGGGATCGTCGCGCCTCCGGGGCTGTCGGACGCGGACCGGCAGAAGCTGATCGATTTGTTCACCGCGATGCACGGCACCGAGCAGTGGCGCGAGGCGTTGCGGGTCAACGGCTGGAGCGACGCGTTCTCCACCGGCGACGAGTTCGCCCGGTTCCTCTCGGACGAGAACGACCGCGTCGCCTCGGTGCTGAAGGAGTTGGGGCTGGCATGAGCGCACCTGTGGTGAACACCGTCGAGGGTTCCGGCTCGGGCGAGCAGCCGTCCCGTGGCGGCTGGTGGCGCGGACGCGGTGAGTTGGGGCTGTGTGCCTTCCTGTTCGCGCTCGGCGTCCTGGTCATCACGGACGCCCTGAACCTGTCCACCGACTTCGCGCAGCGCGGACCGCTCGGACCGAAGGCCGTGCCCGTGGTCGTGGGCACGTTGCTGCTGCTCGTCTCCGGGTTGCTGGCCCGCGACGTGCTCCGCGGGGGCCGGGGTGAGGCCGAGGGAGGCGAGGACGTCGACCTGTCGACGCCCACGGACGGCAGGACGGTCCTGCTGCTGTCCGCCGCGTTCCTCGTCAACGCCGCGTTGATCGACTTCGTGGGATTCCCGTTGTCGTCGGCGCTGATGTTCTGGGGAGCCGCGTACGCGCTGGGCAGCCGGAACACGGTGCGTGATCCGCTCATCGCCGCGGTGCTGTCGGTGGTGACGTGGGTCGTGTTCAACGAGCTGCTGGGTGTGTCCCTGCCCGGCGGTCCACTGATGGAGGTGCTGTAGCCGATGGACTTCGCGGCATCGCTTTCGAACCTGCTCGACGGCTTCGGCACCGCCCTCACGCCGACGAACCTGCTGTTCGCCGCCATCGGCGTGGTGCTCGGCACGGCCATCGGCGTGCTGCCGGGCATCGGGCCCGCGATGGCGGTGGCCCTGCTGCTGCCCGTCACCTACGGTCTCGACCCCACGGCGGCGTTCATCATGTTCGCCGGCATCTACTACGGCGGCATGTTCGGCGGGTCGACCACGTCGATCCTGCTCAACACCCCTGGTGAGAGCGCCTCGGTGGTGACCGCCATCGAGGGGTATCCGCTCGCGAAACGCGGCCGGGCTCCACAGGCGCTCGCCGCCGCGGCCATCGGCAACTTCGTCGGCGGCCTGATCGGCACGATCGCGTTGGTGTTGCTGGCGCCCCTCGTGGCGTCGTTGGCGGTGGACATCGGGGCCCCGGACTACTTCGCGGTGATGGTGCTGGCCTTCGTCGCCGTGACCTCGGTGCTCGGCCGTTCCCGGGTGCGGGGATTCGCCTCGCTGCTCCTCGGCCTGACGATCGGGCTCATCGGTCTCGACCAGATGACCGGACAGGCGCGCCTGACGTTCGGTTCCCTGCACCTGTCCGACGGCGTCGACGTGGTGATCGTGGCGGTGGGCCTGTTCGCCGTGGGCGAGGCCCTGTGGGTGGCCGCGCACCTGCGGCAGAAGCCGGAGCAGCCGCTGACGGCGGGTACGCCGTGGCTCGGCCGGGAGGACGTGCGGCGGACCTGGAAGCCGTGGCTGCGCGGCCCGGTGATCGGGTTTCCGTTCGGGGCGATCCCGGCCGGTGGCGCGGAGATCCCGACCTTCCTGTCGTACGTCACCGAGCGGCGCCTTTCGAAGCGCAAGGACGAGTTCGGCAAGGGAGCCATCGAGGGCGTGGCGGGTCCCGAGTCCACCGCGAGTGCGTCGGCGGCGGGCACGCTGACCACCATGCTCACGCTCGGGTTGCCGACCACGGCCGTCACCGCCGTGATGCTGGCCGCGTTCCAGCAGTACGGCATCCAGCCCGGCCCGCTGCTGTTCGACCACGAGGGCGGGCTCGTGTGGGCATTGATCGCCAGCCTCTTCGTGGGACTCGTGCTGCTGCTCGTGATCAACCTGCCGATGGCGCCGTTGTGGGCGAAACTCCTGCGTATTCCCCGGCCCTACCTGTACGCGGGGATCCTGTTCTTCGCCTCCGTCGGCGCGTACTCGGTGGGCGGCCAGGTGATGGACCTGCTGCTGCTGTTCGCCATCGGGGTGATCGGCTTCGTGATGCGGCGGTTCGGGCTGCCCGTGCTGCCCGCGATCATCGGGGTGATCCTCGGCCCGGCTGCCGAGTTGCAGATGCGGCGGGCTTTGCAGATCAGCAACGGCGACCTCGTCGGACTCGTCAACTCGCCGATGGCGGTGACGGTCTACGTGATCGTGGCCCTGATCCTGGCCTGGCCGGTGTTGCGGCGCCTGCTGCCCCGTGCGCAGGACCGGGAGAAGGCCCCGACCGCCTGAGGGTGGCTCAGCCCTCGACGCGGTCGCGGCACTCTTCGAGGATGCGTTGCAGGTGAACACCCCTGTGCACGTCACAGGGGTGTTCCCGGACGCCGGAGTCGATCATCGCCGCGAAGTCGTCCAGCAGCGCGGTGAACGACGCCGCCTCGCCTTCGGGTTCTCTGCCGAGCAGGCGCAGGCCGTGTTGTCCGTAGACGGCGAACTCGATGGCCGTGGGCATGATCGGCAGTCGGGACGCCAGGCTCACCGTGCTGGTCGCGCCGCCCTCGTGTTCCAGCATGACGTGCCACGACTCTCCAGGACCACGACGGGCCGCGACCACCGCCGTGATCTTCCCGAGCGCCGCGTCGATGAGGTCGAACGCGTGCGGTCCGATGTCACCGAGCGCGCCTATCTCGTGCCGCCACGCGGCTCTGCCGTACTTCTCCCCGAGCAGGGCGCCCGAGAGCCACCGGGCGCTTCCGCCGGTCCAGCCTCCGGTGTCGGCGAGGCCTGCCAGCCAGTCACGGGTACGCATCGCGTAGCGCAGTGTCAACACGAGCAGCGCCACCACGCCGGACTCGGACACGGCACGGGCCACACGCTCGGCCTGTGCCAGATCGGCGGCGAGCGGCTTCTCCAGGATCAGGTGCTTGCCCGCTTCCGCCGCGGTGACGGCGAGCTCCGCCTGCACGGCGGGCGGAACGGCGAAGGCGACGGCGTCGACGGCGCCGAGCAGGTCGGTGAACGTGTCACAGGCGGTCGCCCCGTACTCCTCGGCCAACTCGGCGGCGGCCTCGGACCTGCGCGTCCACACGGCGCTCAACGTGGTGGCGGGGTGATCGGCGAGGCCGGGCGCGTGTACCCGGCGCGCCCATGATCCGGCGCCGACGAGGCCGACTCTCACTGGCGAGTCCACTGGCTCCACGGTGTCCACAGCCGCAGCTTAGGTCACCGGATCAGCGGTACGACTGGCCCGGCGCTCGCCGACACCTGGTGTCGGCGAGCGCCTGCCACTGGCGTTCGATGCACAGCACACGCGGACGCGAGGGTGGATTCGACATGCCTTCCGCATCCACCCTCGCGTCCGCGTCGGATCAGCGGCGGTAGTCGTCGTACCCGTCGTCGTACGGGTCCTCGTACCGGTCCTCGTCCTCGCGGCTGTCGTCGTTGGACGACTTGCCCGACAGCTCACGCTGCAGTGCATCGAAGTCCGTGGTGGGAACGCTGTACTTGAGCTCCCGGGCCACCTTTGTCTGCTTGGCCTTAGCTCGGCCGCGCCCCATGGCTCGACCCCCTTGCACAGGGGCGGGGCGGCCGGGGGAAATCGGCGGCCCCGCGTCGTCTCGACTACTTTCCTGAACACACCGTACCGTGCCCGATGGTGCTTATGCGACGTGGCACGGTGTGCGAACGCTGACAGTATCCCCCGCGACGCCGTCAACAGACCAGCCGGTGCCCGGCGAGTGGGTAACTCGTGTCACGATTCACGGGTGCTTCGACCGTTCGCGGCCTACCTGAGGGTGTACGAACCGTTGTCGTCCTTCGGCGACCCGCCGGACGACGCGCTGCTCGCAGCGGTGGAACGGTCCGAGATGACGCCGAACGAGGCGATAGCACGCGAGCAGTGGCTATGGCTGAAATCACAGGTCTCACCCGTCCACACACTGCCCGCCGAAACGCGTGACGGGCGGGCTGGGCCGAGTCTGCTCACCGATGTGCTCGTGATCGAACCCGGCGAGGTGCCGATCAGTGACGACTCCGTCGAGCTCGCCACCGAGCCGCTCGTGTGCCCGTTGGAGATCAGGGCGCGGTCGGCCGCCGCGCTGTCGAGCTTCCTCGACGACGCGCCCCCGGCGTTGCAGGCCGAAGTGCTCGAAGCGAAGGGACTCACCCCCGAGTCGGTGAGGAGCCGGTCGCACACCGCACTGCGTGACCTGTACGGGTCGACCATGCACGTACTGTCGACCAACTGGACCGTGCCGCTGCCCTGGTTCACCATCGTCGACCCCGACGAGCGGCGGATCGTGCTGGGCACCGGCCCGTCGGACCCCATCCGCGAGGTGTCGTGGCGGGTGGCCATGGCCGACGCGCTGGAGCGCATCACGGAGGCGGAGGTGCTGGTGCGCGACGCGCTCGGCGACACTGGCCCCACCCGCATCCTCGCCGAGACCAACCGGTGGTTGTCGAGTTTCCACCCCCACTCGGCCGTGGAGCTCGACTACGGCGGTCTCGTCCAGTTGATCGAGGACCCCGTGCTCGCCACCGACACGAGCGCCGACGAGGTGCACGCCATCCTCGACGCCCTCCGCCGGGAGGCCGTCGAGGAGATCGCCGAGCCGTTCGAGAACCTGCGCGACTACTGGGGCGACCTGGCCTCCCGGGAGCGGTTCAACTAGGTGAGCTGGCGCGCCAGCTCGGCCTCGAACTCGGCGGTCACGCGCAGTTCACCGACCTCCCGGCCGGCACCCTGGACGAGCCCGGCGCCGCGGCCGAGGCCGTCGACCACCGCTCGGGCGGCGGGGTTGCCGGGTACTGCGCCGAGTGCCCGCAACGCGGCCACGAGCATCGGACCCCGCGCCCGTGACGCACCGTCGTCCGTCTTCAGGGCCACGGTGGTGCCGTCCGGCAGCGTCATGGCGTGCACGCCCTCCGCGCCCGCCTTGCACAGCAGACCCGGCACCGCCAGCATCAGCAGCGTGTCCTCCCGGCCGGTGCCCGCGACGAGCCACGGGTTCGCGCGCATGACCTCGCCGACCCGGGTGCGGGAGGCCGCGGAGAACGCCCTCGCGAGCCCGGTGAGTGAGAACGCGAACAGGGGAGCGCCGCAACCGTCGACGCCCACGGCGGCGATCTTCTCGCCCGTCAGCTCGACCACCGTGTCGGCGATCGTGCGCTGCAACGGGTGGTCGGGGTCGGTGTAGTCGGCTGTCGACCAACCCCGCTGTACGCAGGTCGTGAGCATCCCGGCGTGCTTGCCCGAGCAGTTCATGGCGGCCCGGCGGGGGTCGGGTGGGCAGTGCAGGTCGTCCTCGCCCAGCCCAGCGGCGGCCAGTATCGCCAGGGCGCGGTCGACGTGGCCGGGCTCTCCCGTGTGTGACGCGCAGACGAGCGCGAGATCGGTGTCGTCGATCTCCAGCCCGGCGTTCAGCATCCCGAGTGCCTGGAACGGCTTGTTCGACGACCGGGGAAACACCGGCGTGTCAACGTCACCGAGGGTGGCGCGGACCGTGCCGTCCGGCGCCATGACGACCATGGCGCCCCGGTGCACGCTCTCCACGAAACCCGACCGCACCACCTCGACCAGCACGGGATTGCCTGTCGCGAAGCTCATGTGGATCCGTTCTCAGTCCTCTTCGCCGCTCGGCGGGCCCTGGCGGCGTTCGCTCTCCAACAGTTCGTCGACCGACGCCGCCCCTTGCGCGTAACGGCGTGCGATCTCCGCGTTGAACGAATCTACGACGGCCTGGACCTCGCGTCGGCGCTTGGAGACGGATCTCTCCTGTTCCCGGTAACTCTCCAGGGTCTCGGCGAGCTTGTCGTCCGACAGCGAGGTGACGTCGGAGAGGTCGGCGTCGCCCACGAGCGCCTCCGCGCGGCGCCGGTACTCGCCCGCCCTCGACGGCTCCAGCTTCTGGTAACGGCCCAGTCCCGTGGCCGGGCCCAGCGCGTTGTCGGCGAGGATCGCGGTGAGCTGGTCCACCACCCGCGTCTGCCCGCCGGACGCGCGGCGCTGCTGTTCCGCCTTCACGATGTCGATCCGAGCGTGGAGCAGTCGTCGCAGGTAGGACAGGTCGGTCTCCTCCTGCGCCGCCTCGTTGCGACGTTCGCGCAACGTCGGCATCGGGAGGCGGTCGAGGTCGCGGGCGTAGTCGGCGGCCAGCACTCGGTCGATCCGACGGCGCCCGCCGGGCCGGACTTCGATCACGGAGTCATCCTGCTCTACGACGTTGGAATCCACCAGTGGAACGCGAGCACATGTCAGCCGCGCAGACGCTGCGCGGCGTCCCGGCCCGGGGCGGCGTGCTCCCGGGGCACCGAGTCGGGATCCACCGAGGCCTGCACCGCCCGGTCCTTCTCGCCCGCCACGAGTTCGGCGTCCATCGGCGTGGAGCGTTTGAGCAGTGCCAGCGCGATGGGGCCGAGTTCGTGGTGCTGGGCCACGCTGCCGACCCGCCCCACGGTGCGCTCGCCCAGCAGCACCGGATCGCCCGTCTCCGGGTAGATCTCCTGCGATCCGTCGAGGTGCAACAGCACCA
Source organism: Saccharomonospora cyanea NA-134 (assembly GCF_000244975.1). NCBI lineage: Bacteria > Bacillati > Actinomycetota > Actinomycetes > Pseudonocardiales > Pseudonocardiaceae > Saccharomonospora > Saccharomonospora cyanea. The sequence continues at coordinate 5,187,820 of NZ_CM001440.1, read as the reverse complement.
TGTTGCGCGGTGGCCTGCCCACGTTGTGCACCTTGGCGACCGTCTCCTGGCCCCGGTAGCAGCCCTTCGCCACGTGGGCGGCCGAGCCGATCCAGTTCACTTCGTGCGGGATCGTGCGCTCGTCGGTGTCGACGCCCAACTTCGGGCGCAGGGACTCCACTCGCAGCGCGTCGAACGTCCACGACCCCGCCGGGCGGGCTCCGGCGTCGGTCAGCCTGTTCCACCAGTCGCCGAGTTCCGACCTGGGGACGAGCAGATCCACACTCGACGGCCCCGGCCACGGCATCCGCCGCGCCACGACGTCGGAGAACCAGCCGGCCGCGTAAGGGCGCCTTTCGAGTTCGATGCCGAAGCGCGCGAGCAGCTCGGGCACCTCGGGCCCGAGCAGAGTCAGCAGTGCCCAGTCGTCACTCGCGTCGGCGATGTCGACCTTCGACCAGAACTTCATGGCCTCGAAGTAGGCGAGCAGCGTTTGCTTCTCGCCGCCCTTCGGCAGCGCCGTGGTGGCCGTGGCACCGGGGTCGGTGTCGAGGAAGACGGTGCCGTCGACGTGGGCCAGCACCAGGTGCGCGTCGATGCGGCCCTGGCTGTCGAGCACGAGCGCCTCGGTGCCCTCCCCGTCGGGCAGCCCGGTGACGTGCTGCGAGATGACCAGGTGCAGCCAGGAGAGCCGTTCCTCGCCGGTCACGGTGATGACCTGCCGGTGAGAGCGGTCGACGACGGCCACGCCACGACTGGCGGTGCGCTGCTCGGCGAACGGGTCACCCCAGTGCCACGGCACACCGGCCTCGGGATGGTCTTCGGGGGGTGCGACGGCGCCGGGACGCCTCAGCAGCGGAGACTCATACGCCATGCCCCGATCGTAGGCTGGACCGCCCACGGCCGGTGAGTACGGTGGTCCCATGCGCGTACTGGCCTTTCTCGACGGCACCCTCGGAGACCCCGCCCAACCGTACGTCCGGGTGGACAACACCGGTGTGCTGCGAGGAGACGGAATCTTCGAGACGGTCCTCGTCGTGGACGGCAGGCCCAGGGAACTCGGCCCGCACCTCGACCGGCTCGCGCGGTCGGCCGCCATGCTCGACCTCCCCGAGCCCGATCTGGCCGCGTGGGAGGGCGCCGTACAGCAGGTGATCGACAACTGGCAGGGATCGTCGGAGATCGCCGTCAAACTCGTCTACACGCGTGGCTCGGAGGGGGACCCGGACGCCGAGCCCTTCTGCTACGCGCTGGGCATGGAGATCGACGAGAAGGTCAAGAGGGCCAGGAGCGAGGGCATCGCGGTGGCGCTGCTGGAGCGCGGGTTCGGGCCGGAGATCGCCGAACGTGCCCCGTGGCTGCTCCTCGGCGCCAAGACGCTGTCGTACGCGGTGAACCTCGCCGCGTTGCGTGAGGCGGCGCGACGCGGGGCCGACGACGTCGTCTTCACGGCGACCGACGGCTCGGTGCTGGAGGGCCCGACGTCGACCGTGGTCATGGTGGCCGACCGCACTCTCTACACACCGCCGCCCACGGTCGGCATCCTGCCCGGCACCACGCAGCGCGCCGTGTTCCGGGCCGCCGAGGCCGCGGGCTGGACGGTGAAGGTGGAGAACATCCCGGCCTCGGAGCTGCTGTCGGCCGACGGGCTGTTCCTCGCGTCGTCGGTGCGGAAGGTGACGAGGGTGCACACGGTCGACGGCACGCGCCTGGCCGATTCGACGGAACTGCACCGGGAGTTGTGCGACGCCTACGAGGCGCAGTACGCGTGAGCGGGCCGGGTCAGCCGACCACGCGCTGAAGCAGCGCGGAGGAGTGGGGGGTCATCGGCTGACCCACCATCGCGCGTTCCTCGACCCAGCCGAGGTCGCCGTTGTTGACGAGGCCGTAGAGGCGCTTGGCCGCGGTGACCTCCTTGGCGCTGGCGGAACGCACCACGGCGTCGGTGCCGAGCTCCCACGCCGTCTGGCCCCTGGGCTTGCCGTAGTAGAGCTCGACGATGCCCGTGGAGTGGGCGAGCAGCAGTTCGATGGTGTCGTCCGGCTGAGGCCGCCACCAGCCCGTCTCCCGCGCCGCGAGACGCAGCACGCCACCGTCGTCGTCGAGCAGCCAGGTCCGCGACTCGTGGTGGAGGAACGGCCTCCCGTCGTGGGCGATGGTGAGCTGCTGGGCGAAGCGGTACGTGCGGTCCAGCGTGGGGTAGCTGATCTCGCCCTCGCCGCGCCAGACCCCGACGAGTGGGAGGAGCGCGAGGCAGGCGTCGTTGAGTTCGGCGCCTTCGCGCAGGTTCGCGGTGTCACCGGGGATGGGCAGGTCGTCGAACTGCGGCACGTTGCGGTGAGCCGTCTTCTCGGCTCGCTCCGCGGCAGCCCGGATAGCGTCGTCGCCGCTCGTCATGACGTCGTGGCTCGCTGTCTCGGTGTCGGTGTCGGTGTCGAACTCGCGTGGATCAGTTGTCGGAGTACAGGCGGTACACCACGTAGGCGCTGAACCACACGGACGCGACGACGACCAACACCATCAGTGCCGTAAAGATGAACTCCACGGGCGAAGGATAACCCGCTGACCCCCTCCGGCACCTGTCCGACCCCTGAGAGGCCTGACACAGCACGAGGCCGCCCCCCGGTGTGCGGGTGGGCGGCCTCGCGGTGAACGATTCCTCAGGCGACCGTCACGGCCACCTGGTGCACTCCGGGTCCTTCGGCTCGGACGCTGGCCTCGCCGTTGCCCGAGGAGTGCAGGGCACGCACCGTCCACGTGCCCGGTGCGGCGTAGAACCGGAAGTCACCCTCCGGCGACGCCTGCACCTCGCCCGTGAACTCGCCCGTCGAGTCGAGCAGTCGCACGTACGCGCCGCCGACCGGACCGCCCGCGCCGGTGACCTTGCCCGCCACCACGATCTGCCCGTGGGTGTCCTCGTCGGCGGCCAGCGCCGTCTGCGCCGGCGCTCCGCAGCCGTCCGTCATCGCTGTTCTCCCGTCTCCACCGGCACGCCGACCAGCGAGCCGTACTCCGTCCACGAACCGTCGTAGTTCTTCACGTCCTTCAGCCCGATCAGCTCGTGCAACGCGAACCACGTGTGGCTGGAGCGCTCGCCGATGCGGCAGTACGCGATGGTGGGCTTGGAGGTGTCCAGCCCCGCGTCCTTGTAGAGCCGCTCCAGCTCCTCGGCGGACTTGAAGGTGCCGTCCTCGTTGGCCGCCTTCGACCACGGCACGTTGATCGCGCTGGGGATGTGGCCGCCCCGCTGGGCGGTCTCCTGCGGCAGGTGGGCCGGAGCGAGCAGCTTGCCCGAGAACTCGTCGGGCGAGCGGACGTCCACGAGGTTCTTCGTGTTGATGGCCTCGACGACCTCGTCACGGAACGCGCGCAGCGAGTGGTCCTGTTCCTTGGCCGTGTAGTTCGTGCGCTCCCGGTTCACCTCGTCGGTGCTCAGGGTGCGGCCGTCGAGCTCCCACTTCTTGCGCCCACCGTCGAGCAGCTTCACCCTCTCGTGGCCGTACAGCTTGAAGTACCAGTACGCGTACGCCGCGAACCAGTTGTTGTTGCCGCCGTAGAGGATCACCAGGTCGTCGCCTGCGATGCCCTTGGCGGACATGAGCTTCTCGAAGCCCTCGCGGTCGACGAAGTCGCGCCGTACGGGGTCCTGGAGTTCGGTCCGCCAGTCGATCCTGACGGCGCCCGGGATGTGTCCGCCGTCGTAGGCGGTGGTGTCCTCGTCGACCTCGGCGAACACGACGCCCTGCGTGTTCAGGTTCTCCTCGGCCCACTCGGTGGTGACCAGCACGTCTTCACGGCTCATGGCGGCACTCACTTTCTTTCATCGACGAAACGGGAAAGACCAGGTTGGCTCTCGGTGCCTCACGCACGCTTGTCTCGTGGTGTGACCCGCCGGAGCAGCGGATACACCTCACAGCCGAGGCAGAAGTCGAATGCCGCGTTGAGGAACGCGGCCAACAGGGCGAACGCCGTGGCGATCTGCGCCATCACGAGAGTGTCGGTCGCGTAGCCGACGACTCCGACGAGGGTGAACCCGAACCCGACGGCCTGGGCGAACCGCAGCGGCGCGGCGTCCTCGCGCTCACTCGTGGGTCGCAGCCTGGGAGCGACCAGCGTGCGGTACAGCACCGAGTACGGGGCCATCCGGAGTCCACCGAAGGCACCGAGGGCGAACACCACGGTCTGGACCGCGAGCAGGGGCCACCATCCGCTGATCAGAACGATCGCGAGGACGACCGTGGTGACCGTAGCCGCGAACCGGGGGCCGCGTGGGTCCACGGATGCCTCTGCGGACATGTCACCTCCTAGTGCGTCGACTGCCGGTCCCTCGCGAGGCTGTTCGACGGACACAGACTGCTCCGCACGCGGCACAGGTCGACGGCGCGCCGTTGCGTCAGGAGGTAGAGGGGCAGCCTGGTCACACGCCCAGCGTACTCAGTCGACACCCCTCCGGAAACGGTGTTCATTCTGTGAGACGCACGTGGGGGGCCAGAGCCTCCCGCAGTGTGGCGATCTTCGGCACCCCGCTGATCCGTAGCAACTCGGTGCCCTCGTCGTCGAAGGCGATCGTGGTGGGGGTGCGCAGGACTCGCAGGGCCTCGGCGAGGCCGGGCCGGTCGGTGATGTCGAGATCCACGTGCGCGATCCCGTCCGTGCTCTCGGCGACCCTCGACAGCACCGCGCGCGCGTGCCGGCAGGGCGCGCAGAACGTGGTCGACAACTGCACGAGCGTCACCGCGCCCGGGGTGAGCACGTCGACGACCGGGGCGGGTGGCGGGGCCGGATCGGACGGTGACACGGCTGACATGCCTGACATGCCTGACATGGTGGGGCGGCGGATCCTCCCGTTGCGCAGGGACAGCACCGTGCCCGTGAGCACACCCAGGACGAGTGTGCCCACGAGCACCAGAACACCGGTCATCGGAGCTCGTCAGCCGCCGAACGCACCGGTGACGCGGGCGAACGAGACGTTCTTCGCCTCGCCGTGCAGGGTCAGCGACCCGGAGTCGACCCTGATGGCGGTGGGCGTCACGGTGAACGGCATGTCACCCGCGTTGATGTCGGCCTCGAAGTTCGGCAACAGCGCCTGCTGCACCTCGTCCGGCACGACGGTGGTCTCCTGGTCGTTGCCGAACTGGAGGCGGTGCGGCGTGATGCGGATCGTGGTGCCGTCGAGCTCGATCATCGCGAAGGCGAAGATCTCGATGCGCTCGCCCGCGATGTCGGCCTTGCCGGACAGCCGCACCCCCGCGGTCGAGTCGTCGCTGTCCTGCTCGACCTGCGCCTCCCGCTCCTCGCCGACGCCCTCGCCGTGAAGCACGTACGCCTTCGACGACGGCTCGATGCGCAGGTCCTCGATGTTCGTCAGCGGCGGCACGCGGGCGATGTCGCTGGCCTTGAGGGTGATCTCGCCCGCCACCCTGCCGATCTCGATGTTGTCGACGTTGCCCGAGGTGAGATCGGAGATCGGGGCGGTGACGTCGTGGAGGTTCGCGCGCACGGAGACGTCCTGCAACTGCTGCACCCGCACACCGTTGGCGCTGATGCTGATGTGATCGTATTCGCCGGACAAAGCCTGCGTGGCGAACGGGAATCCGTGGATCTCGACCGCAGGGTCCTGGCTCAGACCGAGTTGTTCGCGAGCCTTTTGTGACACGGTGTGCTCGGCGAAGGTGGCCGCCGCGAAGTCGGCGCCCACCAGCAGTCCCACGAGCACGACCAGCACGATCACGATGCGCTTCACTCGACGTCGGCTCCTCGTCCCCTCCGACTGCGCCGTCTCCGTTACCGCGGTGTTCACAATCACATCCGTTCTGTTAAAAGCATGTTTCACCGAACCCAAATTGGTGTGACGCCGGTTCCAGAACCACTGTGGTCGCAGGACCCGACACTATTCTTGATTGAACCGGGACATCGTTTCGGCGTCCGCGGAAAGCCTGGTGTGCGAGGTGGTGGCCATGAGCCTGGACCTGTTGGTGTTGACCCCGGAACAGCGAGCCACCTCCGTTCTTCCCGCGCTCGAACTGTTGCCGCATACGGTACGGGTGCGCGCACCCGAGATCACCGCCCTCCTGGACGCGGGGCACCTCGACGTCATCGTCGTCGACGCCCGCAGTGACCTGGCGTCCGCCAAGAGCCTGTGCCGCCTGCTGAAGGGTCCCGGCGAGGAGAACTCCACGCCGGTGATCACGGTGGTGGGCGAGGGCGGGCTCGTGGCCGTGAGTTCCGAATGGCGCACCGATGACATTGTGCTCCCCACCGCGGGGCCCGCCGAGCTGGACGCCCGGTTGAGGCTGGTCACCACCCGGGGAGCTGCCGCGGCCACGGCGGGCACCGAGCTGCGGGTGGGCGACCTGGTGATCGACGAGGCCACCTACACGGCTCGGTTGCGCAGGCGCACGCTCGAGTTGACCTACAAGGAGTTCGAGCTGCTGAAGTACCTCGCGCAGCACGCGGGGCGGGTGTTCACCAGGGCGCAGCTGCTCCAGGAGGTGTGGGGCTACGACTTCTTCGGCGGTACGCGCACGGTCGACGTCCATGTCCGCCGCCTGCGGGCCAAGCTCGGCCCCGAGCACGAGCAGATGATCGGCACGGTGCGCAACGTGGGGTACAAGTTCGAGCGTCCGGCCAAGGCCGGGAAGACTTCCGGGTTCGCCGAGGATCTGACCCAGGAGCTGACCCCGCGCTGAAGCCGCGGGACCGCCGAAGCCATCCCGCCTCTGGGTGGCATGGTTCTCTTTTGCCGAGTCAGCTCGGCGGCGTGGACGAGGCGTACCGCTGCGGGGCCTGGGTTCCGCACGGCGGCGTTCGCCGTGCGGCTGAGGCGGCGAACGCACCTGCGGTTCGTGCCGTCCCGCTGAGCGCGTCCCCGGGGCTAGGGTTGGTTCATGCGCGACTTCGTGTGGGCCGACGAACTGACGGACGAGCGGACCGAGGACGTGCGGGCGCTGCTGCTGGCGGCTCGCGAGACGGACGGCAGGCCGGACGTCGAACCCGGTGGACCGCTTCCCGGGGAGTTCTCGGGCCCCCGGCACCTGTTGTGCTCCGTCGGTGAAGGTCCCGCCACCGTGCTCGTGGCCTACGCCCACCTCGACCCGCGCGGTGACGCGTTCGGGCGGCAGGTCGCCGAACTCGTCGTGCACCCCGCGCACCGACGACGCGGCCACGGGACGGCGACCCTGGACGAGGTGCTGCGGGCCGCCACCGGACCGCTGCGGGTGTGGTCGCACGGCGACCACCCCGCCGCCGCCCGCCTCGCCGAGCGGTTCGGGCTCTCGCGTGCCAGGGAGCTGCTGGTCATGGGAGTGTCGTCGGCCGAACAGGAGTGGCCGGAACCAGCCCTGCCCGACGGTGTCCGGCTGCGGACGTTCGAACCGGGCCGTGACGAGCAGGCCGTGATCGACGTCAACGCGCGGGCGTTCGACTGGCACCCGGAGCAGAGCGCGTTCGATGTGAAGGCCCTGCGGGAAGCGCAGCGCGAGAACTGGTTCGACGCGGAAGGGTTCTTCCTCGCCGAGAACACCGACGGGCGGGTGGTCGGCTTCCACTGGACGAAGGTGCACCCGCCGAACCCGAACCGCTTCGGCGGGCAGCCCGTCGGGGAGGTGTACGTCGTCGGGGTCGATCCCGACGCGCAGGGCGGCGGGCTCGGCAAGGCACTGACCCTCGCCGGGCTGCGGCACCTGCGGAGGCGTGGTCTGGAGCAGGTCATCCTCTACGTCGAGGGGGACAACGCGCCCGCCGTCGCCGTCTACCGCAAGCTGGGTTTCGAGGTGGTCGAGACCGACGTCCAGTACGCACGAGGGGCGTGAGCGGGACTTCTCGTCCTGCCACGCCCCTCGCGGTCGAAGAAGCCGGTTTCAGCCGAAGCGGCCGGAGATGTAGTCCTCGGTGGCCTTGTTCCGCGGCGTCGAGAAGATCTTGGTGGTCTCGTCGATCTCCACGAGTTCGCCGGGCTGACCGACGCCCTTGAGGTTGAAGAACCCGGTCGCGTCACTCACGCGGGCCGCCTGCTGCATGTTGTGCGTGACGATCACGATCGTGTAGTTGGACTTCAACTCCAGCATCAGGTCCTCGATGGCCTGCGTGGAGATCGGGTCGAGCGCCGAGCACGGTTCGTCCATCAGCAGGACGTCCGGCTGCACCGCGATGGCCCTGGCGATGCAGAGCCGCTGCTGCTGACCACCGGAGAGGCCCGAACCAGGCTTGTTCAACCGGTCCTTGACCTCGTTCCACAGGTTGGCCGACCGCAGCGACTGCTCGACGACGTCGTCCATGTCGGCGCGCTTCATCTTCCGGTTGTTCAGCTTGAGCCCCGCGGCCACGTTGTCGTAGATCGACATCGTGGGGAACGGGTTGGGCCGCTGGAAGACCATGCCGATCTGCGTGCGCACCCGCACGGGGTCCACGTTCGGCGCGTAGAGGTCCTGGTCGTCCATGAAGACCTGACCCTCCACCCGCGCGCTCGGCACCAGCTCGTGCATGCGGTTGAGCGTGCGGAGGAACGTGGACTTGCCGCAGCCGGAAGGACCGATCAGCGCGGTGACCGACCGTGGCTGGATCGTCATCGACACGCCCTGCACGGCGAGGAACTTGTCGTAGTAGATGTCGAGATCCTTGACCTCGATGCGCTTTGCCACAGTGCTTCCTATCCAGGTGTTTGCTTCAGCCGCGGGTCTTCGGGGCGAACAGTCGGGAGATGAGCCGAGCGACGAGGTTGAGCGCCATCACGATGATGATGAGCAGCAGCGCCGCTGCCCAGGCCCGGTCGAGTGCGGGTTGGGGCGGGGTGCCCGGAGCAACGTACTGGTAGTACGAGAAGACCGGTAGCGTGGCCATTCGGCCGTCGAACGGGTCGAAGTTGTCGCTCGTGGTGATGCCCACCGTCACCAGCAACGGAGCCGTCTCACCGATGACTCGGGCGATCGCGAGCGTGACGCCGGTCGCGATCCCGGCCAGAGCGGTCGGCAGCACCACCTTCAGGATAGTGCGCCACTTGGGCACACCGAGCGCGTACGACGCCTCGCGCAGCTCGTTCGGCACGAGCTTGAGCATCTCCTCCGTCGAGCGCACGACCACGGGAATCATCAACACGCTCAACGCGATGGCGCCCATGATGCCCATGCGAACGCCCGGACCGAAGATCAGGGCGAAGAGTGCGTACGCGAACAGACCGGCGACGATCGACGGGATACCGGTCATGACGTCGACGAAGAACGTGATCGCCTTGGCGAGCTTGCCCCGCCCGTACTCCACGAGGTAGATGGCCGTCAGCATGCCGACGGGCACCGAGATCACCGTGGCGAGCGCCGTGATGATCAGCGTGCCCATGATGGCGTGGTACACGCCACCGCCCTCGCCGAGGACTCCACGCATCGAGTACGTGAAGAACTCCACGTCGAAGCGGGCCATACCCTTCGACACCACAGTGATCACGACGGAGATCAGTGGCAGCAGGGCGAGGAGGAAGGCGCCCGTGACGACGGCCGTGACCAACCGGTCCTTGGCCTTGCGGGCACCCTCCACGGCGCGCGCCCAGGCGTAGACGGCGACGGTGTAGCCGAAGGCGGCGACGATGGCCGCGCCCGCGACGTTCCACTCGGCGAACTGCCACAGGCCCAAACCGGCGAGCAAGGCGAGTCCCAGCACGAGCCACGGACCGAACTTCGGGAGCTGGCCGTGGGTGAGCGGGACGCCGGAGAGCGGGGTGTGCAGGTCGGTGTGGTCCATGTCGGGAGAGGTCGTCGGACTGGACATCAGTTGGCTCCCGAGAATTCCTTGCGCCGTTCGATCACCGCGCGGGCGGCCATGTTCACGACCAGCGTGAGCGCGAAGAGCACCAGCCCGGACGCGATCAGTGTGTTGACGGAGATGCCGGTGGACTCGGGGAACTGCAACGCGATGTTGGCCGCGATGGTCCCTGGGTTGCCGGTGCCGATGAGGTTGAAGGTGACGCCACCGGACACCGACAGCACGATGGCCACGGCCATGGTCTCGCCGAGCGCGCGGCCGAGGCCCAGCATCGACGCGCCGATGATGCTCGACCTCCCGAACGGCAGTACCGCCATCCGGATCATCTCCCAGCGGGTGGCGCCCAGCGCGAGCGACGCCTCCTCGTGCAGCCGAGGTGTCTGCCGGAACGCCTCGCGTACGACGGCCGTGATGATGGGCAGGATCATCACCGCGAGCACGATGACGGCCACGAGCATGGTGCGGCCCGTGGCAGACGGCGGCCCCTCGAAGAGCGGGATGAACCCGAGGTTCTCCGCGAGCCAGCCAGTGGGCTCCACGGTGAGCGGCGCGAGCTGGTTGAAACCCCACAGACCGTAGACGATGCTCGGCACGGCCGCGAGCAGGTCGATCACGTACCCCAGGACCTGCGCGACACGGCGCGGGGCGTAGTAGGTGACGAACAACGCGATGGCCACCGCGAGTGGCGCCGCGATGAGGAGGGCGAACACCGCCGAGAGCAGGGTGCCGAACAGCAGCGGCCAGATGTAGACGACGAGTCCCTCGCCGTCGGGGATGTCCTCCGCCGGTGCGACGAGCGCGGGCCAGGCCTCGACGAGGAGGAACGCCGCGACACCCGCGAGTACGACAAGGATCAGGACGCCCGCGCCTGTGGAGGCGCCAGCGAAGATGCGGTCACCTGGCCGCTGCGGCACTTTTCGCGTGCGCGGCCTTTCCGCTGTGCTGGGCAATTGCCATCCCTTCTGGTGCTCGTCGCGGTGCCCGAGTCATGACGTGCCACGACACCTGGACACGGCATCCGGGTGGTCACCTGGTCAGGTGACCACCCGGACAGGTTGCTGTTGTGCGTGTCAGCTGCCGGAGCCGATCGCGTCGACGGCGGGCTGGATCTCCTTGCGCAGAGCGTCGGAGATGGGGGCGGAACCGGCGTTGTCCGCCGAGGCCTGCTGCCCCTCGGAGCTGATCATGTGGTTGAAGTACGCCTTCACGATTTCGGCCTTCGCGGGGTCATCGTAGTTGGTGCAGGCCAGAGCGTACGAAACCAGGACGATGGGGTACGTGCCCTCCTCGGTGGTGTCGCGCGCCAGCTCGTAGGCGAAGCTGTAGTCACCGCGACCCTCGACGCGCTCCGAGACCTCGAGCACCTTGGCGGCGGCCTGCGGCGAGTAGGCGACGAACTCGTCGCCGACGCCGACCTTCACCGTGCCGAGGTCGCCGGCCATGCTGGCGTCGGCGTAACCGATGGTGCCGTTGCCGTTGCTGACGGCCTGGACCACGCCCGAGGTGCCCTGGGCGGCCTCGCCACCCTCCACCGGCCAGTCGCCGCTGACCTCGTGCGGCCACTCGTCACCCGCGGCGGCCTTGAGGTACTCGACGAAGTTCTCCGTGGTACCCGACTCGTCCGAGCGGTTGACCGGCGTGATGGCGAGGTCGGGGAGGTCGACGTTCGGGTTGTCGGCCGCGATCTCCGGGTCGTTCCACTTGGTGATCTTCTGGTTGAAGATCTTCGCGATGGTCTCGGGCTTGAGGTTCAGCTCCTCGACGCCCTCCAGGTTGAAGATCACCGCGACCGGCGACACGTACGTCGGGATCTCCACGACGTCGCCGCAACGCTCCTTGGCCGCCGCCAGTTCCTCGTCGTCCAGGTAGGCGTCGCTGCCACCGAAGTCCGAACCGCCGTTGATGAACTGCTCACGACCGCCACCGGAGCCGATGGGGTCGTAGTTCACCGTCACGCCGGAGTTGTTGTCGAGGAAGCTGGCCTGCCACGCCTTCTGCGCGGCTTCCTGCGAGCTGGCGCCTGCGCCCGAGATCGTGCCGGACAGTCCCGAGTCGTCGCCGCCTTGTCCACCGCCCTGCTCGTTGGCCGAACCGCAGGCCGCGATGCCGAGGGTGAGAGCGGCAGCCGCCGGAAGGGCGACGACGCGGCCCAGGGGGTAACGCTTCACAGTAGACCTCTTCCGAAAGGTGGAGGCCGGTCGCTGCCGACCTCGGGGGATGCTCACGATGCTGGACGCTATGGGCGCCACGTGACGCGGCAGGACAGCGTTGGTGAACAAAAGCTGAACGAAGTCGGACATCCGTCGAACGTCACGGCGACATCACAAGGACGTGACGCAGCGTTAGCATCGAAGGGGCCGTCAGCGGTACGCAACATGGACACCCGGTGTGGGGCAAGCAGCTTTTCGGGTGTTTCACGGCTCGATGGTCGAGTAGCCCGGCATACGCCCTGTGGCCACGAACACCATTCGGCGAGCCACCGACACGGCGTGGTCGGCGTACCGCTCGTAGAACCTGCCGAGCAGGGTCACGTCCACGGCCGTGGCGACGCCGTGCTCCCAGTTCTTGTCCATGATGACGCTGAACAGGTGGCGGTGGATGTCGTCGACCTGGTCGTCGTCCGATTCGAGGCTGCGGGCGGCCTCGATGTCGCGAGTCTTGATGATCTGCTCGACCCGGCGGGCCAGCCGGACGGCGATCTTGCCCATGTCCGCGAAGTACGGCTGCACGTTCTCGGGCAGCACCGGCTCGGGGTGACGGCGGCGGGCGGCCTTGGCGACGTGCAGGGCGAGGTCGCCCATTCGCTCCAGGCTCTCGGCCGCGTGGATGGCGGCGAGCACGATCCGCAGGTCGGTGGCCACCGGCGCCTGCAGGGCGAGCAGGGCGTAGGCCTGCTCCTCGCAGTCGGCACGGGCGTCGTCGACAAGTGTGTCGTCGCTGATGACCCGTTCGGCGAGTTCGAGGTCCGACTCCAGCATGGCCTTGGTGGCCCGCTCCATGGCGTCCGACACCGAGGCGGACATCTCGGCCAGCTTGGTGGCCAGGTTTTCCAGTTCGACGTGGTAAGCCTCGCGCATGAGGATCACTCTACGTCCGGGTTAGCACCCCTGCCGTACAGCGCAGTGAATCCTGCGTGAACCGGAGCTGTACGCCCGTCATGCGGGAGCGGCCTGCTGGGTGGTGGCGGAATCGGTTCCCTGGTCGACCTTCTCGTCCGGGGCTCCGGCCGGTTCCTCACCGGGCAGCGGGGTGTTCTCGATCAGCGACTCGAACAGCTCGTCGACGTCGGCCTCCAGCAACACCTCGTTGCCGCGCTCGTTGGCCTCGCCGACGGTCGGGACGGTGAGGAAGGTGACCCTGCCCGCGTCCATGCCCCTCATCGACTGCGCGAGCGTGATCATCTGGTCGACGCCGATGTTCTCGCCGAACGTGGACTGCGCGAACGCCTGCACGAAGCCGGTCAGCTTACCCATGTCGAGCAGCACGTCCGTGGACATGACCTTGCGCAACAGGGACGACAGGAACTGCTGCTGGCGCTGCATCCTGCCGTAGTCGGAGAACGTCGGGTCGCCGTAGACCTTGCGGGCCCGCACGTAGCTCAGCGCCTGGTCGCCCTTGAGCACCACGTCCCCTGTCTCCGCGACGATCAACCCGAGTTCGGCGTCGCGCATGGGCTCGGTGAAGTGCACGGTCACCCCGCCGACGGCGTCCACCATGCCTTTGAAGCCCTGGAAGTCGATGCCGACGAAGTGATTGATCTTCATGCCGGAGATCTGCTGGATGACCTTCGTCACGCAGCGGGGGCCACCGAGGTTGAACGCCGAGTTCAGCTTCACCGCGTCGGCCGCGGGGACGACCTCGCCGTACTCGCCCGTGGCCGAGTTCCATCGCTGGCACTCCGGTCGCGTGATCTCCAGGTCACGCGGAAAGGACACCACGACGGCGCGTTTCCGGTCCTTGGGGATGTGCGCGAGCATCACGGTGTCGGACCGCGCACCGCCGACCGTCTCGGCCGAACCGACGTTCTCCTCGGCGCTCGCGCCCTCCCTGGTGTCGGATCCGACGATGAGGAAGTTCTCGTCGCCGAGCTGCGCGGACGCCCGCCGGATGTCCGCCGAGTTCTCGTCCAGTGCCGCGATCTCGTTGAACTGTCCCTCGAACCAGGTCTTGGCGCCCCAGCCGACACCGGTGCCGAGGAACACGAGCGTGGCGATCACGACGGCGCTCGCGCGTGAGGCGAGAACCCGGCGCCTTCCGGGCTTGCCCCGCGTGGCGGGTGCGTCGGGTTCGGGCTCGGTGTCTTCGGTGCCCGCTTCGGCTTCGGTGGGGCCGACCGGTTCAGGCTCACCGTCGTCGTCGGGGTCGGGGTGGGTGCTGCGCGGGCCGCCTCGCCGAGGTGACTTCGAACCCACCGGCACCACGCGCTGCAACGCGGTCATCGTGTGCTCGAAGAGGCGCTGCCGCTTCTGCCGCTTCTTGCGTTCCTCCGCTTCGAGCTCGTCGTGCGCGGCGGAGAACCGCGCCAGCGACTCGTCGATCTTGCGGCGGTACTTGGTCGCGTCGTCGACCGGCTCCAACTGGTCGGTCATGGTGAGCCGCTCCTCGAGCGACCGCTCCGGCCGCTCGGGCACGGGACGGCGACGGGGCCTCGGCGGTGCGGGCGGTGCGGGCGGCACGGCCTGAGCCGGTTCCTCCACCACGGGCGGGGCTTCAGGCAGGGCGACGGGCGGGGCGACGGGGTCGGGGTCGGCG
>NZ_CM001440.1:5041497-5173239 GCF_000244975.1 Saccharomonospora cyanea NA-134 | reverse complement strand
GAGGTCGCGGGCCGGGGGCGCCGGTCGGTTCGGGGGCGGCGGGGTCGGGAAGCGGGCCGAGGGACGTTGCGCGGCGGGGTGATCGCGTACGGGGGTGTCGCCGCGCACGGGCACGTGCCGTGGTGGCTCGCCGGGCCCGGGATCGGGCATGGGGAAGTGCCCGGAGCGCATCGGGTCGGGTCTGCGGGGCTGGGCGTTCCGGGGGGGCGGGCGGTCGACGTCCGCGTGGTCACTGTCGAGCGGGGAAGGCCGGAACCGGGTCGGCTCCGGTCGCACCGGCTCGGGTCGACCGGAGTCGCGACGGCCGATGCCGGGGGGAGCAGGAGGAGTCGCGCCACGAGGGCGCTCCGGCGGCCGTGGCCGCGCGGGGGACGGCGATGGTTCGGGGGCGCTCGGCCGCTGGTGACGTCCGGTGGTGTGCGGGGGCGGTGCGGCAACGGGTGCCTCGCCCGGGGACTCCGGCAGGGGGTCCGCGACGATCCGCTCGTCGACGGAGTGCCGCAAGCCGCCCGGCAGCACCGCCTCCTCCTGCTCAGCGGCCCGCCGACGCTGTCTGGACGGACGCGCGCGTCCGTTCGACTCCGACGACCCACGCTCGGCGGAGTGTCGGGCGAGCATCTCGGCGACGCTGATACCACCCTGGGTGTCGAGCGCCCGGCGCCGCTTCCTCTCGGCTTCCTCGCGGTTGCGCTGTGCGCGTGCTCGCCATTCCTGCGCCTGAGAAGTGAGGCCGGGAGTGCCGTGATCGTCGGACACGCACGCTCCCTTCGCTCAGGTTCCCCGGTGGGGCTCCCATATCTGCTTGTTGATCGCCGCGAGGACGGCTTTCGTTATCGTACGTATATCAGCCATTTGTGACGACACCACGGCGTGAACTTTTTACGCTGCGTTGCTATACCGGGCTTTGTCTGCCGACGCAACGGAGCTCCGCGTGTCCTGCGTCACGAAGACGGCGCAGTGCTGTTTCACTGTCCGTGCTGGCTTTCGGGGCTCGTCGGCGCCCCTTGCGGTGCGGGGTCGATGGCGAAGACGCTGCCGAACACGTTCACGGCCGACTCGTCTCCGGACACCGCCAGCACGCCGCTGGTGGCCGCGTCCTCGGGCGTGAGCTCTCCCGCGAGCACGGCGCGGAGTGCCGGTCCGGTCTTCACGACGGCGTCGGCGTGGTCCGTCCCGCCCTCGGAGACGGTCAGCACGCCGTCGCTGATTCCGGCCGTCACGACGACGTCGGCCACGTGCAGCTCGACGACCCGGTCGATTCCCCGGGCCCGCTCCGGCCGGAACGTCGCACGCAGCGCGGTGATGACCGAGTCCGTGGTGACGACGTCGTTCTCGCGTGGTTCCCCGAGCGTCCTCGCGCCCCACCGGCCGAGCGCGAACACGATGTCCTCGAGGTCGCGTCCGTACTCGGTGAGCTCGTAGACGACCGCGCTCGCGGGCCGGGGCAGCACCCGCCGCCGGACGAGTCCGTCGGCTTCGAGCTGCTTCAGTCGCGCGGACAGGATGTTGGTGGGGATGCGCACGAGACCTCTGCGGAGGTCGGTGAACCGCTTGGGGCCCACCAGCAGGTCGCGGACGATGAGGAGGGCCCAGCGTTCACCCACGAGATCGACGGCGTGGGCAAGACCACAGTACTGTCCGTAGCGTCGCTGGCCCATGGTGTACATGGTACTCCACCATGGTGCTTGTGAAGCGTGATTGCTTTTAGCAAGCAGTTGTGGCTTGGACGCGTGTTTCAGGTCAGCCGTCCGCGTACCGCGGGCGGCCGGCGGGCCGGTAGACCTGGATCGTCACCCCGTTCGAGGTGGACCGCGATTCCACCACGTCGAGTGCCACGTCCGGGCCGGTGTCGGGGAACAACCTCGTGCCCTGGCCGAGGACCAGAGGGCAGACGAGCAGGGTGATCTCGTCGACGAGCCGGTTGCCGAGCAGCCAGCGGATCAGGGCGCCGCTGCCGTGCACCTGGAGTTCGCCTCCCGGCTTGGCCTTCAGGTCCGCGACGGCGGCCGCGACGTCCCCGGAGAGAACGGTCGTGTCGGCCCACCGCGGCTCGGTGAGCGTGGTCGATGCGACGTACTTGGGCCGCGTGTTCAAGGGTCCCGCGATGGGGTTGGAACCCGGATCCGGCATCGTTCCCCAGTAGGCGGCGAAGATCTCGTAGGTCCGCCGGCCGAACAGGAACGCGTCGGCGCGCCCGTAGACCTGGTGCAGAAACGTCGCGGCCTCACCAGCGAAGAGTGGCAAGGCCCAGCCGCCGCGCTCGAACCCGCCGCGTCGGTCCTCGTCCGGCCCGCCGAGTCCCTGCATCACGCCGTCGACGGTGACCCACGTGGTGGTGGTGAGCTTCATGAGTGAGTACCTTTCTCGTCGGTCGGTCGTTCGGTTCGACCGAACCAACGCACCGAGCTCATCGGTCGTGGCACTGACACTCTCAGCCAACGGGCCCCGGCGGTCTGCTTTTCAGGTGCTTCGCCCGTTCGAGTTCCAAAGCCGCCACACCTCTTGGGCGATCGCCGTGTACCGGCTTTCGGGACCCGCGAGTTCCGCATCGAACCAGCGGACGAACTCTTCGTGAGCCATGCGCCGGACGTCCGCCACGCTGCTCGCCTCGGGCAACCTGAGGGCGATGGTCTCCGCCTCGGACCGGTATTCGTCCGTGTTGTCCTCGAAGTTCAGCCCGATCGGATCGTGCCGGAAGAGTAGGGCTTCGATCTCGGCCACGAGCGACTCGCGGCCGACGAGTCGGCGTTGCCTGTCGATCCGCTCCTGCCGGAGGCGGCGCCGGACGAGGCGCCACTGCGTCGCGCTCCGGATGCGGCGGAAGACTCCCTGCGATGGACTCACTCGCCAAGGGTGACCCTTCAGTGCGAAGTTCGCACCCGATTTGCTCGCAGAGAGCGACGCACCTCGTTCGGCCGGGGTCGACGGCAGGGGATCAGCCGCCCGAATGCATCATGTCGGCGCCCTCGGGCACGCACGGGTCGTCCGGGTCGTCCAACCAGCCGTGCGGCAGGGTGACCTTGCCCGGCGAACCCTGACGACCCCGGGGCCCGAGGGCGTCGGTGGGGAACGGCGCGTCGTGGTCGAGTTGCGCGATCAGCTCGTCGAGCTCGTCGAGCGACGACACCATCGCGAACCTGCGGCGAAGCTGCGAGCCCACGGGGAAGCCCATGAAGTACCACGCCATGTGCTTGCGGAGGTCACGCATGGCCTTGTCCGGGCCGTCGTGTCGCACCAGCAGTTCGGCGTGGCGACGCAGTACCCGGGCGACCTCGCCCAGGTTCGGTCCCTTGGGGATCGGCCTGCCCGCGAACGCGGCCTCCAGCTCGCCGAACAGCCACGGCCTGCCGAGACACCCGCGCCCCACCACGACACCGTCGCACCCGGTCTCGGAGACCATGCGCAGCGCGTCGTGCGCGGTGAAGATGTCGCCGTTGCCCAGCACGGGGATGCTCGTGACGGCTTCCTTCAGCCGGGCGATCTGCGACCAGTCGGCCTGCCCCGAGTAACGCTGGGCGGCGGTCCGCGCGTGCAGGGCCACGGCAGCGGCACCCTCGGCCTCGGCGATGCGTCCCGCGTCGAGGAACGTGTGGTGGTCGTCGTCGATGCCGACGCGGAACTTCACCGTGAACGGCACTCCGGCCGGCTCGGCCGCCTCCACCGAGGCCCTCACGATGTTGGCGAACAGTTTCCGCTTGTACGGCAGCGCGGCACCGCCGCCCTTGCGGGTCACCTTGGCGACGGGACAGCCGAAGTTGGCGTCGATGTGGTCGGCCAGCCCCTCACCGACGATGATCTTGACGGCCTCGCGCATCGTGGCCGGATCGACCCCGTAGAGCTGCATCGACCGGGGCTTCTCGTCGGGACCGAAGGTCATCATGTGCATCGTGCCGGGATGCCGTTCGACGACGGCGCGGGCGGTGATCATCTCGCAGACGTAGAGCCCCGCGCCGTACTCCTGGCAGAGCTGCCGGAACGCGACGTTCGTGATGCCGGCCATGGGGGCGAGCACGACCGGAGGATCGACCTGGTAGGGGCCGATCCTCAGGGCGGGCTTGGGCAGGGTCGCGGTCACGCCTCCCATTGTCGCTGGTCGGGTCGGCCGGCTTGTGGGGGGCCGCCCGGTGGTGGGTTCGGGCCGTCAGGAGTTCGCCAGTTGGTTCACGCCGGTCTCGGGCGCCTTCCGAGGAGCAGCGCCACCGCGAGAGCCGTGAGCACGAGCCCCACCCCGATGCCGAAGGCGAGCCGGTAGCCGTCGAGCAGCGCGAGACGTTCCGGTGCTCCCCCGGCCAGCCGCTCGTCGGTGTGCGCCGCCGCCACCACGAGCAGGGTCGACAACCCCAGCGCTCCACCGACCTGTTGAGTCGTGTTGAACAGCCCGGACGCCGCGCCGGAGTCCTGTGGCGTCGCCTCGGCCATGCCGAGTGACATCAGTGAGGGCATGGCCAGGCCGAAACCCACACCCAGCAGCGTCAGTGCGGGCAGCAGGTGTGATGCGTAGCCCGCGTCGGCCGGTAGGTTCGCCAGGAGCGTGAGGCCGCCCGCGATCACGATGAGCCCCGCCGGCAACACGGTCCGTTCCCCGAAGCGGGTGTTGAGTCTCGGCGTCACTCCCAGCGAGAGCACGGCGATGGCCACGGACACCGGAACCATCGCGAGCCCGGCCTGGCGAGCGTCGAGGAAGAGCACCCGCTGCATGGTCAGCACCGTGAGGAACATGAACCCGAACATGGCCGCCACGAGCAGAAGCAGTACGGCGTTGGCGCCCACGAGCCGCCGTGATCGCAGCAGCCGCAGCGGCAGTAGCGGGGTGGTCGCCCTCTTCTGCCGGAGCGCGAAACCGCCGAGCAGGGCGGCGGCCACGACGCCGAGTGCGAACGTCCCCGCCCCGCCGGGCTGTTCCAGCCTGGTGATCGCGTAAATGCCTGTCGCGAACCCTCCGGTGACCAGCACTGCTCCGGGGACGTCCAGCCGCTGCCGGGTGCGCGTGCCCTCGTCCGTGGGCAGCACGCGGAGGGCGAGGGGGAACGCCAGCACGCCGACGGGCACGTTGAGGTAGAAGATCCAGTGCCAGCTCAGTGCCTCGGTGACGAGGCCGCCGACCAGCATGCCGATGGTGCCGCCCGACGCCTGCACGAAGCTGAACGCCCCGACGGCCTTGGCCCGCTCGCCCGGTTCCCCGAACAGGGTGACGATCATCCCGAGGAGTACGGCCGTCATCGCGGCGGCACCGATTCCCTGGACGAACCGGGCCGCCACGAGCACGGCCGGGTTCCAGGCCAGCCCGCACAGGGCCGACGACACGGTGAAACCGGCGAGTCCGGCGAGGAACACCCGCCGCCGTCCGACGAGATCGCCGAGCCTCCCGGCGAGGAGCAGCAGTCCCGCGAAGGCGACGAGGTAGGCGCCGGTGATCCAGCTCGCGCCCGCCTGGGTGAAGCCCAGGTCCGACTGGATCGCGGGAAGCGACACGGCGACGATCGTCTCGTCGACGATGGCCATCAGCGCGCCCGCGCACAGCACGGTCAGCGCCAGCCAGCGGGTCCGTGATGGGGCCGCGATGGTCGATGGTTCCATTCCAACTCCTTGGTGCACTGTTTGTAACAGGAGTCATCATGTGTGACCATCGGTGCGGTCGGAAGGAGGCACTTTCATGTCCCGGAGTCACACGAATGTGTCCGTCCAGGTCATCGAGGAGGAGGCCTGCCCACTGGCCGAAGTTCTCGATCACGTCGCGGGCAAGTGGAGCATCGGGGTGCTCGTCGCCGCCGCGCACGGACCGGTGCGGTTCACCGAACTGGAGCGCGCGGTCGAAGGGATCAGCAGGCGCATGCTGACGCTCACGGTGCGCAAGCTCGAACGCGACGGGCTGCTGTCGCGCACCGTCTACCCGACCGTGCCGCCGAAGGTGGAGTACGAGCTCACGGACATGGCGCGTGAGCTGTACGGCACACTGCGGTCCCTCACCGACTGGGCGCAGCGGCACCGAACGGACATCGTGGCGGCCCGAGCACGCTACGACGCGGCGCAGCAGGCCTGACCGTTCTCGAAGCGGGAGTCGCCGACCTGGGAACGCCGAACCGCGGGCCTCGTGTTCGCGGATCGGCTGAGGCCGGCGTGCTGAGGATGGACGTCCACCGGCGTTACCCGCTGCGATACCCGCGGGATCGAACAGGGGGTACATGTGGACCGATCTCGACTGACCCGACGGGAAACCGTGTTCCTCGTGATCGTGGTGGTGCTGTTCTCGGCCGTGGGAATCCGGTGGGTCAGCACGCGCAGCATCGCGGTGCCCGAGGCCGTCGAGGGATGGGCGATGCCGAACGCGAAGGGGACGGCGATCAGCCTGCACGCCTCCGCCGACGATCCGGCGGGTGAGGGTTACGTGATCGCCGGAGCGCGTTGGGCAGGCGTCGACGGTTCCTGGCATGGGGGCGGAGGCGGGCCGACCTGCGTGGGCACCGACACCGGTGCCAAGACGCACGTGCGGTTGGGCGTCGTGGACGTCGACACCGGTGGGGCCTCGTGGCGGCACGTGGTGTGGTTGCGATGCCTCGAACGGCCGCGTCCCGCAGGCTGACTCCACGAAGAGGGCCTGCGGCGCATCGGGGTGGCGCCGCAGGCCCCGTGGTCGGGTCAGAACGAAACGTTGACGCAGGCCAGGCGTGCGCCCGCGGTTCCGGCCTTCCCTTCCGCGGTGGAGGTGCGGTGCTCGTGGACCACCAGGGAGGCGGGGCGCCGGTCACCGAAGGTCCAGGCGACCTCGGAACGGGTCGAAGCCGCTCCCTGAGCGTCGGTGGTGAAGTCGAGCCAGATCTCGTTCTCGGGGTTGGCGTAGGCGGGGTCGGTGGACGGCTGCTTCGGGTCCTGGACGTGCTGGTAGTGCGGGCCGGCGGCCTCGCCGGTCGCGCCGCAGCGCTTGACGTGGACGTGTGCGCCGTACTCACGGTTGGGCACGAGGCCACGTACTTCCAGTTCGGTGACCGTGCCCTTCTCGGAGGTCTCGACACCGACACCGGCCAGCGCACCCGCCGGCACGAGGTCGGTGTCGTAGGTGACGGCGTTGCTGAAGCGGTGGTCGGCCTGGAACGTGGTGACCACGGCAGTGATCTTGCTCTCCGTGGCGGACGCGGGCGTGGCCACGGCGGTGACGGTCGTGGTGGCTGCGAGCGTTGTCAGGATGACGGCGATTCGGTTGCGCATAAATCGTGCTAACCAGACAGCGGAAGGGGCTGCAACGGGACGTCACACGTCAGGGCGTCCACTTACTGAGCTCACAACACCCTGATGCGGTAACGGAACGTAGCCTGGGCGTGTGACGACATTGCCTGAACCGGGTCGGACCACCCGCACCGACCGTACCTGGCTCGTGGCCATCGCCGCAGCACTGTGGGGCACCGACGGGCTGCTCAGGCTCCCGCTCGCCGAGGACCTTCCCGCCGCGTCCGTGGTCTTCTGGGAACACCTCATCGTGGCCACGCTCCTGCTGCCGTTCCTGCCGTCCGCGTTGCGCGCGCTGGCGCGGTGCGGGCCGCGGGAATGGGTGTCGGTACTCCTGATCGGCGGCGGATCGTCGGCGCTGGCCACCGCGTTGTTCACCGCGGCCTTCCAGACGGGGGACCCGGTGACGCCGTTGGTGTTGCAGAAACTCCAACCGCTGTTCGCGATGCTGGCCGCCTTCGTCGTTCTGGGTGAGCGACTGCGGAGCGGATACCTGGTTTTCGCCGTCCCCGCGGTGACGGGTGCGTGGCTGCTGGCGTTCGAGAACCCGTTCGACATCCAGGTCGCGGCCCTGCGCACGGCGTTGCTCGCGCTCGGTGCCGCCGCGCTGTGGGCGGGTGGGACCGTGCTCGGCAGGTTGGTGTCGACGAAGTTGCGCCCGCGCGAGGTGACCGCGTTGCGGTTCTCCATCGGCCTGCCGGTGGCGGCGGCCATCGTGGTGGCGCAGGACAGCCCGTTCGCGGTGGGCTGGGACAACGCGGTGGGTCTCGTGCTGCTGGCCGTGGTGCCCGGGCTGCTCGCGTTGAGTCTCTACTACGTGGGTATGCAGGCCACGCCCGCCGCGCGGGCGACGTTGGCCGAGCTGTCCTTCCCGGCCACCGCGGCGATCATCAGCGTCACCGTGCTGGACTCGACCTTGTCGGCCACGCAGTGGCTCGGTCTGGCAGTGGTGGTGTGTTCGATCACCGCGCTGGGTTGGCACGAGCGGTCCCGTTCGGACACCGTGGTGGTCGCGAAGGAGCAGGTGAAGGCGGGAACGTGAACGAGACCGGGGAACCACGTCACCAGCAGCTCGCCCGCAACGTGGGCGAGCTGCTCGCCGAGCTCCGGGTCGCGCAGGCGGGAGTGCAGATCCTCTTCGGTTTCCTGCTCGCCGTGGCGTTCACGGAACTGTTCCGCGACGCGAGCGGGTTCGAGAAGGTCCTCTACCTGGTGACGGTGCTGTTCACCGCGTCGGCCACCGCGTTGCTCACGGCACCCGCCGCCTGGCACCGGTTGCTCTTCCGAGAAGGTCGGCGTACCGAGATCCTGAGGGTGGGAAACCGGATGGTCGTGGCGGGGCTGGCCTGCCTCGCGGTGGCCATCACACTCACCGTCTCCCTGATCGGCAAGGTGGTCTTCGGGGTCGCCGCGATGGTCGTGCTGGCGGTGGTCGTCGGTGGGATCTTCACGCTGCTGTGGTTCGTCGTCCCCCGGTTGCTCAGAACCAGACCACTGGAGTGAGGCGCGGGACGCGAACCTCGCCCGACGTCACGTGGTCCCGGCCGCCAGGCTGAGGACACCTCGCGCGGTCGTGGCCGCGGGTTCTCCGGCTCGGCGGCCGCCCTCACGCCGCCCGCCGCAGCAGCCCGTGCGACCGGGACCTCCTCCGGCCTTGCCGGAGTCGTGGTCGCGCGGAGATGGGAAGAGGCACATTCGGCTGTGGCCTCCGCGTGCGACCATCACCCGACAGGGTGACAGCACCGAAAGCTGAGTGTGCAGTCTTGAATCGTGAGGCGATTTCGGTTAATGCCGGAACACGGCAGTCGTGCGAATCACCCGGAAAGCCCAGGCCGAAAGGGGGAGCGGCCGGGAAAGGGTGCTTCGTCCTTTCTTCGGCTCACTCCTCGTCCTCGTCGGCCAGGTAGGGGTGCGGCGTCGTCTCACCGGACTCGGCACGTGGCTTGAACCAATTGGCGAAGGCCAGGTCAGTGGTGAGTTCGGCCTCGGGGACCGAGTACAGCAGATCGAGGTCGAGACCAGCCAGCGCGTGTTCGTTGAAGGCGGTGTAGACGCCGTCGATCTCGTCCGGGTCCAGCACCTCGGCGAGGTCGAGTTCCACCTCGGCACGCGATTCGGCGACACGCAACGCGAGTGCCTCGGCCACGGACAGCGGACCGCTCCAGCCCTCCCGGGTGAGCCGGTGGCCGAGGACCGAGGTGGTGACGAGAAACTGCTTGGCGAACAACGCGCTGTACCGGTCCGCGTACTGCTGGGGCAGCTCGTCCACCACCCACAGCGCCTCCACCTCCTCGGCGGTGGCGTCCTCGTCGTCGAGCATCTGCACGTCGCCGAACAGCTCGTCGGTCAACATCTCGATGCCGTGCATCAGTGCCCCGGCCACGTACCTCGCCCGCTCCTCGTCGAAGTCACCGAAGTCACCGAAGTCACCGAAGGCGCCGAGATCGAAAGCCCTCAGGTAGCCACTCGCGCGCAGCAGGCTCGCCCTGCGGTCGGTCAGCTCGGTCTCCGACATGGTGGCCTCGATGTCATCGACCTCCTCGGATTCGAGCACGAAGGCCCGCGTGGGACCGGTGTCGTCGAAGTCGGCGGACAGCCCGTCACCGAACTCACCCGGTTCGAGCGACGCCGCCAGCGCACTGGCGAGCTGGTCGTCGGTCGCGGTCACGGCGCAGTGCTTGACCTCCCAGCCGGCGAGCAGGTCGATCTCGTCGATGAGCTGTTCCAGGACGGCACGGGTGGCGTCCTCGGCGAACACCAGCGCGGGCGCGTCGAGGAGCCAGCTCACCACGGCGCCGCCGAGATGCGCCTCGATGGAGTGTTCGACCGGAACGATCTCCACGCCGTCCGGGCCCTCGATGCTCGCGAGGTTGTTCAACCGGTCGTCGAGCAGGGAGACGACGCCGACCTGCTGTAACGGGTCCAGGTCCGGTGCCTCGGGTGGGGAGGCGAGTTCGGCCGTGAGTTGGTACTCCACGTTGCGCAGTGTGACACGACCGGCGGGGACTCAGCCTGCCAGTCCGAGGCGGGCGAGCTCCCTGCGGGACGAAACGCCCAGTTTCGGATACGCCTTGTACAGGTGGTAACCGACGGTGCGCGGGCTGAGAAACAACCGTTCGCCGATGTCCCGGTTGCTCAACCCGTCGGCGGCGAGACTGACGACGCGCCGTTCCTGCGGGGTGAGCCGGGTGGCCAGTGCTGTGCCTTCCATGCCGTTCACGCCGTTCACGCCGCTTCCGTGGAGCCCCTCGCCGCTCGCGCGCAGCTCCGCGCGTGCCCGCTCGGCCCACGGGCGAGCACCGAGACTCTCGAAGATCATGATCGCTGCCCGCAGGTGGGGCCTCGCCTCGGTGGGACGGCGCCTGCGGCGGAGCCACTCGCCGTAGCTCAGCTCGGTACGCGCCCGGTCGAAGGTGTGGTGGTCCTCGCGGCGGTGCAGGTCGACAGCGCGCGCGAACAACTCACCGGGATCGCCGGCGACCCCACCCGGCGCGCTCTCGGCGAGCAACGCCTGGTTGCGCAGCGCGACGGCCTGGGCCCAGCGCAGACCGAGTCGCCGTGCCCACTCCGCGTGCGCCTCCACGGCCTCCCGCGCGCGGTCCCACTCGCGCTGCCACCACTGGCCGTCGTGCTCCGTGTGTTGCGCGCGGGCGACGGCCTCCGCCAACTCCGGGGCCGCCCCCAACGTGTCGAGCGTGCCGGTGACCGGTGAGGCGTGCAGGCGCTGGAGCGCGGCGTCGTGCCGGCCGTGCCCCATGTCGAGCAGCGCGAGCGCGTGACTCGCGTCGGCGAGTGAGGTACGGCCCGCGTGGAAGACCGCCTGCTGTGCCTCGCCCCGCACCGCGGAGAGGTGCGCCAGCACGCTCGACAGCTCCGACACCGCCCCGACCTGACCGGACTCCTCGGCGTGCCGCAGCCCCTCCTCGGCACTGGCGTGGGCCTGCTCGTGCAGTCCCAGAGCCAGCTCGGCGCGTGCCAGCACGGCCAGGGCGGGAGCGAGTACCCCCTCCGCGGCTTCCGTCCGGCACTCCCGTACCACCGCCAGCGCCAGGTCACGCGCAACCGACCGATCTCCGAGAAGGAGTCGCCAGGTGGCGACGGCGAGCCGCCCCCGCAGCTCCAACGGACGGTCGGAGCACCGTGGGAAGACCGACGCGGAGTGCTCGACGAGCTCCCGCAGGGCGTCGGCGCTCCGCGCGGGCGAACCCTGGGCCGCCCGCACCAGCGAGCGGGCGTGGGCCGCCGCGTCGAGACCCAGTCGTTCGGCGTCGTCGGCCGCCTGCTCGACCTTGGCGATCTCGCCGCCGAGCCATGCCGAGTGCGCGGCCCAGAACAGCAGGCTCGAAGCCGACTCCGCGTCCTCCCCGGCGACGGCGAGCGCCGTGTCCCGCAACACACCGTAGGACTCGCCGAACCGGTTCCGGTCGTCGGCGAGCACGGCGTGGATCATCGCCGTCCGCACCCGCGCCGCCGTCGTCACGCAGTACGGCTCCGCCTGCCGCACGAGGCTCAACGCGCGTTCGGGCTGTCCCGCGTCAGC
Source organism: Saccharomonospora cyanea NA-134 (assembly GCF_000244975.1). Taxonomy (NCBI): domain Bacteria; kingdom Bacillati; phylum Actinomycetota; class Actinomycetes; order Pseudonocardiales; family Pseudonocardiaceae; genus Saccharomonospora; species Saccharomonospora cyanea. Next base: position 5,161,478 of record NZ_CM001440.1, on the reverse strand, counting down.
GGCGGCACGGGCAGCGGCGGAGAGCCTGCGGGCGCGGTCACAGGGGCGCGGGGTGAGTGCCGCCGCCCGCTCGTAGGCGGTGGCCACGGCGGTGTAACCCCCACGAGCGCGTGCGTGCTCCGCGCTGTGTTCGAGCGCTGCCGCGACCTCCTCGTCGGGCCCCGTCGCGGCCGCGGCGAGATGCCACGCCCTGCGGTCGGCGTCCTCCGCGTTCGTCAGCACGGCCGCCAGTGCCCGGTGGGCCGCGATGCGTTCGGGCAGCGACGCCGACCGGTATGCCGCCGCGCGCACGAGGGGGTGCCGGAAACCCAGGCAGGTCTCCGTGAACATCAGTAGCTCGGCTTCCTCGGCGGTCACCAGGTCGTTGACGTCCGCGCCGAGTCGCGCCGCCGCGGCCAGCACGGTGCCCGTGTCGCAGCTTCCGTCCGCCGCGGCGACCAGCACCATGGTGCGGGTGCTGGAGGGCAGCGCCGCGATCCGCTCGGCGAACGCCCAGTGCAGCGTGCCCTCCACGGGGCGTCCGTGGCTCGGGGCGCCGCCGTGCCGGTGTACGGCTGAGAGTTCCAGCAGGGCCAGCGGGTTGCCGTGGGCCTCGTCGGCGATCTGCCGCCGCACGTGTGCGGGCAGGTCGTCCGCGTGGGCGGCCAGCAGCGCGTCGGCGTCGGGGGCGGAGAGCCTCTCCAACCGGAGTTCGGGCAGGCCCGGGGTCGGCAGCGCGGGTGCGTGGCCCTCCCTGACGGTGAGCAGCAGGGCCACGCGCAGAGTGTCCAGGCGCCGGGCGGAGAACAGCAGTGCGTCGGCCGAGGGACGGTCCAGCCAGTGGGCGTCGTCCACGGCCACCAGCAGCGGTCGCTCGGCGGAGAGCGCCGCCAGCAGGGCGAGGACGGCGAGGTTCACGCTGTGGCGGTCCACGGGCCGGTAGTCCGTACGGAGACGTCCGAGCGCGCATCGCAGTGTCGCCGCCTGGTCGGGCACGAGTTCGTCGAGCCGGGACTCGACCCGCCGCAGCAACAGGTGCAGGCCGGCGAACGGGAGGTCCGCCTCCGGTTCGACGCACATGGCGTGCAGCACCGTCTCCTCGCCTGCCGATTCGAGCACCTGCTGGAGAAGGGCGGTCTTCCCGATGCCCGCCTCCCCCTTGACGACGAGCGCTGTCCCCACGCCGAGGCGGGCATCGGAAAGTACACCTTCCACAGTGGTGAGTTGTTCTGCCCGGCCGAACAACCGCGTTTCCGAAACTCGCATGAGGACAGTGTGGAAGTTCGAGTAATGTAGAGGTCAAGCCTCGTATGGATGCTTGTCCCGGCCCTCCTTCAGCGTGACGGCCCACCACGTCAACTGATCGAGCATCTGTTTGGCCGCGGTGGCCGCCGCGGCACCGTCCCGAGGACGGCCGTCGTCGCCGAAGTGATCCCAGAAGTTGTGGAAACTGATCGTGTTGCGGACGGTGACCGAGTGCAGTTCGGCGAAGACCTGCCGGAGCTGCTCCACGGCGCGCAGGCCACCGGCCATGCCGCCGTACGAGACGAACGCGACGGGCTTCGCCTGCCACTCCCGGCGGTAGTGGTCGATCGCGGTCTTCAACCCGGCGGGGAAGCTGTGGTTGTACTCGGGTGTCACCACCACGAAGGCGTCCGCCTCGGCCAGCCTGGCGCCCAGCGCGGTCACGTCGTCGTTCTCGTCGAGGGACGTCGGTAGGTCGTAGTCGGCCAGGTCGACGAGCTCGACGTCCATGGCGGCGTGCTCGCGGGCCTGCTCGGCGAACCACGCCGCGGGCACGGGACCGAAGCGGTCGGTGCGGACGCTTCCGACGATGACGGCGAGCCGGGGGCGGGTGACGGTGTTCGTGTGTGTCGTGGTCATGGCGGTGACGTTATGGGGGGTGAGGGCACCGGGACATCTGTCAGGTGACTGGACCGCCGACCGGTTGGGATTACGTAGAGGGATCGGCCGATTCACCCTGGTAGTGGTGTCGTGCTCACTTGGAGTGCTCATAGCGTGAGGTGCTGGCACGGACACGTCCCGAAAGGGTGGTGATTGCCATGAGTGGGTGTGGTTGCTGCGGTTCCTGCAGCGGGCCGAACTGCGGCTGCTGCGGGAAGTGCTGATCGACTCCTTCAGGAGTTCACCGCGTGCCCCGCACCGCACAACGACGTGCGGGTCGGGGCACGTGCCTCTGCACCGTGTCCGCAGGCTGCGCACGCGTGTCCGCAGTTCCCGTACGCGGCTTGCCGTTCGACCCCGCCTCCTGTGCCCACCGAACCCGCCCGCCGCTACACTCCAGGGCGGGCCGTTAGCTCAATTGGCAGAGCTGTGGACTTTTAATCCATAGGTTCCGGGTTCGAGCCCCGGGCGGCCCACCAACACATCCTGGTCGGCGGGTTGACAGGACGCTCTCCAGCGTTGCCGGGTCCGGCGACTACTTCGCGAGCGATGGTCGAGTCGTCACGGTCGTCAGCGACAACTCCGCCGACGCGCTCAAGGCCTACCTGCGCGAGGTGAGGCTTAGGCACGATGTTCACGCAGCACGAGTCGCAGGCACCCAGTGACCGGCTATGCCAGGTCAGGCGGGACGGCACTCAGAGCGCCAATCTGCTTGGTGTGCCTTACCAGACTGCCCTTCGTGGGGAGAGATTCCAGAGACCGCGCCGATGCCAACGCCCGTGCCACATCGAGCAACAGGTGCCCTGCCCGTATGGTCACGGCATGGACGTGGGTGGCCGGCCGACTCTCGACGAGATCGAAGACCGTTTCGTCGAGCTCCTCGCTGGTCGGTTGTCCCGGGGGGAGGGCGACCGCTGGGCGGCGAGGTGGGTGTTGGAGGACGGGATCGTCTGGGACGACCTCAGCTGGTGGGCGCTGAACTGCCTCCACGGAATCGATCTCCCCGCTGGCGGGGGAGGCGGTTACCTGCATGACGACGAACAGGTGAAGGCATGGCTCGCTGAGCTGAGGGAACGCCGAGCGAGGTGAAGGGCCGCGGCACCGTCCCAGCGGAATCCACTACTGGAGCCACCTCGAAACCGACGTGACCACGTGGTTCCGCGCCCACCACGAAGGCTGCCCGACGCGCATGGGCAGCCCTCGTCGGCTCACTCGCTCCAGACGACCGGGTCGTCGAGGTAGTCGTCGCCGTCGCTGAACTCGGCTCCGACCACCTCGATGCCCTCGCGCGAAGCCTGCAGGGCGCAGGTCTCGTACGACGCGCCCGCGGTGGTGAAGTCGCGGTCGGCGGTCTCGCTTTCGCACTTGCCCTCGACGTCACCGCTGATGATGACGCCGGTTCCGCGGCCGTCGGCCGTGGTGGCGCGCAGGCGCACCGAGCTGTACGAGAGGTCGGTGCCCTCGACGTTCTCGACCTGGTACTTGATGAAGTAGGGCACGAGTCCCTTCGCCCTGTCGCCGAACGCGGCGAGGTCGGCCGGGGCGCCCTGTTCGATCGCGGTGACGGTGATGGCAATGGTGCCGCTCATGTCGGTGCCGTAGGTGAAGGGGACGGTCGCGGTCTCACCCACCTTCAACTCCGTTCCGGGGGCGGTGACGTCACCGCTCGCGGAACTGCCGGACGGCTTCGCCTCGGTGGACTCGGGGGCCGGTGCCTCCGACGACGTCGGGGAGGCCGAGGCGGAGCTGGTCCCCGCCTTCGTGGTGTCGGCCGGTTGGGCGGCCCCGGTTTCGGTGTCGCCACACGCGGTCAGGCCGAGTCCGAGAGCGGCGACCGCGGCCGCCAGGGTGATACGTCGCTTCCGCACAGTTGACCACTTCCTGGTCGCAGGGGTGAGATGCCCGTTTCGACTGCTCGGCGACGTCGCTCGGCCCCATGTCCAGCGGAGATGTGATCGAGGTCAAGTCCGCGGGCAGGGCGTGTGTACCGGCTGCGAGCACGCGGGCACGGAAAGCGGGAAGTGAGTGCGGAAAGCGAGCCTCCGGGCACACAACGTCAGACCGGAGAGCCCGCTTTCGCAGTCAGCCATCCCACTCCGGCCGCGGGAGTCGGCTCAGCGCAGTTCCGCGAAGAATCCGCGGACGTCGGCCACGAGCGCGTCCGGAGCCTCCAGGGCCACGAAGTGGCCCGCGTCGTCGAGCTCGGTCCAGCGCACGACGTTGTGGTCGCGTTCGGCCCACGGGCGCACGGTGACGTCGTGTGCCGACAACAGCACGCCGGTGGGCGTGGTGCCGCGCGTGGGAGGCTCGTCGCTCCAGTCCGCCGCCGACATCTCCTCGTAGTACACCTGAGCGGCGGAGGCCGCGGTGCCGGTGAACCAGTAGATGCTGACGTCGGTGAGCAGCTGGTCGCGGTCCACGCACTGCTCCGGCAGCGCGTCGGCGGGGTGGGTGAGTTCCTTGAACTTCTCCACGATCCACGCGAGTTGCCCCACCGGTGAGTCCGTGAGCCCGTAGGCGACGGTCTGCGGCCTCTTGCCGTTGCACTGGAGGTAGCCGTCGTTGAGGTTCTGCATCCGGTCCCACCGCTGCCGGTCGCACTCGGTGAGCGCGTCGAACTCGCCCTCCGCGCCGGTCGGGAAGGCGATCATCGCGTTGACGTGCACGCCGACGACCTCGCCTGTCCTTCGCTCGCCGAGTGCGAGCGCCACCCACGCGCCCGTGTCGTAGCCGTGCACGCCGTAGCGGGGGTAGCCGAGTCGACGCATGAGGGTGCCGAACAGCTCCGCCATGCGTTTCGCGTCGACGCCTGGCCCGGCCAGTGGTGTGGAGAAACCGAAACCGGGCAGCGACGGGACGACGACGTGGAAGGCGTCCGCGGCCTCGCCGCCGTGGGCACGCGGGTTCACCAGGGGGTCGAGCACCTTCGCGAAGTCGGTGACGTTGCCGGGCCAGCCGTGCAGCAACAGCAGTGGGGTCGCGTCGGGTTCGGCGGAGCGGACGTGAAGGAAGTGGATCGGCTGCCCCTCGACCGTCGTCAGGAACTGCGGGAAGTCGTTCAACGCGGCCTCGTGCCGGCGCCAGTCGTAGGTGGTGCGCCAGTACTCGGCGAGCTCACGCAGGTAGTCGACGGGCACGCCTCGGGTCCAGCCCACCCCGGGAAGCTCGCTCGGCCAGCGGGTCGCGGCCAGTCGCGCCGCGAGGTCGTCGAGTTGCTGCCGGGGGATGTCGATCCGGAAGGGCCGGACGGTGTCGGAGTTCGTCATAAACGCGGACGTTAGGAGGCAATTGGGCCACTTGATGGCCGCTTGGGACGGCGCCGTGACATGTCCCGGTGAACCCGGAACGTGATCACAAGCGGTTGTCAAGATCACTCGGAAAGGGGTATCTCGCGGTGTGAAACGGACGTATCTTGATCATCGTTTGTGACCACGACGCCAGTGGGAGTGAAGCACTTTTGTACGCAGGCCCGCCGGAGCGAGCGTGAACGACACCAACTCCTTCACGCTCTTCGAGCACACCAGTAGGCAGCTGCGAAACCTCTGTGACGAAGCGGGTTTCCCGCCGACCGACGACACCGCGGTGGACATGCTCCGGGAGCTTCTCGGCGCGGGCGGCGAGCGTCGGCTTTCCGACGGCCCGTCGTGGCCCTCCGACGTCGCGGACGACGCCACCCCCGTCGAGTTCTCCGTCGCGCTGGACGACACGGGCGAGAACGCCGTGCGCGTTCTGGGCGAAGTGATCGCGGAGAAGCCGAGTATGGCCGCGAACGTGGTCGCCGCACGACGTTTCCTCGACTCCGTGTCCGACCGCCTCGAAATCCCGACGGACCGGTTCGACGCGGTACAGGACCTCTTCCTGCCCGAGCAACCGCAGGGGAAGTTCGCGTTCTGGTACTCGCTGATCTTCCGTCCGAACGCGAAGCCGAAGCTGAAGGTGTACTTCAACCCGGGTGCGCGAGGTGAGGACCGCGCGGCCGAACTCGTCGCCGAGGGATTCCGGCGGCTCGGGATGGACGAGGCCTACGACTCCGCGACCGAGCACTCCGTCCACAGGCCGGGGCAGGACCGGTTCACGTTCTTCGCGGTGGACCTGGACGACAGCCCGACGTCCCGGGTCAAGCTCTACATCTCGCACTACTCGGCCACGGTCGAGGAGGTGGTGCGCGCGTCCCAGGCCGTCGACGGCCTCGACGTCGACAGCATCCGCGACTTCTGCCGTGTGCTCGGCGGCGACACCGTGTCGTTCGACGGTAGGCCGTTGATCTCGAGCTACTCGTTCGTCGACGCCGATCCGAAGCGTCCCGGCAACTACAGCCTCTACCTGCCCATCCGCGACTACGTGGCCGACGACGCGGAGGCGCGGGAGCGAGTGGCGGAGTTTCTGTCCGGAAGGGGAAGCGACCCGGCGGGGCTGGACAGGGCGCTCCGTGCGCTCACCGATCGTCCGCTCACCGAGGGGCGGGGACTGCTCGCCCACGTGTCGTTGCGGCTGGGGCGGTTCGGCACCGGCACGACGATCTATCTTTCGTCGGAGGGATACGAGGTGCTCCCGCCCCGAGCCGGCACGCGGGCCGCGACGGGAGTCTGAGCACTTCGGACATCGAACACCTAGTCGCTGAAAGAAGGAACAGTGAAACCGTTCCCGCCGTACCGGATCCAGGTCGTCAAGGAAATACCGATCACGACCCGGCAGCAACGCGAGGAGGCGCTGGCCCGAGCCGCGTACAACCCGTTCAACCTGCCGGCGAGCATGGTCACCATCGACCTGCTGACCGACTCCGGCACCGGGGCCGTCTCGGCCGCGCAGGAGGCGGCCGCCGCACAGGCCGACCGCTCGTACGCGGGGTCGGACTCGTACTACCGGTTCCGCGAGGCGGTGGACGACCTCACCTCCTACCCGTACTCCTTCCCGGTGCACCAGGGGAGGGCCGCCGAGCGCGTGCTGTTCTCGTCCGTGCTGAAGCCCGGGCAGATCTCGCTGAGCAACACGCACTTCGACACCACGAGGGCCAACGTCGAGCTGCTCGGCGCGGAAGCGCGCGACCTGCCGTGCGCGGAGTTCGGCGACCTGGACAGCCGTGAGCCGTTCAAGGGCGACATCGACCTCGACGCGCTGGAGCGGACCCTCAGGGGCCCCGACGGTGAGCGCGTGGGGCAGGTGCTCGTCACGATCACCAACAACGGTGGCGGCGGGCAGCCGGTGTCGATGGCGAACCTGCGTGCCGTGCGGTCGTTGTGCGACCGCTACGGCGTCCCGTTCTTCCTCGACGCCGCGCGGTTCGCGGAGAACTCCTGGCTCGTGGTGCAGCGCGAGCCGGGCTACGGCCATCTCACCCCGCGCGAGGTCGCTCGCCAGGCGTTCGCGTTGGCCGACGGCTGCGTGGCGAGCCTGAAGAAGGACGGCATCGCCCCGATGGGCGCGCTGATCGGGGTGCGTGACCCCGAGCTCGCCAAGCGATGCGAGGTCAACCTCATCGCCACCGAGGGTTTCCGCACCTACGGCGGAATGGCCGCACACGACCTGGAGCGGGTCGCGCAGGGGCTCGACGAGGTGCTCGACCCGAACTACCTGCGGTCGAGGGAGGCGGACGCGGCCCACTTCGCCGAGCTCGTCACCCAGGCCGGGGTGGACATCGTCCAGCCCGCCGGTATGCACGCCCTCTACCTCAACGCGGGCCGGTTGCTGCCTCACATCCCCCCACACGGCTTCCCGGGGCACGCCCTCGCCTCCGAGCTGTACCTGGCGGGTGGGGTGCGCGCCGCCGAACTCGGGTCGCTGTACCTCGGCGAGTTCGACTCCGACCACAACCTCCTCACGCCCGCACCGTTCGAACTGGTGCGGTTGGCGATCCCCCGGCGCACCTACACGCAGGCGCACCTGGAGTACGTCGCCGACGTGCTCGCCGACATCGCCAAGGACCCGAGCCGGGTCGCGTCGTACCGCATCGTCGACGCACCGCCGCTGCTGCGGCACTTCAACCTCAAGCTGAAGCAGATCCCCGCCGGTTCCTGACCCGGAACACGACGAAGGCCACCTTCCCCGAAATGTTCGCGGGAAGGTGGCCTTCGTCGTGTCGAGGCCCGGACCTCAGGCGTTCGAGGACGCCATCTCGGGTTCCGGAAGCCTGCTCATCGCGTAGCGCACGAGCCGGATCAGGGCGAGCTTGCTGGACTCGCGCTGGCGCGCGTCGCAGAACAGGATCGGTACGCCCGGCGAGATCGCCAACGCGTTGCGGATCTCGTCCTCGGTGTAGTCGTCGGAGCCGTCGAAGCAGTTCACCGCAACGATGAACGGGATCCGCCTGCGCTCGAAGAAGTCGATGGCCGAGAAGCTGCTGTCGAGCCTGCGGGTGTCCACGAGCACCACGGTGCCGATCGCGCCTCGCGCGAGCTCGTCCCACATGTACCAGAAGCGTTCCTGGCCCGGCGTGCCGAACAGGTACAGCACGGTGTGCGGCGAGATGGTGATGCGGCCGAAGTCGAGTGCGACCGTCGTCGTCTTCTTCGACTCGACGCCCGTGATGTCGTCGATGCCGTCGCTGGCCGCCGTCATCAACTCCTCTGTGGACAACGGCGGGATCTCGCTCACCGAGCCGACCATCGTGGTCTTGCCCGCCCCGAAGCCCCCGGCCACGATGATCTTGACCGGGGTGGGGACCACGGGCGTCGCCGTGTTGTCGTCAGAGCTTGGAGAGACCATCGAGCACCGCCTGAAGTAGTTGACGATCCGGGGCTTGCATCGGTTGCGAGGGTGACCGCACGATCACTTCGCCTCGTTCGATGAGATCGCCGCACAACACCTTCACCACAGCGATCGGGATCTTCACGTGAACCGCGATCTCCGCGATCGACAGCGGTCGTTCACAGAGGTCGAGGATCGCCGTGTGCTCCGGGGTGAGGCCGACCCCGTCGCGTTTCGTTCCGGACAACGCCATCACCTGGGTGGCGACGTCCAGGGTGACGTCCGAGGCCGGTATTCGCCCCCTGGTGATGGCGTACGGCCGCACCAGGGGGCCGGCCGCCTCGTCGTACCACTGATCGTTCATGTCACGTCCCCGAGGCTGCCGCGTTCCTCGGCGCGGCGGTCATGTAGTCGCCGACGCGCTTGACCAGACGGTTCATCTCGTAGGCGATCATTTCGACGTCCACCGCGTCCTCGGCGAGCACGGCGAGGCACGCTCCCGTGCCCGCGGCGGAGACGAACAGGTAACCCTCGGTCATCTCGATCAGGGTCTGCAGCACAGGGCCGCGCTGGAAGTGGCGGCTGACCCCCTTGGCGAGGCTCTGGAGGCTGGAGGCCATCGCGGAGAGCTGGTCGGAGTCGTCCTTGGACAGCGAGTTGGACTTACCCATCAGCAGGCCGTCGGCCGACAGCACCACGGCGTGCTGGGCTCCGACCACGCGGTCCACCATGTCGTCCAGCAGCCAGTTGAGATCCAACATGGAATTGCCGTTCTCGTTCATCGATGAATCCGCTTCCCCTATCAGTTAGCGTCGGTCGGTCGGGACGCGTCGTCGGCATCGCGTCCCCTGCGAGTGCCCTTGTGGAACGCCGTCAGCGTGCTGCGGGTCCGGCCCGAGTAGCGCTCCAGGTCTCGCTGCTCGGATTCGGGGTCGTCACGCAGTTGGTCCACGAGGTTCTCCTGCGGCCGTCGTTGCGGCAGCGGTGCGCGTCGCCGCTTCCGCTGTGGAAGGCCTTCGGCAGGCTGCGCGGAGTCGGTGTGCTCCGCGACGGTTGAGGTGGTTCCGTTCGAGGCCGGGGTCTCCGTGCCACGCGTTGTCGGCGTCGGTGCCGGTGCCGACCCGTTCACGGGGGTGGTCGGCTGGGCCGGAGCGGACTGCTGGTGCGCCGCACGCTCCGGAGCGGGGGCCGGGCGGGGGCGGACCTGCTGCGCCGAGGCCGGGGAGGCCGACCGCACCGGCGTTGTGGTGGCCGGGCTGTGCACCTCGATCTCGGGTGCCTTCGCCAGGGTGGCGTGGAAACCCGAGTCGACGTCGGCGGCCTGCTCGTCACCGGCGAGCACGTCGGTGGGCAGCAGCACGGTGGCCCGGGTGCCGCCGTAGCGGGAGGAGTCGAAGGTGACGTGCGCGCCGAGCCGGTGTGCGAGCCGGGCGACCACGAACAGACCGAGGCTCGCGTCGGCCTTCATGGCCATGGCGTCGAACTCGGGCGGCTCCGACATCATCGAGTTGGCCCACTCGCGGACGTCGTCCTTCATGCCGAGACCCTGGTCGGCGATGTCGACGACCACGCCGCGCGCCACCTTCGTCCCGGTCATGTACACGGGCGAGCCCGGGGGCGAGAACGTGGTCGCGTTGTCCACCAGCTCGGCCACGAGGTGGATGGCGTCGGCCACGGCGGACCCCACGAGCGCCACGTTGGGGATGGGTTCCACCTCGACGCGCGAGAAGTGCTCGGTCTCGGAGATCGCGGCCCGCAGGACGTCCATCAACATGACCGGCTTGCGCCAGCGCCGACCCGGCTGCTTGCCACCGAGAATGATCAGGTTCTCGGTGGTGCGGCGTGCCCGGGTGGCGAGGTTGTCGAGCTGGAACAGGCTCTTGAGCTGGTCGGGATTCTCCTCCCGACTCTCCATCCGGTCGAGGATCTGCAGCTGCCGGTGCACCAGACCCTGGTTGCGGTGGGCGATGCCGAGGAACACGTTGTTCACACCACTGCGGGCCTTCGCCTCGCTGACCGCGGCGTTGACGGCCGTGAGCTGCGCGAGGTTGAACGCCTCGGCCACCTGCCCGATCTCGTCCCGACCGTGGTCCAGCCGGGGCAGCTCGGCGCTCACGTCCACGGCCTCGCCGTCCTTCAGCCGCTGCACGATGCTCGGCAGCCGGGTGCTGGCCAGTTCGAGCGAGTCGTTGCGCAGCCGTTCGAGGCGGGTCATCAGGGTGCGGTCGACCAGCGTGCGGGAGACGCGGACGGCGACCACGATCGACGCGATGGCGGCGATGAGCGTGAGCGCGCTGCCCAGCAGCACGTTGGTGAGGTTCTGGCCCGCGTCGTCCAGGGCCTTCGACGACGTCTGGTCGGCCTGAGTGATGGTGAGCGACGCGAGGTCGTTGGAGATGCGGCTGGTGAGGTCGCGCAGCTCGGTACCGTTGAGCGAGAGCGTGTTCACGTCGAGCGAGCCGGGCCCGTGGGCGATCAGCTCGTTCTCGATGCCCTGCAACCGCTGCCAGCCCTCGTCCGCGACCAGCCTGTCGTAGGTCTGACGGACGTCGGGGAGCACGTTCGGGGCCGTCTCGTTCAGCGCCGACCGGTAGGAGCCGACCAGCTCGGAGAACGCGCGGTGGTCGGCCGCGGTGAAGTTGCCGTTGGCGAAGGCGCTCGACGCCAGCGACGCCGCACGCGACATCTGGTCGGAGGCGCGGAAGAGGTCGGTCGCCACGAGAGCGTTCTGCGTCGCCTCCACGTCGGGCACGAGGCGGGCCTGCGCGTCGAACACCCCGGCGGCGGTGTCGACGAGCTCGTTGTAGTACTCGTTCACCTCGTCGGGCAGAACGCTTCGCAGGTTGATCTGGGAACGCATCTCGGGAAGTCGGTCGAGGCTGCGTTCGAGGTCGCGCATGCGGCCTGAGATCTCCTCGGGCAGGTCGGAGGAGATGTCCGCCATCGTCTGACGCAAAGCGCCGAGGGAGGTGTCGACCTGCTGTTGCTGCTGCTGGAGCTCCAGCAGGCCGGTGTCCCGCTTCTCGAGGTACACCAGCGAGAGTTGCCGTTCCTGTTGCACCGCACTGAGGGAGGTGACCGCGGGGATCGACACCTGCTGCACGCTCGACGCCACGGCGCGCACGTAGAAGGCGTCGATGACGAAGTACGCGGACATGCCGATCCACAGCAGCAGAAGCGCGATACTCGGGACCAGCACCGTGCCGGTCAGTCGCTTCCGGATCGACTTGTGGTGTCCCTGGCTGTTCTCCTGCGTTGGTTTGTCTTCGTTGTTCACGACGCTCCACGACGACCTGTTGAACCGCTGCCGGGCACCCGCGCATGCGGACTTCCACCGAGACCCGGGCACAGTGCCATACCTGTGCCCCTGCCACCAGTCACCCGTTTGTGCCTTGTCGAGGGGTGATCATGGCGTATGGGGTTCGTCGTCGTGCGCCGACCCCTGCTTTGGTACGGACGTCCCAGCTCAGTGGCCCGCTTCCAGCGGTTCCCGCGCGGCGTCGGGCAGGCGGCTGTCGTCGGCGACCGGCCAGGCGAGCGGGTCGGGTCCGAGAGCGCGCAGTTGGTCCACCTGGAGTGCGCACCACGGTGACACGGTGGTGCGGTCGGCCTCCACTTCGGCCACGAACTCCCGCCACGGAACCCAGGCCGTGTCGTCGACCTCCTCGGGGTTCGGGGCGGCGTCCCGTCGATTGGTCACCGTGGCGCGGTACACGGGACACACCTCGTTCTCGCGGGTGCCGTTCGGCATGGTGGCCTCGTAACGGAACTCGGGCAGCACCAGTTCGATGCGGTCGGCGACGAGGCCGAGCTCGTCGGTGAGGCGCCGGGCCACCGCGTCCGGGATGACCTCGCCGGGGCCGGGGTGGCCACAGCAGGAGTTGGTGCGCACGCCGGGCCAGGTGGACTTGTGCCTGGCCCGCCAGGTGACCAGGAAGTTGCCCTGCTGGTCGAACAGGTAGCAGGAGAACGCCAGGTGCAGCGGCGTGGACTCGTGGTGGACCTCTGCCTTCGGCGCGTAGCCGATGCGTTCGTGCCGCGATCCGCACAGCACGACGTACTCGACGTCGGGATCGAGTGTTGAGGTCATCGCGGCGTTACCACCCTTCGTCGTCGCCAGCGGAACGGTCGTTTCACCCCGCCCCGCACGCCGACTCTGAGTTGATCATGTTTGTTGCGGCCGGGCAAGCGGGCGCAGGCTGTTCGCGTGTTCCCTCACCGCTGCGGGACTATGCCTGCGGCCACGTTCCGGGCAGTCGAGGATAGTTTCACTGCCCGGAACAGGCGCTTCGGTAGGTGGTTCAGCCGGAGTGTGCGGGTGCGGCCGTGCCGAGCGCGCGGTCGACCCACCGACCCAACGGCAACAGCAACACCGCCGCGGCGAGTGCCAGGTGGACGAGCATGAAGACCACAGCGGTGAGCACACTCGGCGGGCCACCCACGAACACCACGATGTGGGACGCCCACGCCAGCTCGTCCGGCCTGCTGCCCGCCGACCACACCTCGTTGAGGGCCCAGAAGGTCAGGTCGTTCAGTCCGGCGATCACGATCAGGATGCCCGCGACACCCGTCTTGAGCACGTTCGCCGTGCGGGCCCCACCGAGGCGGTACGTCATGAGTGCGAACAGCACGATGAACGTCACGATGAACAGTTCGAACTGGTACACCGGCTCGAACGCACCGGGATCGGTGTCCGCCGTCCGAGCGAACTCCTGGATGCGCAGCACCATCTCCGTGTCGATGTAGCTCATGTAGCCCACCACGGCCAGCGCGATCAGCGCGGGGGCGGCCTTGACCCTCGGGAACAGCGCCACGGCGGGTACGGCGAACAGGAACGGGCTGACCTTGAACAGCCAGTCGCCGATGTTGTCCAGCGTCTGGTCGGGAGGGAGCACCACCATGATGAGCAGCGCGAGCACGGCCGCGGGGACGGCGAAGACCAACCACAGCCAGCGGCGGTGCCGGTAGAGCGTGCGGATCAGCTCACCGCCGGTGCCCGTGGCCTCGGTCGGGTTGGGCGCCGTGGACGTCACTTCTCTTCCTCCAAGTGGGGCTTCTGCGTCCAGAACGGACCGAGTGCGAGCGCGTCGACGTCGGTCTTCAGGAAACACCTGATGGCGTCCTCGGGGGTCGCCACGATGGGTTCGTCGTTGTCGTTGAACGACGTGTTCACCACCATGGGCACCCCGGTGATCTCCTCGAAGTGCTTGATCAGCCGGTAGTACAGCGGGTTGTCGTCCTCGCTCACGGTCTGCACGCGCGCGGTGCCGTCCACGTGGGTGATGGCGGGAACGCGGTCGCGCTGGTGTTCGAGGACGTCGAAGACCAGCAGCATCACCGGCGACGGGTAGTCGCTGGCGAAGTACTCGCCCGCCCGCTCGACCAGGCACGACGGGGCGAACGGCCGGAACGCCTCCCGGTGTTTGACCTTCTCGTTCATGCGGGTCTTCGACTCCGGGTCGCGCGGATCGGCGAGCAGTGAGCGGTTGCCGAGCGCCCTCGGCCCGCACTCCATCCGGCCCTGCACCCACCCGACGATGAGACCGTCCGCGATCTTCGCGGCGGTGTGCGCGGCGATGTCGTCGATCCGCCGGTACTCCACGCCCGCGTCCTTGAGCGCGGCCTCCATCTCGGCCTCCGTGAACTCGGGGCCCGTGTAGGTGAATCCGGTGCGAGGCCGGGGGAGGTGGTGTTTACCGACGGTCACCTCCAGCGCGGCGCCGAGCGCGCAACCGTCGTCGGCGGCGGCGGGTTGGGCGAAGAACTCCTCGAACGGCGTCTCCAGCAGGATGCGCCCGTTCATCACGCTGTTCAGTGCCACACCGCCCGCCATCGCCAGCCGCTTCGAGCCGGTCCGCCGCTGCAGCCAGCGCGCCAGGTGCAGGCCTGCCTCCTCCAGCGTCACCTGAAGCGCGTAGGCGATGTCCGAGTAGTGCTGCGGCACCGGGTTCTCGGCCGTCACGCGGGTCCGGGGCCGGGCGGGGCCGAACGTGTCGGTGAACTTCTTCGACAACTGGTGTTTGCCGGTGGTGTGGTGGCGGAACCAGCTCAGGTTCAGCTCGAAACCGCCGTCGGGGTCGAGGTGCACGAGGTCGCGGAACGCCTCCACGTAGGTGTCGCGGCCGAACGGTGCGAGGCCCATGACCTTGCCCTCGTCGCGGGTCGGGTAGAAGCCGAGGTAGCCGGTCACCGCCGCGTACATCGCGCCGAGGGAGTGGGGGAACTTGATGCGGCGCAGGTCGTGGATGCGGTTGCCCCGGCCGTGCGCGAGCAGGGTGCTGGTGCCGTCGCTGCCGATGCCGTCGAGTGTGAGGACGGCCGCCTCCTCCCACGGGCAGATGTAGTACGCGCTGCCCGCGTGCGCCCGGTGGTGGTCGATGAGGTGCACCTTGAACTTCGTCGGCCCCGTGTACCCGACGGCCTCCTTCACGTCACGTTCGAGCGTGAACGAGCGCTTCATGTGGGCCAGCACGGCTCCGCCGACGTGGTAGTCGTCGACGCCCTTGCCCCCGCCGGTGCGGAACGTGTCGAGCAGGCCCGCCGCCTTCCCACCGTCGTCGCCGTTCTCGTTACGGAAGACCTCCAGCGTCTTCGGGAAGTACCGGGCGAACACCTTCGCCGCGTGGATCGGTTCGGCCCACCGGGTCCAGTAGTAGGCGACGTGGTCGACGTCGCCGAGCGTGACGCCCGCCTGCTTCAGGCAGAACTCGATCGCCTTCGCGGGCAGGCGCCCGTCGTGCTTGACGCGGGTGAACCGTTCCTCCTCGGCGAAGGCGATGATCTCGCCATCACGAACGAGGGCCGCGGCGGAGTCGTGCACCCTGCTGATGCCGAGGACGTACATGGGCAGCTCCAACTTGTCTCGCTACTTACTTCCGGGGGTCGACCCCGAGGCCGGGGCACGAGTGGCGGGGTGTTCGGGTCGGGAGTGGTGCGGGGTGGTCGGGCGGGAGCGACTCGGGGTGGTCGGGCGGGAACGACTCGGGGTGGTCGGGCGGGAACGACGCAGCAGGCGGCGCAGAACCGCCGCTTCGGCGGCGAGGCCGAGGACGATCGCGCAGAAGCCGCCGACGGCACCGAGGCCGGGGGCCAGCGCGAAGGCGAACACCACGGTGGCGACGAGTCGCAGCGCGGCGGCTCCCGCGGTGAGCGACAGCACCCGGCTGTCGGTGTTCTCCACGAGGTATCCGGCGTAGATCAGGGTGATCGCCAGGACGATCTCGACGCCGACGACACCCGCGAGCACCACGTACCCCGACGCGGTCAGCGGCAGCTCGGCGGCGGCCAGCACGGTCGTCCGGGTGGCGGGCACGAGCAGGGCGGCGCCGAGGGCTGCGACGAACGCGAGCCCCGCCAGTTCGGCGGCCCGCAGCAGCCGGAGTGCCTTGGCGCGTCCGACGGCACCAGCGGTACCGCGCAGGTTCATCGAGGTCGCCGGCTGCGTGAGCTTGAGGTGGTAGAGCGCGAACGAGCACACCATGCTCGAACCGAGCAGGGCGAGGTGGAACGGCCCGCTGTCCACCACGCGTCCGCTGAGCGCGAGCACCACGAAGATCAGCGACACGGTGACGGCGTCGAGCAGCTCGGTGACTCCGAGCAGGACGGTGCTCCGCCCGAAGGCCCGCGTCAGCCGAGGCCGGGCGTGCCGTGGCGGGCGAACCCAGTGACGGGGCAGCGCGGCGAGCGAGCAGACGATGACCACCGCGATGCCGCCGACGAGCACGAGCAGGTGCCCCTGCGGTGAGAGGTCGAACAGCCACGTCGCCGTGGTCACCGCCGCGACACCGGCGGCGGCGACGGTGAACGCCGCCGCGTCGAGTGCGGGCCTGCCGCGCAGGCGGTGCAGTCCGGAAACCGTCATCAGCAGTCCGGTGCACGCCGCCCACGTCGCCGACGCCAGGTACAGCGTCACCTGCGAGGACGGCGCGACGACGACAGCGGCCACGAGCGCCACGGCCAGCGCCACCACGGGTGCCGCCGCGATGCGGAGCGCGAGCCCGGCGAGGGACGCCGTGGTCAGCCGGGTTCTCGGCAGGATCTTCAGCGCCGCCTTCTCCGCCGCCGTGGGTACGAACACGAGCCAGCTACACGTGCCCCACGCGTTGGCGAAATCGCCGTACTGGGTGGCGCCCCACACCGCGAGGAGCGCCACGGCCATGAGCTGGACACCGATCCGGAACGCGCCGCGGCCCGCGAGCAGACGCGCCATCACCATCGGGCGCAGCGGCGTCGCCATGGACGTGCTCAAGGCAGCGGCACCGCCATGTCCTGTTCCTCGGAGCCCTGTGCGTCCAACCTGAACTTGAGCGTGCCCCGCACCGCGCTCTCCGCCGACCGCAGCTGCTCGACGGAGGAGGCGGTGAGCACGACGTAGCCGAGCTTGTACCCCGCCTGCTCGTACGGCCGCACGAGCGTGCCCTCGTGAACGAACAGTTGCAGGTCGGCGACCTCCGGCATGGCGCGAACCTCCTCGGCGCCCTCGATCGCGGCGAGTCTGCCGGTGCGGTCGGAGGCGAGGATGTGTACGAGGGTCGGCATCGGCGGCTTGGGGGTCAGCACCGGTTTCTCGCCGACGGCCTGTGCCATCGTGGCGGCCATCAGGTCCACGCCGTAACAGTTCTCGACCACCTCGGCGATGCCGTTGCCGCCCATGCGGGCACCCATCTCGATCAGGTACAGCGTGTCGTCGCGGGTCAGCACGGCGTCGAAGGTCAGCGGGCCGTTGCGGTAGCCGATCTCCGCGCACACCGCGGCGAGCATGCCGGGCAGAGCCTGGGCGGCGTCGTGTGGCAGGTCGGCGGGCATGGTGTGGGTCGTGGTGACGAACAACGGTGGCGGGGTGATCGTGCGCTCGGTGACGGCGTGGAAGGCGATGTCGCCGTCCACCACGAGTGCCTCGATCGTCAGGTGCCTGCCGTCGAGATGTTCCTCGACGACCACCCGGCCGCGCTGCGAGAAGGTCAGCGACTCGGCGACGACCGACCGCAACTTGCCCGGGTCGGGGCAGGAGATGACCCCTCGGCTGCCGGAGGAGTCCACGGGCTTCACGAGCGTGGGAAACCGCATGTGGCGGGCGGCCCGCACCAGTTCGGGCCCCGAGGTGCCCGACACGCTGCGATAGGTCGGCACACCCGCGCGCTCGCACACGGCACGGAACACCGGCTTGTCCACCGACGCCTCCACGGCGGCGTGCGGCAGGGGGGAGGGGAGGTTCCACGCCTTCGAAAGCCACGCCTGTGTGGGCAGTCCGACGTCGCTGGCGGGGCAGATGACACCCGCGATGTCGGTGCGGGAGCGCAGCGCCGCGTCGATGCGCTCGGGTGCCCGCACGCTCAGTTGCAGGTACTCGTCGGCCACGGCCACGCCGGGTGCGCCTGCCCGGACGTCGACGCAGATGGTGCGGTAGCCCAGCTCTCTCGCACGGCGGTAGACCCCGACGGAGCCGTCGGCGCCGCCGAGCACGACCAGTGTTCTTCTCATGTGGTCCCCAGGTTCGACGGTGTGCTCAGGAGGCGGTCGGCCTCGTCGACGGGAAGGCTGGCTTCCCGGATGTAGTACAGCCGTGGTCGCGGCTGGCCCGCTCCCACCACCACCAGCGATCGCACGCTGAGCGCCAGCGTCACGAGTCCCACGGAGAGCAGACCGAAGAGCACGGCGTTCAGCGCGGTCCCGGTGACCAGCCCGGTGGCTGTGGTGACCGCCAGCACCATGGCCAGCGCTCCCGAGAGCACGCACGCCGTCGCCGCGGCGGTGCTGAGCCTGCGGCTGAACCCGACGAACAGCTCGATCGCATGAGACGAGAGGAAGCTCATGCCCACTTTGGACTCACCCCGGGATCTGGCCCGGTGTGCGACGGGAACGGTGGTGTACCGGCTGGTCAGCCGAGGCACGGTGGCGAGGAAGTACGGCGTGCCCAGCCGGAGGTCGACGATCCGCTTCGCCAGTTCGGTCCGCACCAGCCGGAACGCCGTCGCGCCCTGCGGCAGCTCGATGCGCAGCAGCTTGCGGCCGATGAAGTGGAACGCCGCCGTGCCCCAGCGCCGCAGCACCGGGTCCTGCCGGTTGGTGCGCACGCCGAACACGGCGTCGTAGCCCGACTTCGCCGCCGCGATCAACTTGTGCGCTTCGGCGGCGGGGAACTGCTGGTCGGCGTCGACGTGGAGGATCCACGGCTTTCGCGCATAGCGGTAGCCGGCCGAGAACGCGGCCTCGAAGCCGAAGTTCCTGGTGAACGAGAGGAACTGGACGCGTGGGTCGGTCGCGGCGAGCGTCCGGATGACGTCGAGACTTCCGTCCGTGCTGCCGTCGTCGACGTAGAGCAGTTCGAGATCGAACTCGCCCAGCTCGGCCACGATCTCGGCGTACGAGTGCTCGATGTTGTCGACCTCGTTGTAACACGGGACGACGACGGTGATTCCGGTCTCTTCCGGGTAGGCAGTGCCCTCGGTCATCGACGAGAATCGCTGGTGGACGCAGCTGTACCCCGGTGCGCAGGACGTGCAGGCGAGCACATGAACTTCCCCTGTTCTGGTCTGGGGCCGCGGATCGACGCGAGCCCCGGCTGACGAGGATGGCTGTTTATAAGCCGTGGCCCCTGGGCATTGACCAGAGCTGCTGGGAAAGTTGCGCCGTTCGGCCGACGTCCATTTCGAAACCCGTGATCTGTTCGGCCGATTCGCCGTCTCTTCCCTGTTGTTTCCCGGTTCCCTGGTGGCACACTCCGTCGCCATGTTGTCTCGCAGTACCGCCGTGCTGTGGCACGCCGCGTACCGGCGGACGGTGCTCGCGGCGTTCAACACCGTCCCCTTCTACCGTCAGCGATGGGCGTTGGAAGGGCGTACGGAACCGACGCTCGTCGAGGGGCGGACCGGCACGCACGACGGCGCGTCCCACCCCGAGGAACTCCTTCGCGTGCTCGTCGACCTGGTGCCGCTCGCGGGTGGCGAGGCGGAGTACGACCCGGCCAGGGGCCTGGGCCAGGTGCTGCCCGTAGCCCGGCGGCCCCGATCCGGCACGCTCGTCGTGATCGTCGACCGGGAGATCACCCGGCCGCCCGCGGACCTTCCGAACGGTGTCCGGGGCGCTGCGCTGCACCCCGACCTGTTCGCCGGTGCCGAGGAGTCCGCTGTGGTCGCCGAACTTCTCGGCGCGTTGCGCCGCCGGCGACCTGTGCTCGCGGTGGGCGGGGACAAGGAGCTGTCCGGGCTGATCTCGGTCCTGCCTGCCGAGTCGAGTCACCTGGTGTATCGGCTACCCCACCGCAGTGTGTCCGATCTGGACGGTGCGCTTTACGGTGTGCTGCACGATCCGTTGCTGGGTTACCTGGGTGCGCTGCGGGAGTGCGGCCGGTGGCATCTCGACCACCGCCGGGTCTACGCGAGGCGAACCCGGGGAGGACTGGCGTTCACCCTGCTGAAGCAACGTTCGCCGATGTTCGTGGACGTGCTCGTGGACGGTGGTGTCCGGGGTGACGTCCGGTGGTGTCCCCGGCATGGCACGCCGGTCGTGTCGACGTGACCGAGTCGATCGAGATCGCCGACCCTCGCACCGAGCCGGAACCGTTCGGTTGGAGCGACTTCCGTGTGCGCAGGCGACTGCATGCCGTGTGGGACTACGCCCTTCTCACGCTGGAGGCCTGGGCGGCCCGCAACCCACCGCTGCTCGTCGTGGTGCGCGACGGTGCGCGAATCGTGGCCGGTGCGGCTGTGCTGGTGTGCACTCCCCGGCTGCGTCGTGCCTACGCGAGTGTTCCCCGCAGGGGCAGGCGGCCGGTCGCGCCGGTGTGGGCCGAGGTGTACCAGCCGTGGTTGAGCGGCTTTCCCGGAGTCGTGTTCGCCGACGGCCTCGACGACGACGCCCGAGCAGCCGTGCTCCGGAGGCTGGAGCGCGCGCTGGCTCGGTACCTCGGCGTCGCGACGCTCGGCGTGTTCTACCGGTCGGTCGACGCCGACCTCGCCAGGGCGCTGGGCGGGCGGGGCCGCATCGTGCGGCAGGTCGACACCGTTTCGGTGCTTCACAACACGTTCACCAGCCGTGAGGACTGGCTCGCCGCGCTGTCGAAGTCCCGGCGGATGAGCGTGAAGCGGGCGCTCAAGGAGGTCGAGGGCTGGGTCGGCCGGGGCCAGGTGGTGGTGCGGCTCGGTCCGGCGCGCACCGACCTCGACGGCGGTGAGGTCGCCGATCTGATCAACCGGCATCGGCTCGAACGCGGCATCCCGGCTCTGGACGTGCGCAGTCCGCTGCTGAGCTCCTACTTCCACAGCTTCGTGCGGCGATCCGACGTCATCACGTTGACCTATCGGGACAGTGAGGAAAGATTGCTGGCAGTCAACACCCTGCTCGATCATCCACAGTGCCTGGTGAAGCAGCACTGGGCGGCACGCTCGTTGGCCGACGGTGGTCTGCGGAACCTCCTCTTCGACGCCTACGCGCGTGCGGTGGACCAGTTGGTCGGCAAGGGCGTGGCCGAGCTGTCGGCAGGCCGCAGGCCCCACGACCTCAAGGAGACCCTGGGCTTCGCCGGAAAGCCGGTGTACGGGGTCGTCGTGCCGAGGCCGGTGATGGGCCGGTGAGGACACTTGCCACACTGCGTGGGCGAGGACGTGACGAGACGGCCGGGGTACCGGCGGACAACGGCATCGACGTGGAGATCGTCGACCCCCGGCAGGCGCCGGAACCCTCGGGTTGGCCCAAGTTCCGCAAGCTCGCCGCGGTGGCGCCGATGTGGGACTACCGGCTGTTGCGCATCGAGTCCTGGCTGTCGCGCAACCCGCCCGTGCTCGCGGTGATGCGCGAGGGCGGCCGAGTGCTGGGCGCGTGCGTGGTGATGCTGTGCAGCCCGGTGCGGGGCCAGGTGTTCGGGCCCCGGCCCGCCACCCACAGGCCGGGGCTCTCGCCGTGCTGGGCCGAGGTGTACCTGCCGTGGTTCTCCGGTCACTCCGCCGTGGTCTTCCGCCGTCAGCTGGACGGGGCGCAGCGGCGGGAACTGCTGCGACTGTTCGAGCGCAGGCTGGCCGAGTACGTGGGGCTCGGGCTCCTCGGTGTGGTCTACCGTGCGATGCCCGCGGACATCGCCGAGGCCGTCGCGGGCCCCGGCAGGCCGGTCCGGGAGATCGACCCCACCACCGTGCTCGACAACCGCTTCGACTCGGTCGACGACTGGTTGGCGTCGTTGCGGCCGCAGGTGCGCACCACCGTGCGCGAGGCCCTCGACCTCCCGGACTCCCTCGACGTCACCACGGCAGCGGGCCGCGAGGACCTCGACGCGGCGGAGCTGGCCTCGTTGCTGAACGAACACCGTGCGCGCCAGGACGCCCGCGCGTGGCGGTCCGGGCAACGCGCCAGGATCGCGGGACTGCATCTCGACACCCGCAGTCCCGTCCCCACCGCCTATCTCGCCGAACTCCTCCGCTCCCCGAACGTCGTCACGCGGACATACCGCGATCCCTCCGGCAGGCTCGTCGCGTTCCACACGATGTTCGACACCGCAGGCGGTGTGGCCATGCCGTACTGGGCCGCTCTGCCGAGGGGGAGGGGCGGAGTGCCCCGCCTGTACGTCGACGGCTACGTGCACGCCGTCCGGCATCTGATCGACTCGGGGCGGCCCGAGCTGACGGCCGGGCGCACCCTGCTCGACCTCAAGGCCGGGCTCGGCTTCACCACCAGGACACTGTTGTCGGTCGCGGTGCCGAGGCCGGTGATGGGGCGGTGAGCGTGTCCGTCGCGGTGCACGACCCGGCGCACGATCCCGAACCCGACGGCTGGGCGGTGTTCCGCGAGGCCGCTCGGCTGCACGCGCCGTGGGACTACGGGCTGCTGGGTGTGGAGTCCCGGCACGCCCTTCACCCGACGGCACTGGCGGTGGCGACGGTGCGCGGGCGGATCGCCGCGGCGATGACCGCGACGGTGGTACGTGGCCCCGCGGGTGTCACGCTGCTGGAAGTGCACAACCCCTGGGTGTCCGGGTTTCCGGGCTGGGCGTTCGCCGACGGGTTCGGCCCGCGGAGCAGGGTGCGGCTGTTGCGGAGGATGGAGCGGCGGCTGTGCCGGTTCGCGGGGCTGTCCTGTGTCGGGCTGCTCTACCGGTACGTGCCGGCGGACGGGCTGCCTCTGGTGTCCGGGTTCGGGCGCCTGGTGCGGGAGGCCATGGGGACGTCCGTGCTCGACAACCGGTTCCCGACAGTGGAGGACTGGATCTCCTCGCTGGCACGCAGCCGTAGGCACAGCATTCGCGGCCAGGTGCGCAGGGTGGACCGGGACCCGGACCTCGTCGTCCGCTTCGGTGCGGCACGCGACGACCTCGACGGCGAGGAACTCGCCGCTCTCGTGAACCGGCACCGTGCCCGGCTGGGGCGCCCGAAGTTCGACAGCCGGGCTCCGGTCTCGGGGGAGTACCTGCACGCACTCGTGCGCCGCGACGACGTACTGACGCTCACCTACCACGATCGGACAGGCCGCCTGCTGGCGTTCGCCGACCTGCTCGACCACCCTGCCGTGCCGCTCTACCAGCACTGGGCGGCGCTGAGCCGGGAGGAGGGCGGCAGGCAGCACCTTTACTTCGACTCCTATGCGCGGCTGATGGGGCACGTCGTCGCGACACGACGCGAGGGCCTGTCGGCGGGAAGGGGCAGGTTGGAGCTGAAGCAGTCGCTGGGGTTGGCGACGCGTCCCCTGTGGGTGGCCGCGGTTCCGAGGCCGGTGGCGCGATGAGCATCGAGGTGCTGGATCCGCGGTTCGATGCCGAGCCGGTGTACTGGCGGCGGCTGCTCGCCGACGCCGGGTTGCGTGCCGACTGGGCGTGGGACGTGCTGTGCGAGCAGGCGTGGTGTGCGCGCACCCCGTGGTATCTCACGGTGTCGCTGGACGGGTCGCGACCGCGTGGTCTGGTGGGCGCGGCCTGGGTCGGCGCCCGCACCCGCAGGTACCGGTTCACCGCGTCGCCGCGCGGCGGCGGGTTCGGGGGTCTGGACATCCGGGCACCCGGCAGCAACGCCTTCCCCGCGTGGTGGTTCGCCGACCTCGGTGACGACGCCGGGTGCCAGGAGCTGCTGCGCGCGTACCTGCCCACGATGCGCAGGTTGCTGGGCGTGGGGTTGAAGGCGGCGCTGATCCGGCAGGTGCCCGAGGCCGCGCTCGACGTGGTGCGGGGCAGGCTGCGGGTGGTGCGCGAGACCGAACCGATCGCCCGCATCGTCACGGAGAGGTTCGACAGCCGCGCCGACTGGTTCGCGGCTCTGCCGAAACAGCGCAGGATGAACTTGCGGAAGATGTTCGACGCCGTCGACGAGGACCCTCGCGTCGTCGTGGAGATCCTGCGGGGCGAGGCTGTGGACGTCGTCGAACTCGCGCGGCTGCTGCGGGTCAACGAGGTCAAGCACCGCGACGTGCCCATCGTGCCGCTGCCGCAGTTCGTCGGCTACCTGCGGCGGCTGCTGGCACAGCCCGACGTCTTCGTGCTGTCCTACCGCGACACCGGCACGGGTGCGCTGCTCGGGGCGGGCATGGTCTTCGACCACCCCGAATGGCCGCTGGGGCGTTCGTGGTCGTCCCTGCCGGTGGAGGACGGCGGGCGGAGAGGACTGTACTTCCACTTCTACGGCGAACTCGTGCGGTGGGCGATCGCCGAGGGCAGGCGCGGTGTGGTGCTCGGCAAGAAGATGTCCAGGCTCAAGGCGTCGATGGGCGCCGAACTGCTGCCCCAGTACGCGGTGGCGATGCCGGTGCCGTGAACCGGCCGGTCACAGCGTCCGGGCGAGTTCCGCGATGTCGGAGATGTCGGCGATGTCGGAGGGGCGCACCCGGCAGCAACCGCCGACCACCCGCGCGCCCTCGGCCACCCACTGCCGCGCGAGTTCCGGCGAGTACCGCGAGGGTCCGGTCCAGGTGCGCTGCCGCGCGTCCCAGCTCTCGCCGCTGTTCGGGTACACCACCACGGGTTTGTCCGTGACGGCTCGCGCGCAGGCGATGGCCGGGGTGACGTCGGCGGGCGCGCAGCAGTTGACGCCCACCGCCACGACCTCGTCAGCCGCCGCGGCCACGGCGAACGCCTCGGCGAGCGGCTGCCCCGCGCGGGTGCGGTCCCCGTCGACGGTGTAGGCCAGCCAGGCGGGCACATCGAGTCCGGCCAGCGCGCCGACCAGCGCCTCGGCCTCGACGACGTCGGGAATCGTCTCGACGGCCAGCAGGTCGGGTTCCGCCTCGGCCAGGGTTTCGAGGCGGGGGAGGTGCCAGTCTCGGAGCTGGGCGACCGTGAGTCCGTAGTCGCCTCGGTACTCCGAGCCGTCGGCGAGTGCCGCGCCGTACGGGCCGACCGAGGCGGCCACGAACCGGCGCCGCCCGTCACCGGACACCTCGTCCCCGGCCTGCCGCGCGAGCGCGACGCTGCGGTGCAGCAGCGTCGCCACCTCACCTCGGTCGAGGCCGCGTTCGGCGAAACCGGGGAAGGACGCCTGGTAGCTCGCGGTGGTGGCGACGACGGCTCCCGCCTCGTAGAACGCGCGGTGCGCCGCGACGATCTCTCCGGGCGCGTCGAGCAGCAGCCGTGCCGACCACAACGCGTCGGTGAGGTCGTGTCCCCGGGCCTCCAGCTCGGTCGCCAGCCCGCCGTCGCTCACCACGGGTCCACCGTCGAACAGTTCCACGGCAACCACTGTAGGAGCGCCGGCCCGAACGCCGCCGTGTCCGCACTTGGCGTACGCGTGTCCGCAGTTCGGGTACGCGACTCGGCCGAGCCCGAGGTGCAGTCGCAGCACGGTCGGGAGCCTCTTCATTCCGTGCGGTTGAACAGCGCGACGGCGGACGCCAGCAGCACGACCGTGCTCGCGACGGCCACCAGCACCTGCACCGGCACGGGCACGGCCCAGCCCGCCCAGGTGATTCCGGGATCGAACACGGCGCGGGCGCTCTCCGGCACGGCGGTCGGATCGAGCGAGGCGAACACCGCCGACCGCATGGGCCCCACGACGTACGTGAACGGGTTGAGGACCGTGGCCACGTGCAGCCAGCCGGGCAGGTCGCCCACCGGGAACAGCGCACCCGAGAGGAACATCATGGGCGTGATCACGAGGTTGCTCGTGGGCATCGCCGACTGGGCGCGCTTCATCCGCACGGTGAGCAGCATGACCAGCGCGGTGAGCAGCAGCGCTCCGACCAGCAACAACGCGAGCAGCGCCGCGAACAGCAGCGGGTCGTAGGGCACGCCGACGAGTCCGGCCGTCAGCAGCAGCACGGCCGACTGCGCCATCGCGGTGGTGGCCGCCCCCAGCGCCTTGCCGAGGACGATGGCCGACTTCGAGATCGGAGCCACCAGCATCTCGCGGAGGAATCCCGTCTCCCTGTCCCACACCACGGAGATGCCGCCGAACGTGGCCGTGAACATCACGCCCATCGCCAGCACGCCGGGGAAGAGGAACGTCTCGAAGCCGATCGGCCCCTCCCGCTCCATGACCCCGGCGAGGCCGGTGCCCATGACGAACAGGTACATCAGCGGTTGCATGAGTGTCATGGCGGTGCGGCGCTTGTCGTGGGCCAGCCATGTCACCTCCCTGCGCCACACCGCGGCCACGGCACGCAGTTCGTGCGCGAACCCGCCCGTCGGCGACGTCGGCGCGGTCGCCGGAGTCGTCAGCGCCTGGCTCATCGGGCGGCTCCTTCGGGGGTGGTGATGGTGCGCCCGGTGTAGGCCATGAACACGTCGTCCAGGCTCGGCCGGGTCACGGTGACGGTCTCGACGGCGACGTCGAGGTGTTCGAACAGCCGGGGGACGAACGCGCCGCCGTCGGCGATCGCGAACGTCACGGAGCCGTCGTGGATGGCGGCGTCCACACCGAAGGAGTCGCGAAGGCGCGTGACCGCGGCGGCGTCGTCCTCGGTGCGCAGGCGGACGCGGTCGGCTCCGACGGTGTTCTTGAGCGCGTCCGGCGTGTCCAGCGCGACGATCCGGCCCTCGTTCATGATGGCGATGCGGTCGCAGTGCTCGGCCTCGTCGAGGTAGTGGGTGGTGACGAAGACCGTGACGTTCCAGGCGTCGCGCAACGTCGCGATGTACTCCCACACCGACGCCCTGGTGTGGGGGTCGAGCCCGACGGTGGGCTCGTCGAGGAAGAGCACCTCCGGGGTGTGCAGCAGTCCCCGGCCGATCTCCAGTTTCCGTTTCATGCCGCCGGAGAGGCTCAGCACGGGATCGTGACGGCGCTTCGTCAGGCCGACGAAGTCGAGCACCTCGTCGATGCGGTGCCGCAGGGTTCTCCTCTGCAGGCCGTGGAGTTCGCCGTGGAAGCGCAGGTTCTGCTCGGCCGAGAGAAATATGTCCAGTGTGGACTCCTGGAACACGGTCCCGATACGCCGTCGCACGTGGTGGCGTTCGGTGCGCACGTCGTGTCCGGCCACCACCGCCGTGCCCGCCGTGGGGTCGGTCAGCGTGCACAGCACCTTGACCGCGCTCGACTTGCCCGCGCCGTTGGGTCCGAGGAAGCCGAACAGCTCGCCGCGGTGCACGTCGAGGTCGATCCCGGCCACGGCGGTGGTGGAGCCGTAGGACTTCTCCAGTCCGGCGACGTGGATCGCCGATGTCATCATCACGCCCCTCTCTAGCAGTGTTAGGGAAACAGTGCCTCTAACAGTGTTAGAGTGTCAAGCATGGCTGGTGGGAAGGCGCTGTCGAAGGACCTGATCGTCGAGAAGGCCGTGGAACTGCTGGGCAGGCAGGGGCTCGCGGCCGTGACCCTGCGCCGCGTCGCCACGGAGCTCGGCGTGTCCGCGCCGACCCTCTACTGGCACATCTCCGACAAGCGGGAGCTGCTCGACGGCATGGCCGAGTACCTGCTCCGGCGCGGCCGTACCGACGCCTTCGACCGCCCCTCGGGCGGGCAGCCCTGGTGGGAGTGGCTGACGGAGCGCACCAGGGCGATGTTCGAGGCGATGATCTCGGTCCGCGACGCACCGCAGGTCATCGCGGGCAACCGGCCGACGCCCGACAGCCTGGCCGAGATCGACGTGGCGATCGGTGTGCTCGTGGACGCCGGATTCACACCCGCCGACGCGCAGCAGGTGTTCTTCGTGCTCGGCGGCTACATCGGCGGTATGGCGCTCGAATGGCAGCAGGAGGCCGACCGCGAGCAGGCCGACGTCGACGACCGTGAGTTGCACGCGGCCGTCACCGACGCCGAGCGCTACCCGAATCTCGCGGCCGCTGTGCGCTCCGGCGTCCACCGGGAGCCCATGGAGACCTTCCTGTTCGGGCTGGACCTGCTGGTGCGCGGCCTGCGCGCCTGGCATGCCGAGCGCGCAGCGGACTGAGCCGACCTCGGAGCCTTCCGTCAGTCCCGCTCGGTCGACCGCGAGTGGGTGCGGACCGTGGCGTCCACGGTCGCTTCGAGGAACCGCGCGATGGTGCGTCGCTGCTCGTCGTCGAACTCCGCCCACGTCCGCGCGTACTCCTCGCCGAGCGGGGTGAACAACTCCCGGCCCAGCTCCACCGCCGAGTCCCGCACGTGCAGCACGACGCGCCTGCGGTCGCGGGAGTCCCTGCGTCGCTCGACATGACCGAGTTCCTGGAGCCGGTCGAGCACCGACGTGGTCGCCGACGCGCTGAGCCGCAACTCCGCGGCCAGCTCGCCCTGGCTCAGCGGGCGGCCCTCCGCGGCGGCGTCCATGATGACGACCAGTGCCGCCATGTCCGTCCGGTGCAGCGCGTGCGCCTCACCGAAGTGCTGGAGGAACCGGTCGGCCTCGACGGTGAGCCTGCGGATGTGCCGGACGAGCGCCCAGTCGCTGGCCGTGGGCTCGGCAGTGTCGTCGGTCACCGGTTCGAATCCTTTCCGGGGCGGGCACTCAGCGTCGGACGGTGTCGAATCGCCGACGCCCGGATGTTCACCCTAGTATTTCGACAGGGGAATAGTTCGACCATCGAAAGATTGGAACACCGTTGCGTACGGCTCGCTGGCTGGTTCCCGCCCTGCTCATCGTCGTCTGGCTCGCTCTCGGCGCGTTCGGTGGACCGTTCGCGGGCAAGCTGAGCAGCGTCGCGGAGAACGACGCCACGTCCTTCCTGCCGGAGTCCGCGGAGTCGACGAGGGTGTCGGAACTCGAACGCGAGTTCTCCGACATCGAGGCGCTTCCCGCGATCGTCGTGGCCGAACGGGGTTCCGGCATCACTGGCGCCGATCGCGAGTTCCTCGCGGCGAAGGCGGCCGAGGTCGCGGGCTGGGACACGACGGCACCGGGGTCGCCGCCGATCCCGTCGCGGGACGGCCAGGCGCTGGAACTCGTCGTTGCTGTCACCGCGGACCCCGGCGACGTGGTCGAACAGCTCCGGCAGACCGTCGGCGAGGGCCGGCCGGACGGCCTCGCCGTCTACGTCACCGGTCCCGCGGCCCAGATCGCCGACCTCTCCGAGGCGTTCAGCGGCATAGACGGGCTGCTCCTGCTGGTGGCGGGCGCGGTGGTGGCCGTCATCCTCGTGTTCGTCTACCGGAGCCCGCTGCTGCCGCTGATCGTGCTGGTGTCGTCGGTGTTCGCGCTCTCCCTGGCCAGCCTGGTGGTCTACGTACTCGCCGACGCGGGCGTCATCAGCCTCAACGGGCAGAGCCAGGGCATCCTGTTCATCCTGGTGTTCGGCGCCGCCACCGACTACGCGTTGTTGCTCGTCTCGCGCTACCGCGAGGAACTCCGCGGCACGGCGGATCGCTTCTCGGCCATGCGTTCGGCCTGGCGGGCCACCATCGAGCCGGTCGCCGCGTCGGCGGGCACGGTGATCCTCGGGGTGCTGTGCCTGCTGTTCAGCGACCTGGCGTCCAACCAGGGGCTCGGCCCGGTGGCGGCCATCGGCATCGCCGCGTCCCTGCTGGCCTCGATGACGTTCCTGCCCGCGGTGCTCGCGCTCGTCGGCAGGGCCGCGTACTGGCCGTTCCGGCCGCTGGAGGGCTCGACCCCACCCGAGTCGGGAGGGCTGTGGGGCCGGGTCGCCGCGCGCGTCGGCAAGGCTCCCCGCGCGGTGTGGGTGGTGACCTCGCTGGTGTTGCTCGTGGGAGTGGCGTTCGTGCCGCAGTTGAAGGCGAGCGGGACGGCGGAGTCGGACGTCTTCCTCGACCCCGTGGAGTCGGTGGCCGGTCAGGAGGTGCTGTCGCGACACTTCCCCGGCGGCTCGGGCGCACCTGCCGTGGTGATCGCCGACGGGTCGAGGGCCGACGCGGTGCTCGCCGCCAGCGAGGTGCCGGGCGTGTCGGACGCGCGGATCACCGGCACCGCCGACGGCCTGGTGCGTATCGAGGCGGTGCCCACCGACCCGGCGGACTCGGACGCGGCCATCGCGACGGTGGAGCGGCTGCGGGAGTCGGTGCACGGAGTCGAGGGCGCGAACGCCCAGGTCGGAGGGCAGACGGCCCAGCAGTTGGACACGCGGACGACGTCGGAGCGCGACCGCTCGGTGATCATCCCGATCGTGCTGGCGGTGGTGTTCGCCGTGCTGGCCCTGCTGCTGCGGGCGCTGGTGGCGCCGTTGCTGCTCATCGCCACGGTGGTGCTGTCCTTCGGCGCCACGATGGGGGTTTCGGCGCTGGTGTTCAACCACGTGTTCGACTTCCCGGGCGCCGATCCGGCCGTGCCGCTGTTCGCGTTCGTGTTCCTGGTGGCGCTCGGCATCGACTACAACATCTTCCTCATGACCCGGGTGCGCGAGGAGTCGGTGTCGGTGGGCACGCGCGAGGGCACGCTGCGGGGACTCACCGTCACCGGCGGGGTCATCACGTCGGCGGGTGTCGTGCTGGCGGCGACGTTCGCCGCGCTGGCGGTGTTGCCGATCCTGTTCCTGGCGCAGATCGCGTTCATCGTGGCGTTCGGCGTGCTGCTCGACACGCTCGTGGTGCGCTCGCTGCTGGTGCCGGCGCTGACCCTCGACATCGGCGGGAAGGTCTGGTGGCCGTCGAAGCTGGCGGCACGGCAGGCACTCCGGGAGGAGTCACGCCTGGGTGGGTAGGCGTTTTCGGCCGTCGCATACGGGAATGCCTACGTCTGCATGGACCCGGACGACAAGAGGTGAGAAGCGATGGCCCAGTGCGAGGTGTGCGGCAACGACTACGACATGACGTTCGAGATCCGCACCGTCGGAGGCGGGGTGCACACGTTCGACTCGTTCGAGTGCGCCATCCACCGGCTCGCGCCGATCTGCGAGCACTGCGGCTGCCGGGTCGTCGGACACGGTGTCGAGGTGGAGGGCCGCTTCTTCTGCTGCGCCCACTGTGCCCGCCAGATGAGCGAGCAGGGAGCGAAGGCCCGAGACGCGGTGGGCGCGTCGAGCTGACCGACCCCGACATCGTGTCCGCAGGCTGTGCACGCGTGTCCGCACCTTGCGTACGCGTGTCCGCACTTGGCGTACGCGCGGAGGGATCTCACACCAGGCGACGCAGCCCGTCCACGACGCGGCGCAGTACGTCGAGAGTCGGCGGGTCGGTGCGCCGAAGCGCTACCCGGGCTTCGATCACGTCCAAGTCGAGGAGCGGCCAGAGTGGCTGGGTGTCGTCGTCGATCCGCCAGAACGTCACCGTGGGCCGGTCGTCGGCGAGCGGGTCGAGCAGCGCGATGGGAGCGTCATACATCGCCGGTGTCCGAACCCCGGTCCGGGAAGTCGCGCATGTGCTCGGCGAGCCCCTTCACGTCCACGCTCAACCGCCGGATCTGACGCGCGTCGTGTGGCGCGGCGTCGGCGAGGTGGGCGAGCGCGCCGATGATCTCGTAGGCGCGGCACCACAGCGGTCGGGCCGGACCGTCGGCCACCTGTGTGGACCAGTGCGCGGGGCGGCAGGTTTCGAGCACCCCGACGGCGAGGTCGTGCAGATCCTCCCGGCTCCCGCCCGCCGCGCCGCAGAGATCGGCGATCGTGTCGTTCAGCAGTTGCCACTGTTGCCGGGTGAGGACGGCGTAGGTCTCGGGGCCGCTCACTTCGCTCCCTCCAGCTCGGAGGCGGGCGGGATCTCGGAGGCGGGAAAGCCCAGCCGCACACGGACCTCACGGTCGCAGGTCAGGCAGGTCCGGTCGAGCCAGAGTCCGGTGATGTCGTCGACGGTGGGCGTGACGACCTGCCCGCACAACGCGGACAACGCGCGCCCGGGCGCGGCGATGTCCCGCTCGGTGTCGTAGACGTGCCGTAATCCGCCCGCCTGCTGCCAGAGATAGCGCTGCACTGAGCCCTCCCCAGATCAAGAAGTGACAGAACACATGCTTTGTTCACGAACACGATGATTTGTGCATGCACGTTTGGGCAATGCCCTGATCGGATGACATTGCCGTTTCAAACCTGATCTGTTGACTAGTCTTTTGTGCATGGCCAGCACAGCCAATACGCCCGGAGCTCGTGCGCTCGGCGCTGAATTGTTGAGGCTCCGCAAAGCCGCCGGACTCACCATGATCGAATTGGGAAAGGCGATCGGGCGTTCCCATACCCACGTCTCTCGCTGGGAGAACGGCAAACTTGTCCCGACCGTGGAAGAGGTCGCG
Source organism: Saccharomonospora cyanea NA-134 (assembly GCF_000244975.1). NCBI lineage: Bacteria > Bacillati > Actinomycetota > Actinomycetes > Pseudonocardiales > Pseudonocardiaceae > Saccharomonospora > Saccharomonospora cyanea. Next base: position 5,129,420 of record NZ_CM001440.1, on the reverse strand, counting down.
AGAATGTTGGGTGTTCTCGGGGTCGCCGGCGAGGAGTTCGACAGTGTTCTCCAGCTTGCTCGCGAGGCAGCCGACCCGAACTGGGTCGCGCCCGGTGTCGTGCGGCACCTCGCGATGCTGACGGGATACGAACGGACTGCCTCGCGGATCACGAATGTGCAGCCACTGCTCATCCCTGGGCTCTTGCAGACGGCGGAGTACGCGCGTTCGATCATGTTGTCGGCAGGCGCGAACGTCGGTGAGGCGGAACAGCGCACCACGCATCGAATGGGTCGTCAGCACGTTCTCACCCGGCCGCGTCCGGTGCTGCTCGACGCCGTTATCGGCGAACACGCCCTGCGCTACCCGCCGTGTAGTCCGGACGTGATGGCCGACCAGCTGCGTGCACTGCTCAAGTGGGCGCAGCTGGACAACGTCACGATCCGCGCCGTGCCGTTCGACAGCGGTTACCTCCCGATCTTGGAAGGCGCCTTCGTGTTGATCGAGTTCGAGAAGGCGGCGCCTGTGGTGCAGTTGGAGCACTACCGCAGCGCCATGACCCTCACCGATCGGCGAGACGTGCGGGACTACCAGGCCGCGGCCGATACGATGCGGCGGCAGGCGATGAGCCCCGCCGACACCGAAGAATTCATCACGAGCCTTGCCAGCGAGATGGAGAGCGGTACATGAGCACAGACGGCCAGTGGCGCAAGTCGAGTTTCAGCGGCAACCAGGGCGACTGCGTCGAGTTCCGCCGTATCGAGGGGGGCGTGGAGGTGCGTAACTCCAAGCGCCCCGACGAGGGTTCGGTCGCCTACACCGACAGCGAGTGGCGCGCGTTCGTCGCGGGCGTGAAGGCGGGCGAGTTCGACCTCTGACGGACCTTTCGACGTCTGGACGGTCACGTTCCCGGAGCAGTCGCGGGGACGTGACCGTTTTGTTCCCGCTCTCTGTGAGCCCTGAGCCCACCGGCGCACTTGCCGCACTCGGCACAGGTGTCTTACCGGGCATGGACGCTGAAACGCAGGTTCTACGCGTCGATCTCTTCGGCTGTGTCACCAAAGGGGGAGTACTCCACAGCGATGGCCGACCCCACCTCTCGCTTCAGGCGTACCGCGAGGGCTCTACCGTCCTCTACCCACTTCTCCTGCTCGGCTAGGTCCGCTATCCCCGAGTTTCGGCCTTCTTCGTGGTCGAAGGTATCCTGCATGCGAGGTCCCAGCGCTCGATGTCGCTCAGTATTTCTTTGCTGAGCGTGAGAACCTCCAAAATCTCTTCGGTGTCGTAGTCATGGAACATGGGGTCGCCGGAGAACTGCACCCAGAATGGTCCCATGCTCCAGTCGAAGCGAATTCTTGCCCGAACTACCTGGTCGTTGTTGTCAATCATGACGGCCTAGGCTTCTTTTGTGCCGAGTAAGGGCCGAATCCTATCACGTTGCGGTTGCGATAATTGGAACACGGCCGTTTCCAGGTGTTTTGGGGTCGAGAGTTCCATCAGGGAGGTTTCCAGTTTTCCTGTGGCCTAGTCGAATGTCTCTGTCGGATTCCCTGGTGGGCGATATTCCACGCGAACTCCTGGGACTTCGCTCTTCAACCTGCGAGTCAACTCTCTGCCGTCTTCTATCCAGCGTTGCTTTTTCTCGGGATCGGCAAACCCGGAGGACGCTGGATTGTCGGCGTCGAAAGTGCGTTGCATCCTGTTGTTCCACTCAGCAAACGATCTGACGAGGTTTTCGCTGACCGAAACGACATCATTGATCTCATCGGTGCTGTATTCGTCAGGTAAGGGATCGTCTTCCGTTGTGACCCAGAAAGGGCCCGTTCCCCAGTCGAACATTACGGTTATTTCGGTGGCTTTGCGCGAGTGGCTCATGGCTTCTGTTTTGGCTCCCTTTTTATTCTGACAGGGTTGGCTCCGACAATGTATCCATTGTTTCCTACGGTGACAGCAATCCTCCTGGATTTCCCTCTGTACGAAATTTCGTAAACGTTTCTATTGGAGCCGCTCACGCCCTGGTAAATTCCTCTGGTTAGCGCGTCGAAGACTACATTGACGATATCGCTCTTCGCGATACCGTAGCGTTCGAAATGTGAGGCGTGCGCAGCTTCGATATGCGCCAGGCCGCTATCTTCGTTTCCCTCCTCCAACCACACGATCCTGTCGTCCGGGAGTCTGGCGATCCGCACCACCCGCTCCGGACTGATCTTGTGGCCTTGGCGCTGGACCTCGGCGATCAACGCCGGATCAGGCGCTGAGGTGAGCTTTGGGGGTGGCGCGGAGGGGAAGGGCCGGATCGTCGATGAAGCCCCGGCTCCTGACGATCTGACTCCGATCCCAGTCAAATACTGCCCAAGAACCTCGCTGAGCGCACTGCACGTTTGTTGAACCTGGGCAAGCCCTTCCCGCGCTCGCAGCAGCCCCTCGACGGCCTCAACCAGTTCAGGCGCGGCGCTGCCAGTGGAGACAACTGCCAGCACGTTCGCGGCCTCCTCCAGACAGCCGTCCGCTTCCCGCAATGCGGGCGGCGGTAGTGCCGCCCGCGCACGATCGACCGCAGCAGCCAGGTCGCTGACCGACATGGAGTCCCCCAGATGCTCGAATGCGCGGCGATCTTCGCATCGAGCTGCCCGGTTGGTCCGGTCCTCACAACACCGTCACTCTTACGGGTGCATGGACGGCCGTTCACCGTGCGTAGACGGGAAAGCGGAGCCCACGCCCTGCTCCGGCCCGTTCCTGCGGTGGCCTAGCGTAACGGGCGGTCGTCGGTGCACGACTACATCGCAAGAGCTATCGGCGAGGACGGAACCCACGTGATCACAGGTGACCTCAAGAGCAAGATCGATCGGATTTGGGACGCGTTCTGGTCAGGGGGTATCGCCAATCCGCTTGAGGTGATGGAGCAGCTCACCTACCTGCTGTTCCTCAAGCGGCTCGATGAATTACACACGCGGGAGCTGAACCGCGCCGAACGCACGGGCGAGCCGATGCGGCGTCGCATGTTCCCGATCGGCAACGACCCCAAGGGCCGACCGTACGAGGACCTCCGCTGGACGAACCTCCGCAACATGGAGCCGCGCGAGATGTACGCGGTGATGGCCGACCACGCCTTCCCGTTCCTGCAGACGCTCGGCGGCAAGCAGTCAGGTGATGAGTCCACCTATGCCGATCACATGCGGGATGCCCGGTTCACCATTCCGACGCCAGGACTGTTGTCCAAGGTCGTGGGTCTGCTCGACGGCATCGACATGGACAACCGGGACACCAAGGGCGATATCTACGAGTACATGCTCAGCAAGATCGCCAGTGCTGGGCAGAACGGTCAGTTCCGCACCCCGCGCCACATCATCCGCCTCATGGTGGAGCTCACCGAGCCCACCCGCGACGACATGATCTGCGACCCGGCTTCGGGTACCTGCGGATTCCTCGTGGGCGCGGCTGAGTACCTGCGCGAGAACGATCCCGGCCTCTGGCACGACAAGAGGGCGCGCGAACACTTCAACTGGGACATGTTCCACGGCTTCGACTTCGACAGCACCATGCTCCGCATCGGCAGCATGAACATGCTGTTGCACGGCGTGGAGAACCCAGATGTGCGTCACCGCGATTCGCTCGCGCAGGATTCCGCCGACGAGGCCGAGCAGTACTCACTCATTCTTGCCAATCCGCCGTTCGCGGGGAATTTGGACTATGAAACCACGGCAAAAGACCTTCAGCGGATCGTCAAAACCAAGAAGACGGAGTTGCTGTTCCTGGCGCTGTTCCTGCGGCTACTCAGAGTCGGCGGGCGAGCTGCCGTGATCGTGCCCGACGGTGTGTTGTTCGGCTCCACCAAGGCCCACAAGACGCTGCGGAAGTCCCTGGTCGAGGACCACAAGCTCGACGCGGTGGTGAAGCTTCCCAGCGGTGTGTTCAAGCCCTATTCGGGAGTGTCGACGGCGATCCTGCTCTTCACCAAGACCGGCGTCGGCGGCACCGACCATGTGTGGTTCTACGACATCACCGCAGATGGCTTGAGCCTGGACGACAAGCGTGCGCCGCTGCTCGACGAGGCCAAGCTCGGCCCGGTTCCTGCGGAGTCGCTGACCGACGAGGAACACGCGAAGAACAACCTGCCCGACGTGGTGGCCCGCTGGCGGGAACGAGACGGCAGCGAACGCGAGCGACCCCGTACCGCACAGAGCTTCTGCGTCCCCAAGGACGAGATCGCCGAACAGGACTACGACCTCAGCATCAACCGCTACAAGGAAATCGAGTACGAGCAGGTCGAACACCGACCGCCGAGGGAAATCCTCGATGAGCTGGAGCGGCTGGAGAAGGAGATCCACGACGGAATCACCGAACTGCGGGGAATGCTGGGATGAGTGATTGGAAGATCGTCGCAGTCGGCGATATTGCGACGATTGAGCGTCAGGTCGTATCCGCTGAGTCCATAAAAAATGGAACAAAGTACGTCGGCCTTGAGAATATCCAACCGGGAGGCGCGCTCGTTGGTGTAAAATCGGTTGAAGAGGGCGAGCTAGCAAGCGCTAAGCTTGCATTTTCCGGTGAGCATATTCTGTACGGGAAGCTGCGGCCGTACTTGGCAAAAATTGCACGTCCGGACTTCTCTGGCGTATGCAGTACAGATATTCTCCCGATTAAACCAGGTCCTAAGGTGCTGCGTGATTACCTTTTGTTCTATTTGCGTCAGCCATCGGTCATAAAAATTGCTAGTTCGCTTGCTACGGGTGCTAGCCTCCCTCGTTTGAGTCAGGCAATGCTCGGGAGGATGCAAGTACCACTTCCTTCGTTGTCTGAGCAGCGGCGTATTACTGCCGTGCTCGATCAGGCTGATGCGCTGCGCGCCAAGCGTCGCGAAACGCTCGCCGAGCTCGACGAGCTGATCGATTCCGTGTTCCTCGATATGGTTGGAGATCCTGGCTGCAATCCGCGATCTTGGCCCGTGGTGCGGCTCGGGGACCTCTTGGTCGAGGGGCCCCAAAACGGGTTGTATAAACCGTCTAGCAGCTATGGTCGCGGGGTGCGTATTTTGCGCATAGATTCCTTCCGGTCGGGTGCGATTGGCGGACTCGAATTGCTGAAGAGGGTGGATGCGTCGGAGGATGAGGTAGCCCTGTATGGATTGAGGAATGAAGATATAGTCTTGAATCGTGTAAACAGTATTGAGCATCTTGGGAAGAGTGTATTGATACCTGCAATATCTGAGCCTTTGTTATTTGAATCTAATATGATGAGGTTTCGTGTTGATTCGGCTCGCCTCTTGCCGAGATATGCTGCACAGGTGCTCAGTAGTAGATATGCGCAACGGTATATTGTCCAAAGTGCGAAGCAGGCCATTAATCAGGCGAGCATCAATCAGCGTGATGTTAGGGAGTTTCAGTTCCCTCTCCCCCCCCTCGACCTCCAACACGAGTTCGCCCGCCGGGTCGAGGCCATCGAGCGGATGAAGGAGTCCCAACGCGCGCACCTCGCCGAGCTCGATGCGCTCTTCGCGTCGTTGCAGGATCGTGCGTTCCGTGGTGAGTTATGAGATGATCTAGGGCTGCGCTGTCACTGGGGGAGCGTGTTTCATGCAGAGCAACTTCGGTTTCTTGCGGGTCGACTGGCCTGAGCTGTTCGAGGATGCCAACCGTGCCGAGTGGTTGGCGTTTCTCGATCCGCGCACGTCGTGCTTCTACGCGCGTCGGACGCTCGAACACGTGGTGTTGTGGCTGTACGAGGCCGAACGCAGTCTCGGGCGTCCTTACCGCAACGACCTCAAGGCCCGGCTGCACGAATCCGCCTTCCTCGACCTCGTCGGCACCGAGATGCAGGCCAAGATGAACCTCATCCGCGTGCAGGGCAACAACGCCGTGCATGGAAAGCGGCCGGTGCGCCAGGGCGATTCCACGGCTGTCGTGCGGGAGCTGTTCCAGGTCGCCGTGTGGCTCGGCCGCAACTACGCCCGTCACGCCGACAGCCGACCCGCCGCCGGCATCATGTTCGACCTCGGCTTGCTGCCCAAGCCCGGCGCTGTGCGAGAACAGGCCAAGAAGACCCGCGACGAACTCAAGCGCCTCGAAGCGGAACTTCAGGCCAAGGACGAAGCGCTCGCCGAAGAGCGCAGGAAGTCCGGCGACCTCGACGCTCAGATCGCCCAGCTTCGTGCCGAAGTCGCCGAGGCCAAACGCGCCAATCAGGCGCGACCCGACGAACACGACTACGACGAAGCCGCCACCCGCGACCACTACATCGACCTGCTGCTGCGCGAAGCGGGCTGGCCGCTCGACCAGCCGCAAGACCGCGAGTACGAGGTCACCGGCATGCCCACGCGCACCGGCGGCGGCTACATCGACTACGTGCTGTGGGACGACGACGGCAAACCCCTCGCCGTCGTCGAGGCCAAGCGCGCCCGGCGCGACCCCGAAGAAGGCAAGCACCAGGCCAAGCTGTACGCCGACTGCCTCGAAGAACGCTTCGGGCAGCGCCCGCTCATCTACTACACCAACGGTTTCCGGCACCACTTCTGGGACGACAAGCGCTACCCGACCCGCGAAGTCCAGGGCTTCCACACCAAGGACGAGCTGCGGCTGACCATCCAACGCCGCACCAGCCGCCGCCCCCTCGCCGAGGCGACGATCAACCGCGATATCGTCGACCGCGACTACCAACACTGCGCAATCCGGCGCATCAACGAACGATTCGAGAAGGAAAACCAGCGCAAAGCCCTCGTCGTCATGGCTACCGGGGCAGGTAAGACCCGGACCACCGTGGCGCTTGTGGATGTGCTGCTGCGATGCAACTGGGTCAAACGTGTGCTGTTCCTCGCCGACCGCACCGCACTCGTGAAGCAGGCCACCAACGTTTTCAAGGCACACCTACCCGAATCCGCCCCGGTGAACCTGCTCGAAGAGAAGGAAGACACCGGCGCGCGTGTCTACGTCTCCACCTACCAGACCATGCTGGGGATGCTCAACGCCGACGAAGGCGACGAACGGCGGTTCAGCATCGGCTACTTCGACCTCGTCATCATCGACGAAGCCCACCGCTCGGTGTACCGCAAATACAAGTCGATCTTCAGTTACTTCGACTCGCTGCTCGTCGGTCTCACCGCCACCCCGCGCGACGAGATCGACCGTGACACCTATGGCCTGTTCAACCTCGAACGTGGCGTGCCCACCGACGCTTATCCGCTGGAGCGGGCGATCAAGGAAAAATGGCTGGTGCCCTACCGCGTGATCGAGGTGCCACTCAAGATCCAGACCCGGGGCCTGCGCTACTCGGAGCTGTCCGAGGAAGAGAAGGCCCACTGGGACGAGCTGGAATGGGACCCCGACGGCGACGCCAAGCCCACCGAGATCCGAGGCGAGGAAGTCGGCACATGGGTGTTCAACCGCGACACCGTCGACAAGATGCTGGAAATGGTGATGACCTGCGGCCTCACCGTCGCAGGCGGTGACCGGCTCGGCAAGACCATCATCTTCGCGAAGAACCAGAAACACGCCAACTTCATCGCCGAGCGATTCGATGCGATCTACCCTGAACACAGCGGTAAGTTCGCGCAAGTCATCACCAACAATGTCAAGCACGCGCAGAGCATCATCGACGACTTCTCCACCCCCGATCGCGAACCCCACATCGCGATCTCGGTGGACATGCTCGACACCGGCATCGACGTGCCCGAAGTCGTGAACCTCGTCTTCTTCAAGACCGTGCACTCGCGCACGAAGTTCTGGCAGATGATCGGCCGGGGCACACGGCTGGCACCCGACCTGTTCGCACCGGGTCAAGCCAAGACCGAGTTCTACATCTTCGACTTCTGTCGCAACTTCGAGTTCTTCGACATGAACCCGCAGCTCAGCGAACCCCGCGTGCCGGTGCCGCTGTCACAGAAGTTGTTCCAGGCCAGGTTGGAGCTGCTCGCCGCCATCGACAGCGACGGCGACCCCGACGACGAGCCACTCCGGCGAGACGTCGCCGACCTCCTGCACCGCATCGTGCGCGGCATGAACGTCGGCAACATCGAGGTCCGGCCACACCGCCGCTGGGTGGAGCGCTACGCCGACCGCGCCGCCTGGGACTCACTCGGCGCGCAGGCACACGCCGACATCGCCGAACACCTCTCCGGCCTGCCCAGCGCGGAACGCGACGACGACGAACAGGCCAAACGGTTCGACTACCTGACACTGCGGCTGCAACTGTGCGTGCTGCGCGCTGAACCCGGCTTCGAACGGCTGCGCGACACGGTGTGGGAGATCGCCGAATCACTACTGACCCGGACGAACATCCCGGCGGTGAAACAACAGGCCGAACTGCTCGAATCACTCACCGACGAACGCTGGTGGATCAACGTCACGCCCGCGATGCTCGAAGAGGTCCGGCGGCGCGTGCGCGGACTGGTGAAACTCATCGACAGAACCAACCGCAACCCCGTCTACTCGGACTTCATCGACGAGTACGGCGAGGTCGTCGAACGGCCGTACGAGCGGAGCGACGCCGGTGCGCAGGTCGACATGGAGCGATTCCACGCCAAGGTGCGCGACTTCCTGCACCGGCACGACGACAACCTCGCCCTGCAGAAGCTGCGCAGGAACCGTCCCCTGACCGAAACCGACCTCTCGGAGCTGGAACACCTCCTGGTCGAAAGCGGTGAGTTCGACGAAGCCGCCCTTCGCCGGTCCATCGAGGAAGCACGCGGCCTCGGTGCGTTCATCCGGTCACTGGTCGGGTTGGAGCGCGAGTCGGTCGTCGAGGCGCTCTCGGAGTTCCTGGACGCCACCACGTTCAGCTCCAAGCAGATCGACTTCGTCAAGCTGATCGTCGACCACCTCACCCACAACGGGATGATGGAGCCGAGCGCGCTCTACGATCCACCGTTCGTCGACCACGCCCCATCCGGCCCGGAGGTGCTGTTCCCCAGCGAGCGCCTGAACCAGCTCCACGTCCGCCTCGCGGAGATCAACGCTCGCGCCTCGGCGTCGTAAAGGGGTCTGGGCGACCTCCTCCGTGGCCGGAACTCCTGGGCACGCGTCACCCTCCGTGCGCCCCGGAACGGTCGTCACCGGAATGCCGGCAGGTTGCGGGAGACCCACTCGGCGAAGGGCCTCGCCGGTCGGTGGAGGACCTTCTCCACGTCGGGGCTGACCGCCTGCTCGCCGGGCAGCGGGGCACCGAGGACGTCGAGCGTGCTGCTGACGACTTCGTCAGGCATGAACCGCGCCATGCGGGCGTGCGCCTCCTCGCGGGTCAGCTCCACGAAGGTGACGTCCTCGCCCAGGGCACCGGCGATCGCTGCGGTCTGCAGGCGTGGGCTGATGGCTTCGGGCCCGGTCAGTTCGTAGGTGTGGCCCGCGCCCGCTGCCCACGACGAACTTCGGTGTGCTCGAAGTTCGCTGGCGGTGCTTGTTATCCCCTGAGGTCGAGGGTGGTGGTGCCGAGCATGGTGCGGCCACGCTCTCAGTGGCGTGAGGATGGGCAGGCTGTTCCCAATCGTGTTCGGCAATTACGGTAAAATTCTCAGCTCGATTGTTTCGGCATCGCCGATCAGCGGTACGTACTTCACGCTGATGCCTGCGCCTACCTCGTTCTTCAATTGTTGTGCGAGTTCTCTGCCTTCCTCGATCCACCTCTTTTCTTCCTGGGGATCGGCGAAGCCGAGGTTCTCGTGAGTTCGGCCATCGTAGGTTGCTTGCATTTGCTCGTCCCACTTGGTGATAGCGGTGACGAGTGCGTCACTGAGCTGGACCAGCTCAAGTGCCTCGTCAGCAGAGTAAGGATCGCTGATCGCGTACTGGTCAGTCTTTATCCACAGCGGCCCTGTCCGCCAGTCGAACATGAGTTTGATGCTGACTACTGTTTCTTCCATGTCTTCACCTTGCTCCTCGGAGAGAGCGGATTAGCTCCTACGATGAATCCGTTCTCGCTCACAGTAATGGCCACGCGTTGGACTCGGGGGCCGTATCGAACTTCGTAGACCGGCCGATCGGTCGCTGTGTAGCCGATTTCTCGTCCTTCTGTCAATGCGTTGAATACCAGGTCGACGACCTTGCTTTCCGGGATCCCACAGCCAGCGAAATCTTCTCCATGCTTCTTGATGATGTGCTGGAGGCCACGTCGGTCGTCACCCTCCTCCAGCCAAACGACCCGTTCGTCCGGAAGTCGCGCGATCCTCACCACTCGCTCCGGGCTGATCTTGTGACCTTGGCGCTGGAGCTCGGCGATCAGGGCCTGTTTCGAAGCCTCGACTGGCTTGGCATGTGGCGTGGTGGGAGAGGGCCGGGCCACTGTCGATGATGCGGTGTCCGACCGCCCGACCCCGATGTCGGCCAGGTACCGCCCGAGAACCTCGCCGAGTGCGCTGCACGTTTGCTGAACCCGGGCAAGTTCCTCGCGCGCTCGCAGCAGACCCTCGACTGCCTCAGCAAGTTCGGGCGCCGCGCTGCCGGTAGCGATGGTCCCGAGCACGTTCGCGGCCTCGTCGAGGCAGCCGCTCGCTTCCTGCAATGCAGGTGTCGGCCGCAGGGCCAGCACACGATCGACCGCAGAGGCCAGGTCACTGACCGACATTGACCCCCCAGATGCTCGAATGCGCGGCGATCTTCGCATCGAGCCGCTGGGTTGGTCGGCTCTTTGGAAGACCCTCACTCTTCCGGGGGGAGGGGTATGGACGGCCTTTCGTCGTGCGTGGAAGTTCCGTCCGTCCCGGCCTGTGCGCTCGCGGGGAGGCTCAACGGAAGCTGACGAAACTACGCAGCGGCGTTCTCAGGTCGTGGATCTCGGTGAACCCGAGTGATTCGTAGAACACGCGCTGGCCTGGCTCGGCGTCGATGAGCAGGACGCGCTGCCGGACACCGGGGTAAAGGTCGAGCAGCGTCGTGACGAGCTTGCGTCCGACGCCGTGTCGTTGACAGTCCGGGTGGACGAGGACGTCCTGGACGTAGACGGTGCTCGCCCCGTCCGACACCGACCGCGCCAGCCCGACGAGTCACGCTTCCTGTCGGGCGGTGACGACGCGGTGCGATCCGGCGAGTGCGCGTACGAGGGAGTCGGGATTCCGCGTGTAGGCCGACCAGCCGGCCGAGCCGTACAGCGCCGCGACCTCCCGGCCGTCGAGCGAGCCGGAGTCCTCGGCCGCCACGGTGATCATGGGCTGAAGCCTATGCCCGCCGACCGGCGCTGGTGACCTGCCCCGCCGCCTGCCCGTCGTGGTTCAATCTTTGACGGATCGATAGGCGAAGGGGTGGACGTGGCTAGGCTCGGAGAACTGGAGCGCGCGGTGATGGAGGTGCTCTGGGCACGCGACGAACCCGTCAGTGTGCGTGCCGTTCACGCCGCGCTCGGTGATCGCGGGCTCGCCTACACCACCGTGATGACGGTCCTGACCCGGTTGACGGGCAAGGGAGTCGTGCGGCGCAGCCGGGAGGGCCGCGCGTGGCTGTACCGGCCCGCGGCCGGGCGGGAGGCCTACGTCGCCGAGCTGATGCTCGAAGCGCTGGAGTTGAGCGGCGACCGTGGTTCCGCGCTGGTGCACTTCGCGAACTCGGTGACCAGCGACGAGGCCGACGCGCTGCGCAAGGCGTTGCTCAGCGGGGACGCGGCCCCGGAGGCCGAGCGGCAGGGCGAGCAGACGTGATCCTCGTCGGGCATCAGGTCGCGGCGGCGGCCGTCGCCGTCGCGGTGATGGTGTGGTTGTTGCGGAGCCGCTGGACCCATGCCCACCCGCGACCGGCCCTGGTGTTGTGGCAGATCAGCGGATTGACGTTCGTGATCTCCACGGTGGGGATCCTGCTCGGGTTCGGGCTCGCCCCGTTCCGCCAGGGGTTCTTCCCCGCGTTGCTCGACCTGCCGGGCCGGTGGTCGGAGCTCGACGCCTGGCACCTGGCCGCCGTCGCCGCCGGGCTGCTGCTGGGGGCGTGGCTCGTGGTGAACCAGCTCCTGTCCTTCCGCAGCACGGCGCGCGCGAGGGCGCGGCACCGGCTGCTGTTGCAGCTCGTGGCGCAGCCGAACTCGGACGCGCTCGTGGTGGACCACCCGATCGCGGTGGCCTACTGCGTGCCGGGCAGGCACCCCCGCATCGTGGTCAGCGCGGGAGCGCGACGCCTGCTCAGCGAGGTGGAACTGGACGCCGTCCTCGCCCACGAACGCGCCCACGCGCGTGAGCGCCACGACCTCGTGATCGCGCCCTTCCAGGCGTTGCGACGACTGCTTCCGTCCAGCCGGGTGCTGACCCGCGTGTGTTCCACCATCGAGCTGCTCGTGGAGATGTGCGCCGACGACAGGGCCGCCCGGCAGCACGGCCGTGAACCGTTGGCGAGCGCGTTGGAGCGGTTCCACGCCAACGGCGCGGCGGGCACCCCGGCGGGGGCGTTGGCCGTCGCGGGGGCCGCCGCGCACGTCGAGGCGCGTATCCGCAGGTTGCGGCAGCCGGAGCGAACGGCGTTCCCGTGGGTGTGGCCGCTGGCGTGTGCGTTGCTGTTGGTCGCGCTCGCGACTTCGGTGAGCATCTTCGCTGTGCCGCTCCGTTAGTTACTACAACATGTAGTATCTTGCCGCCATGAACATCGTTTACGACATTCTGGTCGTTCTGCACCTGCTCGGCATGGCCCTCATCGTCGCCGGTGTGGTGATGCGCCTGACCGCGGCACAGTCGCCCAGCGGCATGGTGCTCATGTCCGGCGCGGGCGCGCAGGTGCTCACGGGTGTGGCCCTCACCGGGATCGCCTCGGCCGGACTGGTGGACAACGAGGTCGACAACACCAAGATCGCGGTCAAGCTCGGCATCGCGGTGATCGTGCTGGTGCTCGCGCACATCCTCTGGCGCAGGCCGCAGGGCGCGCAGGGGCTGTTCTACACCCTCGCCGGGTTGACACTGGTCAACATCGGTGTCGCGGTGTTCTGGTGAGCGCGAGCCACCGTCGCGGCTGACCCGACTTCAACCACCGCGGACGTGGTGATCGAAGTCGGGTCGAACCATGCGGTCCCTCGTCCTGGAACTCGCTAGGACTCGGCCGACACGGGATCAGCCCGTGCAGGTCAGCGTCGCGTGACCCCAGTCGGCGTAGTCCCACGAGGAGGTGCCGTCGGCGTCCTCGGCGATGAACCGCACCGTGTCGGCACCGTCGATGTCGGCCACGACCGGCACAGCTCGGTCGCCCTGCCGGACCACGTCGCTGCGGTAAGCCTCCCGGCCGTCGGCCTCGACGACGAAGACGACGTCCCCGAGGTCGTCGCCGGGGAGGGGGCGTCGTTGCGACCCCTGGGGGATGTCGTCGTCCAGCCCGACCTCCGCGGTCAGCAACGAGCACCGTCCGCCCGTGTAGACGGTGGCCGAGGCAGGTGCCAGCATGCCGATTCCGTGTTCGTAGGTCTTTCCGCCGATCGTGATCGCTCCGCGGTCGGCGGGCGCCGGTCCGCCGTTGGTGCGGTCGCGTTCGACCGGACCGTGGGTGTTGGTCTCGGTCAGGAACGGCAGGTCGGAGACGCGGGTCTCGCCGTTCGGAGCCGTGGCGACCTCCACGTCGAGGGTCGTTCGGGCCAGTTCCCGCCCGGCCCTGTCCCGTGCCAGGACGCCGACCCGGGCGTTGCCGGAGGTCTTCGATGCCCTCAGAGTCCAGCTCAGCTTCTCCCGCTCTCCCGCGGTGACCGGGCCGACGGAGCGTGTCGTCCCTTCTTCGGTCTTCCAGCCGTCCGGCAGGGTGAGTTCGACGGTCGCCCCACCGAGCGTCCCGTTGCCGATGTGGGCCACCGAGGCGGTGACGTCCACCGTCTCGCCCGGCTGCACGGCCTCGACGGCTGTCTCCAGGGTGAGCGTCGTCCGCCCACGACCGCGGTCGGCCCTCTCGACTGTCAATTCGTTGATCACACTGCCGCTGCGCGCGTCGCGCGCGCGGACGACGGCACCCTCGGGGCCGGTGGTGACCTGGATGTACTGGTGGTTCAGCACCGCGCCGGTGTCCACCGCGGTGAAGCCGTCTGGGTGGCCGCCGGGAACCCGCACCCGGGTGGCCCACCAGTCCCGGCTGATGTCGGCGTGGGTGTGGGAGGAGAAGAGGACCGCCTGGGGATGGTCACCGAGGATCTCACGGATCTCCTCTTCCATCAGGTGGTAACGGCCCGCGTCACCGTCCGACTGGGTCACGGTGTCGGACAACGGGTAGTGCGCGAAGACGAAGAACGGCTTGCCGGTGCGTCCGTGATGTTCCACCCGGTCACGGAACCACGCCAGCTGCTCCGGGCCGATGTGTACGTGGTCGTCGAGGTTCGGGTCCTCCCACCACATCAACTGGTCGGGTCCGATCCCGATCAGGGGAACGCCGTCGACGACCACCTCGCCGTAGACCCTGTCGCGCCCGGCGAAGTCGGAGAAGGTGCCGTAGAGGTCCTCGGGTGTGAAACCGTTGGGCCAGGTGGGCTGGCACAGCGTCTGCTGGTCACACCAGGCAGGCGCGTACGCCTCGTGATTGCCGAACGTGGCCAGCAGCGGCTGGTCGCGGTCGTGATCGTCCATGACCGCGCGGACAGCGTCGTACTCCTCGGCGTATCCGCGGTCGACGATGTCGCCGTTGATCACCGTGGCGGCGGAACCGGGTGCGGCCCGCTCGGCGTCGGTGAGCACCGCGTCCCAGTCGTCGAGGTGACCCTGGATGTCACTGAAGACGTCGAAAGTGGTCGTGCCCGGATCACCGGGCTGGTGGTTCACCGGGGAGCCGCCGGGCTGTGCCGGACCCGAGGCTGCGGCGATGCCGGACGGGGCCAGCAGGGTCGCGCCGATGATCAGGGCGGACAGAGCATGAGGCAGAGAGGTTCGGGCTCGGCCCGCTCTGGAGGTGTGTTGTCGGGGCATACGACCAGCGTGTAGCAGCTGTGGGGCCAATCACCGACATCGAAGCGATCCACTTCGTTCGCTCAGGTGAACGAAGAGAAGCCGTCCCGTCAGCCGAGCCGGCGTCGAGAGCGCGTCGCACGCGAGGAGCTCCGCGAACGAACCGGACGCGCCACCACACCTACCGTCGCGGCGCGGTGCGGCGCAACCACAACAGCCCGAAGACGGGCAGCACCAGGGGAATGAAGAGATAGCCCATCCCGTAGTTGGACCACACGGTCGCGTCGGGGAAGGCGTCGGGCAGCAGCAGACTGGCTGTGCCGATCACGAGCACACCCGTCATCTCGAAGGCGCACGCCGTCACGGCGACGCGCCACCACCCGACACCCCGTTTCGCCAGCGCCAGGGTGGCGAGCACGTACACCACGGCGGCGAGGGCGGACAGTGCGTAGGGCACGGGTGCCTCGTCGAAGCGGGTGGCGATCTGCGCCGCCGCCCTGGACGTGGCGCCGACGGCGAAGATCGCGTAGACGGCGATCAGCACCCGTCCCGGCCCGCTCGCGGTGGCGGGCGGGGCCGCGGTGGGCTCGGGTTCACGCTCAGGCACTTGCGCCCTCCCACACCTGGTACATCCGCAGGATCAGCACGGGCACGGTGACGCAGGCGACGCCCAGCACCGCCGTGCTCGACCGGGTGCGTTCGGCCAGCGCCCACACCGTGCCCAGCGGCAGTACCAGCAGCACTCCGACCAGGTAGGCGAGGAAGGTGACCATGCTGCCGGGGCGTTGCCCCGAGACCAGCAGCACCACGGAGATCACCACCTGGACGAGCAGCAGCGCCTCCACGGCGGCGAGGCCGAACAGCAGGGAGCGCGTGGGCGGCCGGTTGACGGCCACGAGCACGAAGCTCCAGACGGCGACCGCGAGCGCGCAGACCGCGATCGCGACGGCGAACCCACTGATCACTGGCCCTCCCGATGTCTACGACCAGTCGTAGGATACGGGGCGGGCCCTCGGGATCTTCAGCTGACCATCAGCCTCTTCAGCGCTTCCCGCAGCTCACCGGTGATCTCCACGGGACGCCGTGTCTCCCGGTCGACGAAGACGTGCACGAAGTGTCCCTGTGCCACCAGGTCCGAGGCGTCCTCACGGTGCAGGCCGACCTCGTAGCGCACGCTCGACCGGCCGAGGTGGCCCACCCGAAGTCCCACGGACAGTTTCTCCGGGTACGACACCGAGGCGTGGTAGTTGCAGTGCGACTCGACGCACAGCCCGATGACGCCGCCGCCGTGGATGTCGAGACCACCCTGCCCGATCAGCCAGTTGTTGATCACCGTGTCCATGAAGGAGTAGTGAACGACGTTGTTGACGTGCCCGTAGACGTCGTTGTCCTTCCATCGGGTCGGCACGATCTCCCAATGCGCGTAGCTCACCGCTGCAGACTCTCATGATCGCCCGGTCGGCGGCGAGACCACGCGGACGACTTCACGACCGGTGATCGTGCTGATCACAGCAGCAGCACGATCCTCGGTCTCTTGCCGGACTCCGCACTCGCGGCCGGGCCGTCTCGGATACGGTTTGCGCGTGCCGAGACTGGGTGGAGGAACGCGATGACGAGCACCGTGCCGCGTGGCGGCCCCGAGGCCGCCGTGGCGCGCGCCGGCTCGGAACCGCCTGCGAACCGCGGTCCGAGGTCGGGACTCGCCGGGCTGCTCGATCTCCCTGCCGAGCTGGTGCGCGGTATGGCACGGTCGGCGGCCACGACGCCGGGCAAGCTCTCGCTCGTCGGTGTCGGCATCGTGGTTCTCTCGCTGCTCACCGGACTGGTCGGCACCCTGTCGATGCAGAGCCGTGACGACAGCGTGGACACGCTCGTCGAGCACAGGGAACCACTCGCCGCGGCCGCCCAGGAGGTGTACCGGTCGCTGTCCGACGCCGACGCCACGGCCGCCACGGCGTTTCTGACGCCGGGGACCGAGCCCGCGGCTCTGCGCGAACGCTATGCGACCGACATCGCCAAGGCGGGTGCGGCGCTGGCGAAGGCGGCGTCCGACTCCGCGGGCATCCCGGAGGCCGCCGAACAGGTCGACATCCTCAGCAGGCAGTTGCCGGTCTACACCGGCCTCATCGCCACCGCCAAGGCCAACGACCGCCAGGGCTACCCCGTCGGCGCGGCCTACCTGCGGGAGGCGTCCGAGCTGCTGCGCTCCACCATCCTGCCCGCCGCGGAGGAGCTCTACGACATCAACGCGCGCAGGCTCGCCGACGAACAGGACGACGCGACGGGCTTCCCGTGGTTCGTCGCCCTGGCGCTGGCGGCTCTCGTCGGCGCTCTCGGCTACGCCCAGGTCTATGTGAAACGCAAGACGAACCGGGTGTTCAACGTCGGTCTCCTGGTGTCCTCGGGCGCGGTGGCACTGCTGGTGTTGTGGACGGCCGTGGCGCTGATCATCCAGGGCGTGTACGCGGGCAGTGGTCGTGAGGACGGCACGGAGCAGGCCGACCGGCTGGTCCGTGCGCGCATCGCCGCTCTCCAGGCCCGTGCCGACGAGACCCTCGCCCTGGTCGCTCGGGGCGGGGGCGAGGAGTACGAGCAGGGCTTCACCGAGCAGTTCCGGCGGTTCGCGGGGGTCGACGGGCGCGGTGGTCTCCTCGGCGAGGCCATCGCCGAGACCGAGTCGGACACGTCCCTGCGGGCCGCCGCCGACCACGCGGCGGCCTGGCTGGACGCCCACGGTCGGGTGCGTCAACTCGACGACGGCGGCGAGCACCGCCAGGCGGTGCTGCTCGCGATCGACGGCACGGACGAGCGCAGCCCCGCCACGGCTTTCGGCCGGGTCGACAGCGAACTCGCCGCGTCGATCGACTCGGCGAGGCGGGACTTCGTGGAGAACACCTCCGCCGCTGCCGGTGCGCTCACCCTGCTCGCCCCCGCCTACGCACTGCTGTCGGTCATCGCCGCGCTCGGCGCCACACTCGGTATTCGCGAACGTCTGCGGGAGTATCGCTGATGACAACCCGGACCCGGACCCGAGGCGGCCTGCTGGCGTCGCTGCTCGCCGTGGCGCTGGCGGGCTGCTCGACGGTCACGCAACCCGTCGATCCCGCACCGGTCGGCTCGGTGCGGCAGCCGATGCCGGCCAACACGAAGATCGATCCGGAACTCGGCGCGGCCGGTGCCGTCGACGACGACTGTGACCCCACCGCGAGTCTGCCGCCCGACTCCTCCATCCCGGCCTCCTCGACGATGGCCGAGATCAGGCAGCGTGGTCACCTGATCGCGGGGGTCGACCAGAACACGTTCCTCTTCGGCTTCTCCGATCCCGAGACCGGTGAGCTGCACGGGTTCGACATCGACATCGCCAGGGAGATCGCGCGAGCTCTCTTCGGTGATCCCGACGCCGTCCGGTTCAAGGCCATCTCCTCCGCCGAGCGGGTCGATGCGCTCGCAAACGGTGACGTGGACATCGTCGTGCGTACGTTCTCCATCACGTGCGAACGCCTCGAACAGATCAACTTCTCGACGGTGTACTACGTGGCGGGGCAGCGCGTGCTCGTGAGTGCCGACTCCACGGCGCGCGACATCTCCGACCTCGGGGGCAAGCGCGTGTGCGCGACCCGCGACTCGACGTCGCTGCGGAACATCGCGAACAGCACGCCGAAGCCCATCCCGGTGGCCGTCGACGACTGGTCCGACTGCCTGGTGCTGCTCCAGCAGGGTCAGGTCGCGGCGGTGTCGACCGACGACACGATCCTCGCGGGCATGCGCGCACAGGACCGGACCGGCACGAAGATCGTCGGCGACCGGTTCACCGAGGAGTACTACGGGATCGGTGTCCCCAAGGACAACGAGGACATGGTGCGGTACGTGAACTCGGTGCTGGAGAGGGTCCGTGGCGGCGCGTGGCAGGAGAGCTACAACCGCTGGCTGCGCGAGGACCTGGGGGCCGCCTCCCCGCCCAGCCCCAAGTACCGGTGAGACCTTTCGGAGGTAGCAGTGTCGGATGAGCCACGCCGTCCTCGGCATGCCGCGCCGGACGAGGCCGGTGTTCCGACCGGCCGGCCGGATGCGTCCCCGGGGTCACACCGGGACGGGCAGAGGCCACCTCAGCACGCCCGTCCACCACACGTGCCCGAAGCGCGTGAGGTGCAGGCCCAGCAGCAGGTACCCCCGCAGCCTCCGGGGCCGCAGCCGACGAGTGTGCTCGCGGGCAAGGCACCCGCGACGACGTTCATCGCGCCGCCGAAGCCACCGGCCGAACCCAGCACGCCGCAGGAACTTCCCGATCCGGGCACGGAGAGTGTGCTGCCGCGCAGCACGAGCGGCTCGATCTCGACGGGCACCGGCACCGGGACCGGGACGGGTACCGGGACCGGCACTGGAACCGGGACGGGCACCGGAACCGGCACCGGAAGTTACCCGGGTAGGTCGCGCCGGACGTCGTCGCGCAAGTCGCGGCGAGGTCGGCTCGGCGCCGGGCTCGTGGACGTGCCCGCCGTGCCCTACCGCGACCCGGCCGAGGCCGTGCTGGAGAACCCGGTCGTCTCGGAGGAGAAACGGTACTGCGGCAACTGCGGTACGAAGGTCGGCCGTGGGCGCGACGGCGTGCCCGGACGTCCCGAAGGCACGTGCGACAAGTGCGGCACGCGTTTTTCGTTCCTGCCGAAGCTGCGACCGCACGAGATGGTCGGCGGCCAGTACGAGGTGCTCGGCGCGCTGGCGTACGGCGGCCTCGGGTGGATCTACCTCGCCAAGGACCACAACGTCAGCGGGCGCTGGGTGGTCCTGAAAGGACTCATCAACACCGGCGACGCCAACGCCGTCGCCGCGGCGGTGAACGAGACCAAGTTCCTCGCCGAGGTCGAGCACCCGAACATCGTCAAGATCTACAACTTCGTCGAGCACCCGGACCCGGACACCGGCAACTCCGTCGGCTACATCGTGATGGAGTACGTCGGCGGGCAGTCGCTGCGGCAGCTCGCGCTGGAACACCACAAACGCAGCGGCCGGGCGGAGCCGCTGCCGATCGCGCAGGTCATCGCCTACGGGCTGGAGATCCTCCCGGCGCTGGGCTACCTCCACAACCAGGGGCTGCTGTACTGCGACCTCAAGCCGGACAACGTCATCCAGACGCACGAGCAGTTGAAGCTGATCGACCTCGGTGCCGTGCGGCGCATGGACGACTACGAGAGCCCGCTGTTCTTCACCAGCGGGTACAGCGCTCCGGAGCTGGCCACGCACGGTGCCTCGGTGGCGTCGGACCTGTTCACCGTCGGGCGCACGCTGGCGGTGCTGAGCTTCGAGTTCACCGGCTACACCAGCAAGTACAAGACCACGCTGCCCGGCAGGGACGAGGTCCCGCTGTTCCGGCTCTTCGACAGCTACTACCGGTTCCTGCGCAGGGCCACGCACGTCGATCCCGACCGTCGGTTCATCTCCGCGGAGGACATGACCGACCAGCTCACGGGCGTGTTGCGCGAGATCCTCGCGATGGGCACCGGCAAGCCGAGGCCGGGCGCGTCCAGGGTGTTCGGTCCGGAGACCAACACGTTCGGTGTCGACCTGGTGGTTCCCGAACGCGGCGGGCGTTCCCCGCTGCCCGATCCCGACGAGGTGGTCGCGGGGCTGCCCATCCCGCAGGTGGACACCGACGACCCCGGCGCGGGGGTGCTGGCCACGCTGCTGTCGGCGGGGCCGCAGACCGCGATCACGGCGCTGGCGAACGCGCCGAGGGAGTCGATCGAGGTCCGGCTGCGGATCGTCAGGGCCCGCATCGAGCTGGGCGAGCTCGTGGAGGCACACCGGCAGTTGCAGGCCGCGCAGTACCTCGCCATCAAGTCGGGCTTCCCGCACGACTGGCGGGTCGACTGGTACAAGGGGCTGATCGAACTCGCCGGAGGACGGTCGAGGGTGGCCCACGTGGCGTTCGAGGCCGTGTACGACGAGCTTCCCGGTGAGATCGCGCCGAAGCTCGCCCTGGCCGTGACCGCCGAGGCGGTGGGGGACTACTTCAAGGCGTCGCGGCTGTACGAGCTGGTGTGGCGCACGGACCGGTCCTACGTCAGTGCCGCCTTCGGGCTAGCGCGCGTGTACCTGGCGCAGGGCGGCCGCCAGAGCGCCATCGAGGTGCTGGAATCGGTGCCCGCGTCGTCGACGCACCACGTGGCCGCCCAGGTGGCGGCCATCAAGATCAAGACGCGGTTCGTGGAAGGCGCCCACCAGATCACCGAGGCCGACCTCGTGCACGCTGCCGCGCAGCTCGGCCGCCTGGATCTCGACGTCGAACGCAGGACGCGTCTGGAGGCGGAGGTGCTGGAGGCGGCGTTCGACTGGTTGCGTGCGGGGCAGCAGGCCGGCGCGGGCACCATGATCTTCGGCAGCCCACTCGCCGAACGCGATCTCCGGTTCGCGCTGGAGCGCCGCTACCGCACTCTGGCGCGGTTGGCGGACGACTCGCAGACGCGGATCGCCCTGGTCGACCGGGCCAACGCGGTCCGCCCGCGCACGCTCACGTGAGCCGGCGACTCACGCGCGGCGCAGCTCGACGATCGTGATGTCCGGGGGTGCCCCCACTCGCACGGGCGGGCCCCAGAACCCCGCCCCGCGCGTGACGTACATCTTCGTGTTCTCACGCTGGTAGAACCCGGCCACGGCGCCCTGCTGGAGGCTGACGGCCAGTTCGAAGGGGGAGAGTTGGCCGCCGTGGGTGTGCCCGGCCAGCATCAGGTCCACGTCGTGGCGCACCGCGTCGTCGAAGTCGACGGGTTGGTGGGCGAGCAGCACGACGGCCCGCTCGGTGTCCCGTCCCGCGAGTGCCTCGCCGACGTCCCCGGGGTCCTGCCACTGGTAGCCGGTGGCGTCGTTGATGCCCGCGAGGTCGAACACACCGCCCCGGTGCCGGATCTCCACGCGTTCGTTGCGCAGCGGCCGGATGCCGAGCTCCGGCACGAAGTCGATCCACTGCTGGTAGCCGACGTAGTACTCGTGGTTGCCGGTGACGAGGAAGGTGCCGTGCGTGCTGCGGAGATCCGCCAGCGGCGCGGCCGCGTCGGCGAGGTCGGCCACGTCGCCGTCCACGAGGTCGCCCGCGATGCCGACGACGTCGACGTTCTCGGCGTTCACCAGGTCGACGATCCGCTGGGTGAACGACCGGCCGATGATGGGTCCGAGGTGCACGTCACTGATCAACGCGATGCGGCAGCCCTCGACGCGCGGGTCGAGTCTGCGCAGTGTGATCGGCACGCGCGTGATCGTCGGCGGACCCATCGCCACGCCTGCGCCGTAGCCCACCAGGCCGAGCGAGACCACACCGGCGAGTGCCGCCGAACCCCGCGACAGTGCGGTCCTGCGGGAGACGCGCGGCGCCCGCGCCGGGGCCGCTCCGGGTGCGCCGACCGACTCGGTGTCCGTGTCCGTGTCCGTGTTCGGGGCCGCGGGGTCGCCGGTGTCCTCGCGCAGCCACCTGCGAAGGGCCAGCCGCGGCAACTCCAGCACGAGCAGGGCCAGCAGCAGGTAGAAGAACATGGCCAGCCACAGGTAGCCGGGCCAGGCGAACCATCGGGCGATGTCCGGTGACACGCTCGTACCGAGTGACAACGCCGCGACCATCAGTGTCACGCACACCGCGAGCGCGATCGTGCCCACCCGGCGGGCCCGGCTCCCGGGCCGGGTCGTGTCCTTGACCAGCCGTTTCCAGAGGTAGAGGTGGACGACGATGATCAGGACGCTGAGGACGGCGAAGAACATCAGGGGTTGATGTCCCAGTCGGAGTGGCGCTCGCCGAGTTCCTGCAACTGTTCGACGTCACCGTGTTCGATGAAGTGCTCCACACCGACGGTGACGAACAACGCCCGCGCCTCGACCGCCAGTGGGCCGTCGGAAGCGTCGAGCCTGCCCTCGGCGCTGACGTAGACCTTGCGGCCCGCGACGCCGTCGAGCTTCGTGGTGATGTACAGCGTCGATCCCACGGGCACCGGCTGGCGGAAGTCGGTTTCGAGCTTGGCGGTCACCACGGGAACGCGCAGCAGATGGCCCGCCGCGGTACCCAGCGCCTCGTCGAACGCACACGTCAGCAGACCACCGTGGGCGAGTCCCGGCGCACCCTGATGACCCTTGGTGACGGTGAACGTCGAGACCACCACGTGGCCGTCGCCGACGGTCGAGCGGATACGCAGCCCGGACTCCACTTCGTCGCCGCAGCCGAAGCAGTGGCTGTAGTGCACGGGCAGTTCGGCGCCCGGTGAGGGCGCGTCCGGGTGCGGAGCCGGAACCTCCACCTCGACGGGAGGCCAGTTCTGTGCGATTGCGCTCACGGTCATCACGCTAACCGGGGCCTGCGAGAAAAACGTGGCGGTGGTCGCGTAAAGCGGCCACCGCCACATCGGGTCTCGACCGTGCTCAGCTGTCGAGAGCCGAGAACGACTGCCACTCCTCCCAGGAGTAGATCCAGTCGTAGTAGAGACCGTCCCTCTCCTGCAGTTCCTGCGTACTGCCCGTGATCTCCACGGGGTCACCCGGCAGCGCGCTGTCGAAGTACGCCTTGGCGTCGGTCGCCGAGAGGTTGATGCAGCCGTGGGAGACGTTGGCGTTCCCCTGGTCCTTGACCGACCACGGCGCCGAGTGCGTGAACTCACCGTTGTTGGAGAGCCGCACCGCCCAGTCGACCTCGAAGTCCTCGTAGCCGTAGCCCGGGTTGTTCATGAAGTACTTGTCGTGCTTGCTCATCACGACGTGCACACCGCTGCGCGTGACGAGGTTGGGATCGGACTCGCGCCCGTAGCTGGCCGGGTAGTCGGCCACCTTCTCACCATCGCGGTAGATCTCGAAGCGGTGGGTCTGCGTGTTGCCCTTCGCGATCTGGGCACGGCCGATGGAGAAGTCCAGCGAGAGGTCGTTGGCGCCGTAGACGCCGTCGCCGAAGTTCACCCCGTAGAGGTCGGCGCGCACCTTCACCTCTGTGTTCGGCTGCCAGTACTCCTTCGGGCGCCAGTGGACCGCGTTGTCGGACAGCCACGCCCACGAGCCCTCGTTCTCCGGCGAGGTCTCGACGTGCAGCGCCTTCTCGACCGCGGCCTTGTCCTTCACAGGCGCGTCGAACTCCAGGCGGATCGGCATGGCGATGCCGTAGGTCCTGCCGTCGCCGATGAGGGACGACACGCCGTTGGTGGCCGACGGGCTCACCGTGGTGAACGAACCCTTGATCGGCACGGCCTTGCCGTCCGCGCCCTTGGCGCTGCCCGACCACGTGTACTTCTTGCCGTAGCCGAGTGGCTCGGCCACCGACCAGCTGGTCTTGTCCTCCGAGAGCTCCCCCTCGACTTCCTCGCCCTCGGGGTTGGTGAGAGCGACCTCGGTGATGGTGCCGTTCTGCACGGTCACCGACACCGGGTCGCGCGGGGCGACGTCGTCGCTTCCGGCACCCGGTTCGAGGGAGACCGACGCCGACGAGTCCGTCGACGTGCCGTCACCGTTCGGCGCGCCCTGAGCCGTGCTGCTGCCGCCCCCGGAACCGGTGCATGCCGCCAGTCCCAGGATCGCGACGAGCGCGAAGGCCAAGAGCGTGAGTGGTCTTCTTCTGGATGCCGGCATCGAGTCCGTCAATGTGGTCCCCTTCTCCCCGCGTACCTGGCTGACGTCGTGGAATGACTGTTCGTTGCCCCTCAGGGCGAGTGATCACTCTCACACCTTCGTGTCGATTCACCCCTATAGATGACGTCTGCGGCTTCTCTCCGTGTTCCCGCTTCGGGGGGATGAGAGCGAGTTGTGATCGAGCGTGGCGGGAGCGAGATGTGACCGAGTGTGTGGTCGCGGACGGCGGTGTTCGCGCAACATCCCCGCCCATGATCCGCCCGGTTGGGCCAACCAAGCCATAAAGGGGTTCGCAAACCCGGAAATGCCGGTAGGCTCTTCGGTGGCCGTCGTTTTGCGTGTTCGTGGCTTCACACTCGCGGAACTTCTGACGCGAGCCGTTAGCCGAACACGCTCACGCGCTCGTCTCGTTGGAACCGCCCGGGACGGCCAGGACGTCGCTTCGGCGGCGACCATGCGGAACAGCAACGAGGAGTACAGCGGTGGCGCAAGGCACTGTGAAGTGGTTCAACGCCGAGAAGGGTTTCGGCTTCATCGCCCAGGACGGCGGTGAGGGCGATGTGTTCGTTCACTACTCGGAGATCGAAGGACGCGGCTTCCGCACGCTGGAGGAGAACCAGCGTGTGGAGTTCGAGGTCGGCCAGGGCCAGAAGGGCCCCCAGGCTCAGAGGGTGCGGGCCCTCTGAGGACCTGAGTCGCCCCCACTGACGACGAACGAGCCCCTGCCGTATCGGCGGGGGCTCGTTTTCGTGTCGGGGTTCGAGCGTCGCGGTCAGCCGTGGTGGCCGCGCACCGGTTCGCTGGGCCACTGGTGCTGGTCGAGGAACAACTCCTCGGTCGCGGGCTCCGCGAACCCCGTGGGTTCTGCGGGCTCGCCTGCGGGGAACTCCTGCGCGGCCGGTTGCGGGGCGGGGGGCTGTTGCCGCGTCCGGGGAGCGCTCTGGGAGCCCGCCTCGCTCGCGAGGCGTTCCAGTACCCATTCCTGGGCCAGGGCCTGGGGGGAGGTGCCGAGCTGCGAGGCGAGCTCCTTGAGCTGCTGGCCCGCGGCGAGGCTGAACCTCAGTTGGTAGACCTGCGCTTCCCCGAACCGCCGCCCGGAGCCGGTGCTCTCGAGATCGCTCTCGGGAGCCAACGCCGCGAGGTAGCTGGACAGCTCGGGATCGTCGGCGGCCGGCTCGTCAGCCGCAGGCTTCGGCCTGTCGGTGCGGCGCGCTGGGGTCGCGGCCCGGTTCGAGCTTCGGCTGCGTCCGAATGAGGGAAGAGGCACGCCCACACGATAACGGTTGTGTCTCGGCGATCGGTAATCTGTGGTCTTGCGCACATCCTGCGGCGGTCACCGGGGGTGGAGGAAACCGGGGCCGGACATGGAGAGGCCCCCGCGCCAGGGGGAGGAACGCGGGGGCCGGAGGGGATCTCCACAGGCGCTGACCGGGGGTGTGTCAGCACGTCGATTGTTACACGAGCTCCAGCACGATCGCGAGTGTTGGAACGAAAAAAGCTTGCGGAGCCGTTACCCGGTAGTGGGGTTCTGTTCATGACCCACGCGATCGAGGTTGTCCTTGTCGCCACTCTCCGTGTTCATTAGTTCACTCTCCGGGGGGCTGCGGGCGTTTCCTCGTGGTCGTTAGCCTCGCGGCCTGACGTCGAGCCCCTGGAGGAGCCATGAACGGGTCGGTCGAGGTGCGGCAGTTCCTCCTTCGGTACGAGGGAGAGGGACACGGCGGCGGGTACGGCGGAGTACCCGCGCAGCGGGCGGCCCAGGAGAGCCCGCGAATTTCGGATGACCAGGTCCGCAGAGCTCGTATCGCCGTCGCACACGGCGCCACCGGAGCGGAGGACTGCGCGCGGCTGCTGGAGATGTTGGGGCTCGCCCCGGACGACAGTGGGCGCAGCCCGGTGCAGCACTGAGCTGGGAGGTCGAGGTGCCCCGGGCGGTCGCGTTGCGGGTGCCCAGGTGCACACCCCCTGGTCGGGCACCTGGGCAGTCCTCGGTCAAGGTACTGGCGACGCCGGACGCGGTGCAATCATTTCCGGTCCATGCCACAGCGAAGACGCGGAACGTCCTCGCGGCTCGGGTTCGGCCAGGAAGGTTTGCGTAACGATGTTGTGGTTGGGGAGATCGGCCGGGGTGGCGGTGCGAGGTGTCGAAGCCCGCTGCCGCGGCAGGCTCGGTGCGAGGGTCGATGGTCGCCTCGTTTATGCAGGTCAGAGGTGTGATGGCGACTTAAGTGACCCCCCTTTGAAAGGGGTGGATCCCGTACCGTAAACTAGTCATCGCTCCCAGGGGGACCTGAGAGCACGGTCGATCGGTTCGCCGAACCGACTGGGCTCCCATCGTCTAGCGGCCTAGGACTCCGCCCTTTCAAGGCGGCAACGCGGGTTCGAATCCCGTTGGGAGTACGAACAACTCAATAGCAAGGCCCTGTGGCGCAGTTGGTTAGCGCGTCGCCCTGTCACGGCGAAGGTCGCGGGTTCGAGTCCCGTCAGGGTCGCCACGGCGTTCCGGTGTTGCACCGGCGTTTTGGCCAGGTAGCTCAGTTGGTACGAGCGTCCGCCTGAAAAGCGGAAGGTCGCCGGTTCGACCCCGGCCCTGGCCACGCTCCTGAGCTGCAGAAACGGCCCACCTCGATTCAGAGGTGGGCCGTTTTGCTTTGTCTAGGTGCTCAGTTGGGGTCTCAGTCGTTCAGTCGTCGTAGTGCGGTTCGGGCTGTGCGGCACCCGTCCGTGGCGGGAAGCGTGGCCGGCCGACCGGAACCGGTGGGTTCTCCGGCACCCGGCCCGGACCTTCGCTGTCGAGCTCGGCCGGAGCCGCCGAGTCGTCCGAGGGGATACGGGCCGGGGCCGAAAGTCGGTCACACCAGTGGGAGGGGCTTCGGTGTACCCGGTGTCACGCGGGTTTGTCCGGTAGCAGCACCAGGCTGATGATGTGGCGGGTGCGGCCGTCGCCAGGGCTGGTATGGGCGCGGCGCTCGACGGCGGCCTCGATCTCCTCGACGAGTTCGGTGAACTCCTCGTCGGTGATCCAGACCGCGCCCTGTCGGTAGAGCAGGTTCTCGCGGGCGGGTTCGGTGTCGTCACGGGAGAGGTAGCGGTCGAAGTCGGCCAGCAGGGCCCCGCCGAAGACGGTGAACGCCCGCCGGTGGTCGTCCTTGGTCATGGTGTTGCGGGCGTCGTCGTCGACGAGGGCCTTGTCCTGGCGGACCCGGTAGCTGCGTTCGACAGTGCCGCGCACGGGTCTTTCCTGTACCACCTCCAGGATCTCCGCTTCGGTGAGCGCCGCGACGTGCCGGTACATCGTCGCCGCGGAGACATCGGGCAGCCGGTCGCGGAGCTGGGCGGTGGTCAGCTCACCGGAGCCCAGCAGGGTCTGCAGGATGCGCAGACGGACGGGGTGGAGAAGAAGATCTGCGGTTGCCATGACTCCATGATCTCATATCTGATAATGTTCTCAATGTTGAGAACATAGTGAGATGGAGCGAAGCGTTGCCCGACCTCGACATGACGGTCCTCGCGGACGACGGGACTCCCCTGGCCGGCACGCTGACGCTGCCCGCCGGACGTGGCCCGCACCCCGCTGTCCTGCTGTTGCACGGTTCAGGTCCGCTGGACCGTGACGGCAACACGCCGAGACTCCCGACGAACCTCGGTCCGTCACTGGCCTCGGCACTCGCGGCCGAGGGGATCGGCACCCTGCGCTACGACCGGCGCGGGGTCGGCGCCACTCCTGGCGACTGGCAGGCCACGGGCTTCACCGGCAACTGCCAGGACGCCGCGGCCGCGGTGCGGGCTCTGGCCGCGCATCCCGCCGTCCGCGCCGATGCCGTCGGAGCCGTCGGACACAGCGAAGGCGCCCTGCACGCCATGTCCCTCGCCGCCCACCAGGAGGTGCGGGCCGTGGTGCTGCTGGCCGGCTACGCCCGCCTGGGTGAGGAAGCCCTGCGCTGGCAGGCCCGCTCGATCGTCCGGAGCCTGCCAGCACCCGTGCGTCTGCTGCGGCGCCCGCTCGCGGCCGTGGGCAACCGCGTCATCGACCGCGTCAAGAAGACCGACACGGACGTGACGCGCATCGCGGGGTTTCCGGTCAACGCCCGGTGGCTGCGCGAAATGCTCGTCCACGACACCCGCGACGACCTCGCCTCCGCGAAGGCCCGCGTCCTGGCCGTCACCGGCGACAAGGACATCCAGGTCGACCCCGCCGACCTGGCCGAGATCGCCCGGCTGGTGCCGGGCGGAGCCGAGACCCACCGCGTCCCCGGCCTCACGCACGTCCTGCGCCACGACCCCGCGCACCACACCCTGCGCTCCTACCGC
Source organism: Saccharomonospora cyanea NA-134 (assembly GCF_000244975.1). NCBI lineage: Bacteria > Bacillati > Actinomycetota > Actinomycetes > Pseudonocardiales > Pseudonocardiaceae > Saccharomonospora > Saccharomonospora cyanea. Next base: position 5,100,739 of record NZ_CM001440.1, on the reverse strand, counting down.
CGCCTGCTGCGCGAGCCGGTCGACTCCGGCCTGCTCACCCTCGTCGGCACCTGGCTGGCCCGCGAACTGCACGCCGTCACCGGCGACTGATTCCCGCTACGAACCCCTGGCACCCCAACACAAGGAGTATTCGGCATGTCCTCGACACCTTCGACCGGCAGGTACCGCAGCGACCTCGTCCTGTTCACGGCGATCGCCTTCGGCGTCAGCTGGGCGTCCTGGGGTGCGGCGATCGGGATGGGCGGCCCGGCGATGAACCCGCCCACCGTACTGCCCTACCTGTTCGGCGCCTTCGGTCCCCTGGTCGCGGCACTGGTGATCCGAATCCGTCGAGGGCGGCGCGGTGAGCCAGCCCCGGAGCGCGCGATCCGGTTCCGGAGCAGGACCCTGCTCTGGGCGCCGGTGCTGCTCGTGCTGGCCTCGGCGACCGTGCTGGCGGGCGCGTTCCTGGGGCACGCGGCGGGCGGCCCCGCGCCGAGCCTCGACTACGCGCTGAACGTGCTGAACAGCCAGGGCCCCGCGATGTTCCTCGCCATGATGGTGATCTCCGGCCCGCTGTCCGAGGAGCCGGGCTGGCGCGGCACCGCCTACCCGAGGATGCGCGCGTCGACGGGCCGCTTCCAGGTCGGCCTGGTGCTGGGCGTCAGCTGGGCCGTGTGGCACCTGCCGCTGTTCTTCATCACCGGGACCGTCCAGAACCAGCTCGGTCTCACGACCCCGAGCGGTGTGCTCTTCGCGGCCAGCTCCGTCCCGATGGCCATGCTGTGCTGCTGCGCCTACGAGCGCGCCGGCGTCGTCGCCTCGATCGCGGTGCACTTCGCGGTCAACTCGACGATGGTCCTGCTGGGCGTCCAGGCCCCCGTCACCCAGGCCATGATCATCGGTATCCAGGCGATCGCCGTCGCGGTCCTGCTGGCCACTTCGAACCGCTCGGCGGCCCCGCGACTCCAGGCTGACGCCAGCGGTGCGCAGAAGACCGCCGAGTACGTCTGACCGCGGGGGCCTTCCGGCTCACTGCCTCACGAACCGCACGGTGAGAGTGAAGTCGAGGTAACGGTCGAGCATCCCCCGCGTCGCCGTGACGCCGAAGTCGGTGCGGTCGACACGCGCCGTCGCGCGGGCGGTGAAGGAGTGCTCGTCCACGGACGACTCCGTGACGTGCAGAACGACCGGGCTTGCGACCCCACAGACGGTGAGCGTGCCCGTGAGGGTTTCTCCGTCCCACTGCTTCGAGCTGAAGGTGATCGTGGGGTACCGGGCGGTGTTCAGATACATCGCCGAGCGGACGACCTTGTCGCGCAGCGGTGTGGGGGTGCGGAAACTCGCCGCGTCGATCTCCACCTCCACGCCGGACTCCGTGATCGGTTCGGCGACGTTCGCAGTGCCCCCCGAGATGGCGAACGTTCCCGGCACCGAGAGCAGCCCGAACAGGTGTCTCGTGGTGAATGCGACCGTGGAGTTCGCGATGTCGATCTCGTAGTGCCCCGGTCGGGGAGTTGCCACGCTGCTGCTGTCCGCCTGACCCGATGCCATGGTCCAATCCAACCGTAGCCGTGTTGCGTTTCGCCCTTCGGGTCCGGCCGCGCTCAGGAGCCACACGAACGGGCCCACCTCGGTCCGTGTGGCTGGATCGGCTCCTCCGCCGATGGTGGGTCGCCCGCCCAGGGATCGTGTCCGCAGGCTGTGCACGCGTGTCCGCAGGTTGGGTACGGGTCTTTGCAGCCGGTGTTCGCGTGTTCGCGCCGTAGGCTGCGGACACGCGTGCGGGAAGTGCGGACACGGTGTTTCGTCAGCGGGTCGTGGACTCCCTGGTCACCAGTTCCGGTTTGAACATCACCTGCTGGTGGGCGTGCGTGTCCGGGTGGTCGCACTCCTCGACGAGGAGCTGCGCCGCCGCGCGACCGATCTGCTGTGTCGGTTGCCTGACGGAGGTCAGCGGCACGGTGGCGTCGGCGGCGAACTCGATGTCGTCGTAGCCCACGATGGCGAGGTCGTCCGGCACCTTGCGGCCCGAGCTCAGCGCGGCGCGCAGCACCCCGAGCGCCATGAGGTCGTTGGCGCAGAACACGGCGGTGGTGTCGTCGTCGCCGCTCGCCAGCCGCGCTTTCGCCGCGGCGTAGCCCGTCCTCGCGTTGAGCGCCTTCTCCTCGACCACGTCCACGGCCTGGTCCGGGTCCAGTCCCGCCTCCTGCACCGCCTGCCGCAGTCCCGCGAGCCGGTCGGCGCACTGCCGCAGCGACAAGGGGCCGGAGTAGTAGGTGATGCGTTCGTGCCCGAGCGAGGTCAGGTGTGCTCCCGCGAAGGCACCGCCCGCCACGTCGTCCACCGCCACCGAACAGCAGTTGACCCTCGGGTCGTGGCGGTCGACGAGAACGGTCGGGGTGCCGCGGCGACGCAGCGCGTCGAGCCGCTTGGAACTGACCTCCACCGGGGTGATGAGCACACCCCGGACCCGCTGCTCCTCCAGTACCTGCAGGTAGCGGTTCTCCCTGGCAGCCTGCTCGTCCGAATTGCACAGTACGACGGCGTAGCCGAGCTCGTCGGCCACCTCCTCGACACCGCGTGCGACGTACTGGAAGAACGGGTTCGTCATGTCGAGCACGATCAGCCCGATCGACTGGCTCGTGCCCGCCCGTAGTTGGGCGGCCGAGGAGTTACGGACGAAGCCCAGCTCGGAGATGGCGGCCTGGACCGCCGCGCGCGTGGTGTCCGAGACCCGCTCGGGGTGGTTGAGCACATTGGAGACGGTGCCCACGGAAACACCCGCGCGCTCGGCGACGTCCTTGATGCTCGGCGACATGCCCCTCCTCGACCCCGAAGCATTGAAGCACTGAAGCGCTGAAACGTGTCAACCACGTCATCACGCTGAGAAACCGTCGTTACGAGCAAGTTAGCACAGGATCTTGACGTCTTGGGCCGCACTACCTTAGCTTTGGCGCACCTCGTGAATGAAACGTTTCACGATCACTCCAACGAAGGAGGCATGGTGGGAGCACCGGAACACTCCGCCGCACCACCGTTGCTGGAGCTGGTCGACGTCACCAAGTCGTTCCAGGCCGTCCGGGCGCTCCGCGGTGTTTCCCTCGCGTTGAGGGCCGGAGAGGTGCACGCGCTGGCCGGTGAGAACGGTGCCGGGAAGTCGACCGTCGTCCGGATCATCGGCGGCGAGCACCAGCCGGACACCGGCGAGGTACTCATGGACGGCCGTCCGGTGAGCTTCGGCGCACCACGCGAAGCCCAGCAACGTGGCGTCGCCGTCATCCACCAGGAACCGATCCAGTTCCCCGATCTGTCCGTCGCGGAGAACGTCTTCATGGGGCGGCAGCCGCTGCGCCCCGGACGCCGTATCGACAGGCGCACGATGCACCGCAGGGCCACCGAGGTGTTCGAGCGTCTGGGGGTGCCGATCGATCCCGCGCGGCAGACCAGGGGTCTGTCCATCGCCGACCAGCAGATCATCGAGATCGCCAAGGCGCTGGTGTCGGACGCGCGGATCATCGTGATGGACGAGCCCACCGCCGCGCTGTCGGCGGTCGAGGCGGAACGGCTCTTCCGCGTGGCCCGCGGTCTGGCCGAGGACGGAGCGGCCCTGCTGTTCATCTCCCACCGGCTCGACGAGATGTACGCGCTGTGCGACCGCGTCACGGTGCTCCGCGACGGCACGTTCGTGGCGACGTCGGCCATGCACGAGGTAGACCGGGACACGCTGGTGCGCAACATGGTCGGCCGTTCGGTCGAGCAGTTGTTCCCGAAGCGGGACACCACGGCCGGGGACGAGGTGCTGTCGGTACGGAACCTGACGCGCGAGGGCGTGTTCGCCGACATCTCCTTCTCCGTGCGTGAGGGCGAGATCGTGGGTCTGGCCGGTCTCGTCGGGTCCGGACGGTCCGAAGTGGCCCGCGCGGTGTTCGGCGTGGACGACTACGACTCGGGTTCCGTCTCGCTGAAGGGCAAGGCGCTGCCGAAGGGCGATCCGCGTAAGGCCATCGACGCGGGACTCGCCCTCGTTCCCGAGGACCGCAGGGAACAGGGATTGGTGCTGGAACTTCCCATCGAGCGCAACGCCGCACTCGCCCGGCTGCGTCAGGTTTCGCCGGGTGGGCTCACGAGGGCGGCGAAGGAACGAGAACTCGCGCGCAGCTGGGGCGAGAAGCTGTCGCTGAAGTACGGGCGCCTTTCCGACCCGGCGGGCACGCTGTCGGGTGGTAACCAGCAGAAGGTCGTGCTCGGCAAGTGGTTGGCGACCGAGCCGTCCGTGCTCATCGTCGACGAGCCGACGCGCGGTATCGACATCGGCGCGAAGGTCGAGGTGCACGCACTGCTGTCCGACCTGGCGGCGAAGGGGATGGCCGTGCTGCTGATCTCCTCGGAGCTGCCCGAGGTGCTCGGCATGGCCGATCGCGTGCTCGTCATGCACGAAGGACGAATCACCGCCGAACTGCCCGGCGACGAAGCGACAGAGGAGTCCGTCATGTACGCGGCTACCGGGAACGGGACGGCGACATGAGCCGCATCCGCGAAGTGCTGTCCGGGCGAGAGCTGAGCATCATCGGCGCCTTCGTCGCCGTGGTGGCGGTGACGACGGTGGTCAGCCCGTCGTTCCTCAGCGCCCAGGGCGTGCACGACCTCTTCCTCAACGCCTCGATCATCGGGTTGCTCGCCATCGGGCAGACCCTGCTTGTGATCACCCGCAACATCGACCTCTCCGTGGGCTCGGTGATGGGGTTGACGGCCTACCTGTCCGGGCAGCTGTTCCTGGCCGACCAGGAGACGCCGACGCTGCTCGTCGTGCTGGCGGGGATGGCGCTCGGCGCGGTGTGCGGTGCGATCAACGGTGCGCTCGTGGCACAGTGGCGAAGGTGCCCGCTCTCGTGGTCACGCTGGGAACGCTGTACGTGTTCCGCGGTCTCGACCACGGTTGGGCCAGCGCCACCGGGGTGTTGCAGATCAACGCCGACCAGATGTCGCCCGACTTCCTGGCCTTCGGCAGCGGTTCGGTGCTCGGCATCCCCAACCTCACGTTGATCATGCTCGTCGTGCTGGCCGTCGCGGGGTACGCGTTGCACAACTGGCGGTCGGGCCGCGAGTTGTACGCCATCGGGTCGAACCCGGACGCCGCTCGGCTGGCCGGTATCCCGGCGGGCAAGCGGGTGTTCTCGGCGTTCGTGATCTCGGGTGCGCTCGTGGGGCTGGCCGGAGTGCTGCACGCGTCGTACTTCGGAACGATCAACGCCTCCGTCGGTACGGGCGAGGAACTCAGTGTCGTGGCCGCCGTCGTGGTCGGTGGGGTCGCGATCTTCGGTGGCAGCGGCACGGTGCTCGGTGCGGTGCTGGGCGCGCTGCTGCTCACCACCATCACCTCCGCGCTTCCGATCCTCGGGGTTCCCGCCTTCTGGCAGCGCGCCGTCGACGGCGCGGCACTGCTGCTGGCGATCTCGTTGGACCGGGCCGTGATGGTCCGGCTGTCGGAACGACTGCGCAGGGAAAGGAGTGAGCGGCGTGCGTGAGAAGGTGCTGCGCTGGGAATCGATCCTGGCCCTGCTGTGCGTGGTGGTGTTCGTGTGGGGCTCGGTGAGCACACCGGGCTTCGCCGAGGCCGGAAACATCAGCTTCCTGCTGCTCGACTACACCGAGGTGGCGCTGCTGGCGCTGGCGCTGTTGCCGATCATCCTGACGGGACAGATCGACCTTTCGGTGGCCTCGATCCTCGGTTTCTGCTCCGCGCTCACCGGCGTGTTGTGGAACTCGGGTCTGCCGTTCGAGACGATCGTGCCGATCGTGTTGTTCGCCGGGGCCGTGCTGGGTTCGGTGAACGCCACTCTGATCGTGAGGTTCGGTCTTCCCGCGCTCGCGGTCACCATCGGCACGCTGGGCCTGTACCGGGGGCTGGCATACGTGGTGCTGGGCGACGGCGCCGTCACGGGATTCCCCGACAACTACCGGCCGCTGGCGACCGACTCGATCGCGGAGTTCCTGCCGTACGCCACGATCTTGGCGCTGGTGGTGGGCGTGCTAGTGGCCGTGCTGGTGCACCACACTCCGATCGGGCGCTCGCTGTACGCCATCGGGCTCGGTGAGCAGACCGCCGTGTTCTCCGGGATCAGGGCCGACCGCATCAAGTTCGCGCTCTACATCACCTCCGGTGTGCTGTGTGCCGTGGCGTCGCTGATCTACACGCTTCGCTACAACAGCGCTCGCGCCGACAACGCCCTCGGCATGGAGTTGACGGCCGTCGCCGCGGTGCTGCTGGGCGGGGTGTCGATCTTCGGTGGCCGGGGCACCGTGGCGGGCGTGGCGGGAGCCCTGCTGTTGATGGCGGGCCTGCGCAACGTGCTGATTCTCAACGACGTGACCAACGAGATCCAGAACGTGGTCAGCGGCCTGCTGCTGATCGTCTCGGTGCTGGTCCCGGTGGTCACCAACTCGATCCGTAACCGCAGGTCGAGGGTCTCGCGAAACGCCGAGCCCGCGCCGCCCGACCGGACGGCGGAGCCTGCGGCCGACCAAGCCGACGCGCCAGCGCGCTCGTAGTGACGACAGAGGAGGACCAACGATGATCCACTCGCGATGGAGGAGAAGCCGGACGGCGCTCGCCGTGACCGCCGCAGGCCTGGCGGCGGCGTTGATCGCGGGCTGCGGCGGGACGACGAAGGGTTCGGACGCCGCCTCGGGCGGTGGCTCCGAGGAGGGCCCGCAGGCGACCGCGAACCCGGACGCTCCCATCAAGGAGGGCCTGAAGATCACCTTCCTGCCGAAGGAGATCGACAACCCGTACGAGAACATCGTCGACGAGGGCGGCATCGAGGCCGTCACCGAACTCGGTGGTGAGGGCAAGGAGGTCGGCCCGTCCGACGCGTCCGCGTCGTCGCAGGTCTCCTACATCAACACGCTGATCCAGCAGCGGCAGGACGCGATCGTGATCGCGGCCAACGACCCCAACGCGGTCGCCCCGGCCCTGAAGGACGCGATGTCGAAGGGCATCGCCGTGGTGACCTACGACTCCGACGCCGCCACCGACGCCCGCCAGGTGTTCGTCAACCAGGCCGACTCGGAGTCGATCGGCCGGAAGCAGATCCAGATGGTCGCCGAGCAGATCGACCACAAGGGCAAGATCGCCATCCTCTCGGCGACGCCCAACGCGACGAACCAGAACACCTGGATCGAGTACATGAAGGACGAGCTGTCGAAGCCGGAGTACTCCGACATCGAGCTCGTCACGGTCGCCTACGGTGACGACGACGACCAGAAGTCCTTCCAGGAGACGCAGGCGTTGTTGCAGGCCAACCCGGACCTGAAGGCCATCGTGTCGCCCACGACGGTCGGCCTCGCCGCCGCCGCGCGTTACATCTCGTCGTCGCCGTACAAGGGCGAGGTGGTGCTGACCGGGCTCGGTACGCCGAACCAGATGCGGCAGTACGTCAAGGACGGCACGGTCACCGAGTTCGCGCTGTGGGACCCGAAGCAGCTCGGCTACCTCGCGGGCTACGCGGCCGCCGCGCTGGCGTCGGGCCAGATCACCGGAGCCGAGGGCGAGACGTTGAAGGCCGGTGAGCTGGGCGAACGCACCATCGGCAAGGACGGCGAGATCATCCTCGGCCCGCCGACGGTGTTCAACGCCGACAACATCGACGACTACGACTTCTGACGCGACCGGCGGGGCCGCGGGCGGGCTCTCCGCTCGCGGCCCCCTCGAAAGGACTCTTGCGATGGCAGACGGCGAACCGAGGCGGATCTGCTTCCTGCTGCGGGTCAAGCCGGACCGGATGGAGGAGTACCGCCGCAGGCACGCGGAGGTGTGGCCCGAGATGCAACAGGCTCTCCGCGACACCGGCTGGCGCAACTACTCGCTGTTCCTCGCGCCCGACGGCCAGCTCGTGGGCTACTTCGAGACCGACGACTTCGACGCGGCGGTCGAGGGCATGGCCGCCACCGACGTCAACGCCCGCTGGCAGGCGGAGATGGCGCCGTTCTTCGAGAACCTCGACGGCAGGCCCGACGAGGGCATCGTGCCGTTGACCGAAGTCTTCCACCTCGCCTGACGAGGCGATCGAGCAAGGAGGCACAACCTCATCATGTCCGCCGACCACTCCGACCGTGCAGCCGTCAAGGCCGCACTGCGGGCGCAGCACATCGAGACCCCGTCGTGGGCCTTCGGCAACTCGGGCACTCGCTTCAAGGTGTTCGCCCAGGAGGGCGTTCCCCGCAACGCCTACGAGAAGATCGACGACGCGGCGACGGTGCACCGCTTCACCGGGGTGGCCCCGAGCGTGGCCGTGCACATCCCGTGGGACAAGGTGTCCGACTACGCCGACCTGGCCCGGCACGCCGAGGACGCGGGCGTGCGGATCGGAGCCGTGAACCCGAACGTCTTCCAGGAGGACGACTACCGCCTCGGCAGTGTCTGCAACCCGGACCCGGCCGTGCGCCGCAAGGCCGTCGACCACCTGCTCGAATGCGTCGACATCATGGACGTCACTGGCTCGCGGGACCTCTCGGTGTGGCTCGCCGACGGCCTCAACTACCCGGGGCAGGACTCGATCGCCGACCGCCAGGCGCGGCTGGAGGAGGCGCTCACGACCGTCTACGAGCGACTCGGTGACGACCAGCGGATGTTGCTGGAGTACAAGTTCTTCGAACCCGCCTTCTACGCCACCGACGTGCCCGACTGGGGCACCAGCTACGCGCACTGCCTCGAACTGGGTCCGAAGGCGCAGGTACTGGTGGACACCGGGCACCACGCACCCGGAACCAACATCGAGTTCATCGTCGCGTTCCTGCTGCGCAAGGGCAGGCTGGGCGGGTTCCACTTCAACTCGCGGTTCTACGCCGACGACGACCTCATGGTCGGTGCGGCGGACCCGTACCAGCTCTTCCGCATCATGGTGGAGATCGTGCTCGGCGGTGGGCTCGACCCGAGTTCGGGCGTGGCGTTCATGCTCGACCAGTGCCACAACATCGAGCCGAAGATCCCCGCGTTGATCCGCTCGGTGATGAACGTGCAGGAGGCCACGGCCAAGGCCCTGCTCGTGGACACCGACGCGCTCGCCTCGGCGCAGCGGGCCGGGGACGTCCTCGGAGCGAACGCCGTGCTGGTGGACGCGTTCTCCACCGACGTGCGTCCCCTGCTCGCGGAGCTACGCGAGGAGATGGGACTCGACCCCGACCCGCTGGAGGCGTACCGGCGCAGCGGTCACGCGGAGAAGGTCAGGGCCGAACGCGTCGGCGGTAACGCCGCAGGGTGGGGGGCCTGACATGCGCCGTGCCGCACTCCGGTTCGCGGGCGCCGTGGCCGTGGCCGTGGCGCTGACCCTGACCTCCACGGCCACGGCGGTCGCCGGAGCGAAGCCGGGAAAGGGCCCGAAGACCGACCAGCCGCGGGTGGAGAAGCTGTCGGACACGCTGCTCGATCCGCGGGCGCTGTACTTCGTGTCCTACGACGGTCTGGTCAACAACAACTCCTTCCAGCAGGACGCCGTGCTCACCCACGCCGGCTACCAGTACGCGGCCTGGTACACCGAGACCCGGCACGCCGTCGTGGCCCGCAGGGCGCTGAAGGGCGGGACGCCGGGGGAGTGGGAGACGGTGCGGCTGCCGCACCGGCTGTCGGCCGACGACTCGCACAACGTCATCTCGCTCGGCGTCTCGCCGCGTGACGGCCGCCTGCACGTCGCCATGGACACCCACAACACGCGGCTGTACTACGTGAAGTCCGAGCCGGGACTGGCTTCGAGGCCCGCCGCGCACGACTGGACGATCGAGCGGTTCGGGGAGGTGCAGCGCACGCTCGACGGCGTGGAGCTGGGCGGCATGACCTACCCGCGCTTCCTGGTCACGCCGGAGGGCGAGCTGCAGCTCAGCTACCGCACGGGCGGCTCGGGCAACGGCACGCTGGAGCTGGCGGAGTACGCCGGGGGCACGTGGCGCAAGCTGGGCGTGTGGTCGTCCGCCACCGGGCCGTGGACCGGCCCGAACGGCGTGGTGTCGCAGACCCGCAACATGTACCTGCACGGCCTCACCTACGACGAGACCGGCCGCCTGCACGCGGCGTTCACGTGGCGCGAGGGCAACTGGGACGTGCTGTGCCACCCGGGCGGGCTGACCAACCACGACACCGGCTACGTCTACAGCGACGACCGCGGCCGCACATGGCGCAACGACGCCGGTGACGTCGTGGGCGTCACCGGTTCCGACCCGGTCGGCATCACCGACCCCGGGCTCGTCGTCGACCCGCTCGGCCCGAACCACGGCCTCATGAACCAGGAGAGCCAGGCAGTCGACTCGCGGGGCAACCCGCACGTCGTCGTCAGCTACGTGCCGGGCCGGTTCACCCAGTGCGTCACCGACTACGCGGCCGACCGCGCCCGCTGGGGCCGCACGTTCCACGTGTTCCGCGACTCCGACGGCACCTGGACCAAGCGTGAGGTGCCGGTGCCGCCGAACCACACCCAGCGCACGAAGCTGGTGTTCGACGACGACGACAACGCCTACCTCGTCATGCCGAAGGGACGGATCGTCGCGGCCAGCGCCGAGAGCGGGTGGAGTGACTGGACCGTCCTGTTCGACCAGCCGTCGATGAACGCCTACGGCGAGGTCAACGTGGACACCTCTCGCCTGGCGTCCGACGGAGTTCTGTCCGTGCAGTACCAGCAGTCGTCTTCCGGGACGTCACCGTCGCCGATCCGGGTCGTCGACTTCAAGCTCGGTTGAGAAAGGAGAGGCGTTGAGCAACGAAACACACCCGGCCGTCGCCGAACTGCTCGCACGTTCGCACGAGCTCGGGTCCGACCGCCGCAACACGAACTACGCGGGCGGCAACGCGTCGGCCAAGGGCGTCGACGTCGACCCGGCCACGGGGCGGGACGTGGAGCTGATGTGGGTCAAGGGCTCGGGCGGCGACCTGGGCACCCTCACGGAGGCGGGACTCGCCGTGCTGCGGCTCGACCGGATGCGCGCGCTGGTGGACGTCTACCCCGGCGAGGAGCGCGAGGACGAGATGGTGGCGGCGTTCGACTACTGCCTGCACGGCAGGGGCGGAGCCGCACCGAGCATCGACACCGCCATGCACGGGCTGGTGGACGCCGCCCACGTCGACCACCTGCACCCCGACTCCGGCATCGCGATCGCCACCGCCGTCGACGGTGAGGAGCTGACCCGCACGATCTTCGGTGACCAGGTGGTGTGGGTGCCGTGGCGGCGCCCCGGCTTCCAGCTCGGCCTCGACATCGCGAAGATCAAGGCCGAGAACCCGCAGGCCATCGGTTGCGTCCTCGGTGGACACGGCATCACGGCCTGGGGCGCGACCAGTGAGGAGTGCAAGCGCAACTCGCTGCACATCATCCGCACCGCCGAGGCGTACCTCGCCGAGCACGGCGCGGCCGAACCGTTCGGCAAGGTGCTGCCGGGCTACGAACCGCTGCCGGAGGCTCAGCGCCGCGAGCGCGCGGCGGCGCTGTTCCCCGTGCTGCGCGGGCTGGCGTCCACCGACTCGCCGCAGCTCGGCCACTTCACCGACAGCGACGAGGTGCTCGACTTCCTCGCCCGGGAGAAGCACCCGGCGCTGGCCGCGCTCGGCACGTCGTGCCCGGACCACTTCCTGCGCACCAAGGTGCGGCCGCTGGTCGTCGACCTGCCGGGCACCGCGCCGGTGGAGCAGGTGGTCGAGCGCGTGAAGGAGCTGCACGCCGCCTACCGGGAGGACTACGCCGCCTACTACGACCGGCACGCCACGCCCGACTCCCCGCCCATGCGGGGAGCCGACCCGGCGATCGTGCTGGTGCCCGGCGTCGGCATGTTCAGCTTCGGCCGCGACAAGCAGACCGCCCGCGTGGCGGGCGAGTTCTACGTCAACGCCATCAACGTCATGCGCGGCGCGGAGTCGGTGTCGACGTACTCGCCGATCCCCGAGTCGGAGAAGTTCCGCATCGAGTACTGGGAGCTGGAGGAGGCCAAGCTGCGGCGCATGCCGAAGCCGAAGCCGCTGGCCACCCGGGTCGCGCTCGTGACGGGCGGCGGTTCCGGGATCGGCAGGGCCATCGCGCTGCGGCTCGCGTCCGAGGGCGCGTGCGTGGCCGTGGCAGACCGTGACGTCGACGCCGCCAAGGCCGTGGCCGAGGAGATCGGCGGCAGCGACCGGGCCGTGGCCGTGGCCGTCGACGTCACCGACGAGTCGGCGATCGTCGACGCCGTGGCCGCCACCACGCTCGCGTTCGGTGGTGTGGACCTCGTGGTCAACAACGCCGGGCTCTCGGTGTCGAAGCCGCTGCTGGAGACCTCGGCGAAGGACTGGGACCTGCAGCACGACGTCATGGCCAAGGGATCGTTCCTCGTGGCGAGGGAGACGGCCCGAGTGATGATCGAGCAGGGCATGGGCGGCGACATCGTCTACATCGTCAGCAAGAACGGTGTGTTCGCGGGGCCCAACAACATCGCCTACGGCGCCACCAAGGCCGACCAGGCACATCAGGTGCGCCTGCTCGCCGCCGAGCTCGGCGAGCACGGCATCCGGGTCAACGGCGTCAACCCCGACGGCGTCGTGCGGGGCTCGGGCATCTTCGCCTCGGGCTGGGGCGCCCAGCGCGCCGCCGTGTACGGCGTCGCGGAGGAGGAACTGGGCGCGTTCTACGCCAAGCGCACCCTGCTCAAGCGGGAGGTCCTGCCCGAGCACGTCGCGAACGCCGTGTTCGTGCTGACCGCGGGGGAGCTGTCCCACACCACCGGGCTGCACGTGCCGGTGGATGCCGGGGTCGCGGCTGCGTTCCTGCGCTGAGGTCCGCCGTGGGGGCCTCAGCGCAAGCGTTTGCTCCGGTCCCCACGGCCCGCCGGCCCACCCGTCCGTAGGAAAGGAGTCTTCATGAGCACCAGCACACGACGGCCCACGATCGGACTGGTGGCCGGGGGTCTCGGCGCGTACTGGCCGCAGTTCCCCGACCTGTTGCCGACCCTGAAGAAGTCGGCCTCCTACGTCGGCGAGCGGCTCCGCGGTTTCGATGCCGAGATCGTCGACGCCGGGTTCGTCTCGGACGCTCAGGAGGCCGCGACGGCCGCCGAGAAGCTGCGCGCCGGGGACTGCGACCTCATCGTCGGGTTCCTCACCACCTACATGACCGCGACGATGCTCATGCCGATCGCGCAGCGCAGCGGTGCGCCCGTGCTGCTGATCAACCTCCAGCCGACCGCCTCGATGGACCACGCGACGGTCGACACCGGCCAGTGGTTGGCGTACTGCGGCGCGTGCCCGCTGCCGGAGATGGCCAACGCCTTCCGCCGGGCCGGGGTGGAGTTCCGCAGCGTTTCCGGTCACCTGCACGACGAGCGGGCGTGGACGAAGATCGGCCGGTGGGTGTCGGCGGCGTCGGTGCGCCGGGTACTGCGTCACGGCAGGCACGGCCTGATGGGGCACCTCTACCCTGGCATGTACGACGTGTCGACCGACCTCACGATGGTGAACGCCCACTTCGGCGGACACGTCGAGGTGCTGGAGTTCGACGACCTCCGGGTGCGCGTGGAGAAGGTGACCGACTCCGAGGTGTCCGAGAAGGTCGCGGAGGCCGAGTCGGTGTTCGAGCTGGACTCCTCGGTGAACCGCGAGGACCTGGAGTGGGGAGCCAGGGTGGCGGTCGGCCTCGATCGCCTCGTGGCCGACTTCGACCTCGACAGCCTCGCCTACTACCACCGCGGCCTCGACGGCGAGCTGCACGAACGCCTCGGCGCGGGCATGATCCTCGGCGCGAGCCTGCTGACCGCGCGCGGGATTCCCGCCGCGGGCGAGTACGAGCTGCGGACCAGCATCGCCATGCTGGTCATGGACGTCCTCGGCGCGGGCGGCTCGTTCACCGAGTTGCAGGCGCTCGACTTCGAACGGGGCCACGTCGAGATGGGCCACGACGGGCCCGCGCACCTGCGCATCAGCTCGCGCAGGCCGCTGCTGCGGGGACTCGGTGTGTACCACGGCAAACGTGGCTGGGGCGTGTCGGTGGAGTTCGACGTCGCCCACGGCCCTGTCACGCTGCTCGGCCTGGGCCAGGACCGCGACGGTCGTTACAGCTTCATAGTGTCGGAGGGCGAGGTCGTGGCGGGCCCGCTCATGCGTATCGGCAACACCACCAGCCGCGTCGACTTCGGGCGCGATCCGGGTGAGTGGACCGACGAGTGGGCCGCGAGCGGGGTCGCCCACCACTGGGCGCTCGGCGTGGGACATCGGGTGGCGGAGATCGAAGCGGTGGCGAGCCTGCTCGGCATCGCGGTGGTGGAGGTCTGAGGTGGTCGACAACTTCGTCGCCGTCGACCTGGGCGCGACCAGCGGCAGGGTCATGCTGGGCCGGGTCGACCGTGGTGCCGTCGAGCTGTCCGAACTGCGGCGGTTCCCCACGGGGCCGAGACAGCGGCCCGGTGGAGGTCTGCGGTGGGACGTCGACGCCGTCCACGACGAGATCCTGGCGGGGTTGCGGGACGCGGCGCCCGCGCGAGTGGTCTCGATGGGCATCGACTCGTGGGCCGTCGACTACGGTCTCGTCGGTCCCGACGGCGAGCTGGACGGTGACGTGCGGTGTTACCGGGACCCGCGCACGGACGGTATGACCGAGCGGCTGCGGGAGCTCGTCGACGACGAGACGCTGTACCGGATCACGGGCATCCAGCACCTCCCGTTCAACACGGTGTACCAGCTGCTGGCCGAGCCGCCGGAACGGCTCGCCGACAAGACGATGTTGCTGTTGCCCGACCTCCTCGCGTACCGCCTGACGGGTGCGGTGGGAGCCGAGGTCACCAACGCGTCCACGACGGCGCTGCTCGACGCGACGACACGGCAATGGTCGGACGACCTCGTGGCCAAAATCGGGCTTCCCCCGACGCTGCTGCCTCCGCTGCGGCAGCCGGGCGAGCTCGTCGGCACGGCTTTCGACGGCACCCCGGTCGTCGCCGTGGCCTCGCACGACACGGCCTCCGCGGTGGCCGCGGTCCCGGCCGAACACGACGACTTCGCCTACATCTCGTGCGGCACGTGGTCGCTTGTCGGACTGCGGCTTCCCGCCCCTGTCCTGGGAGAATCCGCCCGAAGGGCCAACTTCACCAACGAGGCGGGCATCGACGGCACCGTGCGTTTCCTCCGCAACACGATGGGTTTGTGGCTGCTCAGTGAATCGATGCGCCTCTGGCGTGAGAAGGGGCACCCCATTACTCTCGACCGCGTGTTGCGTGAGGCCATGAGGGAACCGGCGTTCAAGTCGGTCGTCGACCCCAATCATCCGATGTTTCTCCCGCCGGGGGACATACCGGCGCGGATCGCGCAGTTCTGTGCGGACACGGGGCAACCGGTGCCGACGACGCCGCCCGCCGTGGTCCGGACGATTCTCGAATCGCTGGCCGTGGCCCACGCCGACTCGGTGCGGACGGCGGCGACGCTGGCCGGGCGGGACCCACGGGTGGTCCACCTCGTCGGCGGCGGATCGCTCAACGAGCCGCTGTGCAGGCTGACCGCCGACGCCTGCGGCCTGCCCGTCGCGGCCGGGCCGGTGGAGGCGAGCGCGCTCGGCAACGTCTTCGTGCAGGCCAGGTCAGCCAGGGTGCTCGCGGACACGCCCGCCGTGACACCGCACGCCCGGTACGAACCGACGGGTCCGCGCCGTGAGTGGCGCGACGCCGCGAAGCGGGTAGGGGTGGAGCTGGAATGACGTCCGCATCGAAAGCCGGCCCGAAGGTGGCGTTGTTCGCCACCTGCCTCACCGACACCCTCTACCCGGACACGGCGAAAGCCGTCGTCCGGCTGCTGGAGCGACTCGGCTGCGAGGTGGACTTCCCGCTGGACCAGACGTGCTGCGGGCAGATGCACTACAACACGGGCTACCAGGACGAGACCGTTCCGCTCGCCCGCCGCTATGCCGAGGTGTTCGACGGCTACGACTACGTGGTGGCGCCCTCGGGCTCGTGCGCGGGCATGGTCCGCGAGATCCACCCCGGGGTGTGCGGCACCAGCCCCGCCGTCGAGCGCACGTACGAGTTGAGCGAGTTCCTGATCGACGTGCTCGGCGTCACCGACGTCGGTGCGTACTTCCCGCACAAGGTCACCTACCACCCGACGTGCCACTCACTGCGGATGCTGGGCGTGGGCGACCGGCCGCTGCGCCTGCTGCGGGAGGTACGGGGCCTGGAGCTGGTCGAGCTGCCGCAGGCGGAGCAGTGCTGCGGCTTCGGTGGCACGTTCGCGTTGAAGAACGCGGAGACGTCCACGGCCATGCTGGCCGACAAGATGCGCTGCGTGCAGCACACGGGCGCACAGGTGCTCACGGCGGGCGACAACTCCTGCCTCATGCACATCGGCGGCGGACTTTCCCGGCTGCGCACCGGCGTGCGCGCCGTGCACCTGGCGGAGATTCTCGCGAGTACGGAGGAGCAGCCGTGGGTCGCAACCCCGTGACGTGGCTTGGCAGTCCGACCTTCCCCCGCGCGGCACACGCCGCGCTCGGCGACACGCAGCTGCGCACCAACCTGCGCAAGGCGACGACCACCATCCGCGGCAAGCGCGCGCAGGCCGTCGCCGAACTGTCCGACTGGGAGCAGTTGCGCAGGGCGGGCGAGGCCATCAAGGACGACGTGCTCGCCAACCTCGACACCTACCTGGTGCGGCTGGAGGAGGCCGTCACCGCCCGCGGCGGTGTGGTGCACTGGGCGCGCGACGCGGAGGAGGCGAACCGCATCGTGTTCGACCTCGCCCGGGCCAAGGGGGCCGACGAGGTCGTGAAGGTGAAGTCCATGGCCACGGCCGAGATCGGGCTCAACGAGTACCTCCGGTCGAGGGGCGTGCGCCCGGTCGAGACGGACCTCGCCGAACTGATCGTGCAGCTCGGTGACGACCGGCCGTCGCACATCCTCGTGCCCGCCATCCACCGCAACCGGGCCGAGATCAGGGAGATCTTCTCGCGCACGATGGCGGAGGCACCCGCCAGTGACGACCCGCGCGTGCTCGCGGAGGCGGCGCGGCGGCACCTGCGGCGCAGGTTCCTCTCGGCGAAGGTCGCGGTGTCGGGTGCCAACTTCGCCGTGGCCGACACCGGTTCCATCGCCGTCGTGGAGTCGGAGGGCAACGGGCGCATGTGCCTCACCCTGCCCGAGACGCTGATCACGGTCATGGGCATCGAGAAGCTCGTGCCGACGTGGCGGGACCTGGAGGTGTTCCTGCAGCTGCTTCCCCGGTCGTCGACGGCCGAGCGGATGAACCCCTACACGTCGGTCTGGACCGGTGTGACTCCCGGGGACGGCCCGAGCGAGTTCCACCTCGTGCTCCTGGACAACGGCCGCACGGCCACGCTCGCCGACGAGGTGGGCAGGCAGGCGCTGCGGTGCATCCGCTGCTCCGCCTGCCTCAACGTGTGCCCCGTCTACGAGCGCACGGGCGGGCAGGCGTACGGGTCGGTGTACCCGGGGCCGATCGGGGCGATCCTCGCACCGCAGCTCGCCGGGGACATGACGGACAAGCAGGCGGCTTCGCTGCCCTACGCGTCGTCGCTGTGCGGCGCGTGTTACGAGGTCTGCCCGGTGCGCATCAACATCCCGGAGGCACTGACCCACCTGCGGGCGCAGGCCGTGAAGGCGAAACCGAAGCGGAGTCCCGAGGCGCTCGCCATGTCGAGCGCGGCGTGGGTGTTCCGCGATCCGCGCCGGTACGAGAAGGCGCAGCGGGTGGGGTCGCTGTCGCGGTTCCTCGCCGCCGACGACGGCACGATCTCGAAGCTCCCGTGGCCGGGCTCCAAGTGGACGGCGACCCGCGACGTTCCGGCGGTGCCGAAGGAGTCCTTCCGGATGTGGTGGAGGCGCAACCGTGGATAGTGCTCGCAGCGAGATCCTGGCCCGTATCCGCGCCGTTGCGAGGCCGAAGCCCGCGCCCGTGCCGAGGGACTACGACACCGAACGCGCCGCGGACGACCGCGTCGGCCTCTTCGTCGAACGCGTGGAGGACTACAAGGCGGTCGTCCACCGCGTGACGGAGGCGGAGTTGCCGCAGCGGATCGGCGACTGCCTCGCCCGCCGCGAGGTGTCGAGCATGGTGGCGCCGCCCGACCTGCCCGAGTCGTGGCGCGTGGCCGGTGTGCGGTGGCGACTCGACGATCCGCCGCTGAGTTTGCCCGATGTGGACTCCGTTGACGGCGTGCTGACGGGCTCCGCGGTGGCCATCGCCGAGACCGGCACGATCGTGCTCGACGCGGGCGCTGTGCAGGGCCGGCGCCTGCTCACCCTGGTGCCCGACTACCACCTCTGCGTGGTACGGGCCGACCAGGTCGAGGTCAGCGTGCCCGAGGCGTTGCGTCGCCTCGATCCCACCCGGCCGCTGACGTTCGTGAGCGGACCCTCGGCCACGAGCGACATCGAGCTGGACCGGGTCGAGGGCGTGCACGGCCCGAGGACGCTGGAAGTGCTGGTGGTGGACGGATGACGCTGTGCGAGCGAGTGAGGCTGGCCGACCGGGACGTCGAGCTGCTGCGGCTGTTGGCGAAGGGGTTGCCGCTGGACGCGGTGGCTCGGCGCGTGGGACTGTCCGAACGCACCGTGCGCCGGCGGGTCCGGGACGTCTGTGACCGCATCGGCGTGAGCACGCGCATCGAGGCCGTGGTCTGGGCGGTGCGGCAGGGCCTGTTCTAGGGCGTGTCGCTCACGAACCGCTTCGGCGGGCCCGGCGCAGCATCTCGTCGCCCACGTCCACGTAGGTCTCGAACAGGGTGATCACGTCCGCCAGCCTGCGTTTCGCGCCGTCGTCGTCGGTGAGTTCGCTTCCCTGCCGTAGCGTGCGGACGAAGGCTCTGGTCCGCTCGTGGCTCGCCGCGAGCAGCCGTTCGAACCCGGCCTCGGCCTCGATGAGCAGCCGCCTGCTACCGGGCTGCGGGATCGTGCGGGCGAGGCCCCAGGAGGAGAGCTCGCGCACCGACGTGCTCACCGCTCCCTTGCTGAGTCCGAGTGCGGAGCTCACCTCGTCGAGTGTCGTGGGTTCGGAGCACAGGAGCAGGTGACCGTAGACGCGTCCGGTGGCCCGTGGCAGGTTCCACGAGGCGAGGACGTCGCCCACGGTGTTCACGAAGTCCCGGCGCGCCGTGTCCGTCATGCCGTGCCCGCCTCGTTCCGCTCGTCCGTCTCCCACCCGGCGATGATGTCGCGCAACAGCCGTGCCGTCCGCTCGGGGGCGTCGACCGTCACGACGTGGCCCGCGTCCGCGACGACGTACTCGCGGACGCCGTCGGACCTCGCCCACCGGGGCATGGCCGCCGCGATGTTGCCCGTTCGGTCGTGCTCACCGCGTACGAGTGCCAGCGGTACCGGCGTGCGGTAGTCCGGGTCGGGGGCCACCAGGGTCGTCGTCGCCCGCCACACGTCGAGGAACCGTCGTTTCGGCATGGCCGTGAACGCGGCTTCGCACGCGGCCACGCCGGCGGGCGTGACCGCCGAAGCGCGAGCCAGCCGGGCGGGAAGTCCCGAGGCGGGGACGAGCGCCAGTACCGGGGCCGCCAGGGGGAGCAGCAGCCGCTCGACGAGGGTGAGCGGTCCCGTGTTCCACGTCGAGTCCAGCACCACCAGTCCCCGGACAGCCCGGGGGTGACGCCGGACGAACTCCTGGGAGAGGTTCCCGCCGAGGGAGTGCCCCACGAGGACGGGGCGGTCGAGGGCGAGGTGGTCGAGCAGCGCGGCGAGGTCGGCCAGTGCCGCGGCGGCTTCGAACCGGACGTCGCCGGCCAGGGTGGAGGCCCCGTGCCCGCGCAGGTCCCAGGTGACGACGCGATAACCGGCTCCGTGGAGGTCGAGGACCTGGCTGTCGAACATCGAATGGTCCATACCGGCGCCGTGGGTGAAGACCACCGGGCCTCGTGGCCCTGGGAGATCGCGGTACCGCAGTCGGGCATGACCTCGGTCGAGGACGCCAGTCAGATTCAACATATTCAGAACATAGCGAATATGGCCGTTTCCGGTTAGCGGTCTGGGCAGAGGGGGGTGCGCGACCTAGGGTGCATTGAAACGTTTCGATCACCGGTCGACGAAGCCTGGGGAGCGAAGATGCACCAAGGTCGGACCACACGAGGGATCGCACTGCTTTCCGTTGTGGGAGTGGGAATCGGCATTGCCGTCACGGCGCCCGCGGCGGTGGCGCAACCCCGCAACACCCCGCCGCTGGCGCCGACGGCACTGACGGTGGGCGACATGGCGGCGCCGTTGTCGGTGGAAGGCCTCCCGTTGTTCGGCTGGCAGCCACGCGACCGCGACCCGAACGAGCGGCAGACCGCTTACGAGATCGAGGTCGTGGCCACCGACTCGGGCAGGACCGTCTGGGACAGCGGCCGGGTGAACTCCGCCGAGCAGTCCTATGTGGCCTACGCCGGTGCGCCGTTGCGGCCGGGGGAGGACTACACGTGGACGGTCCGCACGTGGGACCGCGCCGGTGAGGTGTCCCCGCCCTCGTCGCCCTCGCGGTTCACCACCGCCATCGGTGACGGCGACTGGGAGGGCGCCGAGTGGATCCGGCGCGACAGCACCGAGACCGACGACTACACGCTGGCCCGCACGGAGGTCGAGATCGCCGACAGTCCCGTGGTCAGCGCACGGGCGTACACGGCGGCGAACCACACCTACGAGCTGTTCCTGAACGGCGAGCGCGCCGACCGCGGCGCGTCGTTCGGCTACCCCGGCGAAGGCTACTACCAGGTCACCGACGTCACCGAGCTGGTGAAGCCGGGAGCCGAGCTCGCCATCGGCGTCCGCTACCACTGGTACGGCAGCGGACAGGGCAGGCCCGCGTCGGAACGGGGGTTGCTGCACAAGCTCGTCGTCGAGCACGCCGACGGCACCCGGCAGGTCGTGACCAGTGACGGGAGCTGGCGGGTCACGCGGGACACGAGGTTCGTCGCCGACACCTCGCGGCGCAACGGCGAGGGCGAGTGGATCGACCACCAGGACGGCCGGGGTGTGATCCGGGGCTGGGCGGAGCCGGGCTTCGACGACTCGGCCTGGGCCTCCGCGACGTCGCTGGGCGCGCATCCCACCGAGCGGCTGCCGCACCTGAACGCGCAGCAGACCCGCATGGTCGAGACCGAGGTGCAGCCGGAGCGACTTCTCACCGCCGACGACGGCACCGTGGTGGCCGACTTCGGCACGGTGATCCCCGCGTTGCCCGGCGTCCGGTTCGACGAGGGCGTCGCGGGCCGGACGATCGAGCTGCGCGCGGGCTACGAGCTGACCGACACCGGAAGGGTCGACACCTCGAAGCTGTCCACGCAGAGCACCGACATGTCCTTCCCGTACGTGCAGGCCGAGGGCGCGCAGTCCTACCGGGCGTTCACGCATCTCGCCTTCCGCTACCTGGAGATTCCGGGCGCGGGTGAGGACATCGAACCCGACGACGTCTCGGCCGTGGTCCTCCACACCGCCGTGCCCGAGGACAGGACGGCGAGCCTGAGGACGTCCGATGAGACGCTGAACCGGGTGTGGGAGCTGCTGCAACGGTCGGCGCTGTACTCGGTGCAGGAACACTTCGTCGACACCCCGACGCGGGAGAAGGGCCAGTTCCTCGGCGACGCGGCCAACATCTCGTACGCCACCATGCAGGGCTTCGCGGAGCGGACCCACACCCGGCAGGCCATCAGGGAGTTCCTGGCCTCGCAGGAGCGGTTCTGGTCGAAAGGGCAGGACGCGGGCCGCTACAACGCCGTGTACCCCAACGGCGACGGCAAGCGCGACATCCCCGACTACACCGAGATGTTCGTCGACTGGGTGTGGCGCTACTACGAGGTGACCGGCGACGAGCACCTGCTCGCGGAGGCGTATCCCGCGGTGCGGGAGACGGCCGAGTACGTGTTGCGGCACATCCCCGACGACGGTCCCACGGCCGGGCTCGTCACGAACCTGTCGGGTGGCAGCGGCGCGTACCGGTACGGGATCGTGGACTGGCCCGCACCCGGGCGCTTCGGCTACGACATGGACACGGCCGCGCGCACGACGATCAACGCGCTGGCGGTGGAGGTGCTGCGCCGCACGGCCGACATGGCCGACGTGCTGGGCGAGCCGGACGCGGACGTGCGGCGGTACCGGCAGGCCGAGAACGACCTCGTGGACGTGATGAACGAGCGGCTGCGCGCCGACGACGGGCTGTACGTGGACGGCCTCCACACCGACGGCACCCGCAGTGACCACAAGGGACAGCACAGCACCTCGTACGCCGTCGCCTTCGGTGTCGCGCCCGAGTCCGACCACGCCGAGCTGGCGGAACACCTGGCGGGCATGGGCATGCGGCAGGGCCCGATGACCGCGCACTGGCTGCTCCAGGCACTGTCCGACGCCGACCGCCCCGACGCCGTGCTCGCACTGCTGACGAATCCCGACGACCACGGCTGGGCGAACATCCTGGCGCGGGGCGGGACGTTCACGTGGGAGGCCTGGACCCTCGACGAGGGCTCCAACCACAGCCAGTCGCACGGCTGGGGAGCGCAGGCCGCCGTGGACGTGGTGGAGACGCTGCTCGGTGTCCGTCCGGGCACACCGGGCGGTGCCACGGTGGACGTCGTGGTGCCGGAGTCGGGGCTGACCTCGGCCGAGGGCACCGTCCACACGCAACGCGGCCCCGTGTCGCTGTCGTGGAAGCGTGCGGGCAAGGGGACGCACGTGCGGCTCGACGTTCCCGTCAACGTCGTGGCCCGGGTGGAGCTGCCCGTCACGGACGGCATGACGTACCGGTCGGTGGGGCGTGCCGAAGCCGAGCACGTCGCGACCGAGGACGGACGAATGATCTTCGAGGTGGGCTCGGGTGGCGCGAGGTTCGTGCCCGTGCCCGCATGAGTTCGGAAGGTGAAGTGGTGAACGAGGACAGGGATTCGCACGACAGATCCGGCGCGGTCACCCGCAGGGTGTTCCTGGCCGGAGCCGGGGCGGCGGCCGTCGCCCTGGGATTGGGCCCGATGGGTGCCGCGCCGGCGGGTGCGGCACCGGCGGGTGCGGCGGGAGGTCCGGGACCGCGCGGTTTCGCCCGCGCGTTCGCCGACCCCGCGCGCGAGGTGCAGGCGAAGTTCCGCTGGTGGTGGCCACACGGCATGGTGGACGTCGCCGAGCTGCGGCGGGAGATCGACGCCATCGCCGACGCGGGCTTCGGCGGCGTCGAGATCGCCGACGTGCACCACAGCGTGGGTGAGGAGATCGACCCCGAGCGGTTCGGCTGGGGCACGCCCGCGTGGGTGGCCGCCCTGGAGACCGCGCTGAAGGCGGCCAACCGCCGCGGCGTCGTCGTCGACGTCACGATCGGGCCGTCGTGGCCCGCCGCGGTCCCGTCGGTGACGCCCGACGACGCGGGCGCGGTCAAGGAACTCGCCCACGGCGTCACGGTGGTGCAGGGCGGGCGGACGTACTCGGGCCCGGTGCCGAGGGCGGTGGCGGAAGCGGCCGAGGGAGTGAACCGGCAGGAGCTGTTCGCCGTGCAGGCAGCGCGGGTCAGCGCGGACAGCTCGCCCGACGCCCGCCGTCCCCGCCTCGTCGAGGACTCCGTGGTCGACGTCGCCACCGACGGCGAGACCGTCACGTGGACGGCGCCCGAGGACGGCACCTGGTTGCTGATCTCGTACTGGCTGCGGGGGTCCGGGCAGCGGCCGGAACGAGGCCCGCACACCACTCCGGTGTCGTACGTGGTCGACCACTTCAGTCGCGAAGGCACCTCGGCGGTCGTGGACTTCTGGGAGAAGCACATCCTCACGCCCTCGATCAGGCGACTGCTGCGGGCCTCCGGCGGTGCGATGTTCGAGGACTCCATCGAGATGGAGACCGAGGCGACACTGTGGACACCCGGCCTGCCGGAGGAGTTCGAGGCCCGCCTCGGCTACTCACTGCGGCCCTACCTGCCCGTGGTCGTCACCTACGACGAGGACCCCGTGTTCGAGTTCGACTCGGGTGTGTCGAGCCGGGTCCGCGACGACGTCAACGAGCTGCTCAGCCAGCTCTACCTGGACAACCACCTGCGCCCGTTGCAGGAGTGGTTGCACGGCCTCGGCATGAAGCTGCGCATTCAGCCCTACGGACTGCAGACCGACGCGGTGGCCAAGGCGGCCGTGGTGGACATCGCCGAGGGCGAGACACTCGGGTTCAAGAACCTCGACGACTTCCGCTCGCTGGCCGGCGGGCGGGACATGGGCGGCAAGACGATCCTGTCCAGCGAGGCGGCCGCCGTCTACGGCGGGTCGTACAGCGTGACCTGGAAGCGCGCCGCCCGCACCATCAGCCGCGAGTACGCCGCGGGCGTCAACCAGGCGGTGCTGCACGGCTTCTCCTACGCCGACGCGCCGGGGGCGCAGTGGCCGGGTTTCGCGGCGTTCACGCCCTACGACGGCGGTGTCGGCTACAGCGAGTCGTGGGGCCCGAGGCAACCGACGTGGCGACACGCCGGTGACGTCGCGGGCTACCTCGCACGCACGCAACTGGTGCTGCAGACCGGAGTGGCTCGCTGTGACGTCGCGTTCCTGCGGCAGAAGGGCTATGCGGGGTCGGGCTTCGGCGCGGCGTGGTTCTCCGCCACCGGGGTGACCCACGGGTGGACACACGAGTTTCTCAGCCCGCGCCTGCTGGAGCTGCCCAGCGCCACCGTGTCCGGTGGCAGGCTCGCACCAGGCGGACCGGGGTTCAAGCTGCTCGTGTTCGAGGGCGACGCGTTCTCCGGCAGGGCGAACACGATGCCCCTCTCCGCGGCCCGCAAGCTGCTGGAGTTCGCGAAGGCCGGGTTGCCGATCCTCGTGGTGGGTCCGTGGACCGAGCCGAGCGTGCCGGGCGTGCCGCTGCCGGGGGAGAACGACGAGCTCGCCGAGGTGTTCCGGCGGCTGCTGGCCCAACCGTCGGTCCACCGGGTCGACGACCGCCCCCAGATCCCCGACGGGATCGCGGCACTGGGCCTGCGTCCCGACGTCCGCTACGCGGAGCCGTCCCCGCTGCTGCACGCACGCCGTCTCGACGGGAAGACGGGGCTGTACTACTTCGTGAACTCGTCGGACAACGAGGACGTCGACCACGACGTCTGGCTGCCGAGGACGTCCCCGGCAGCGGTGCCGCACGTGCTGGACGCCTGGACCGGTGAGGTGCGGAAGCTGGCCGTCTACGCGTCCGACGGCGACGAGATCCGGGTGCGGATCACCCTCCGGCCGGGAGAGTCCACGATGGTGGTCGTGGCCCATCCGAGCTGGCTCCCCGGAGCGGGCGGGCCGGGACGGCACGTGGTGGCCACCGAGGCGGCTGAGACGTTCTGGTCCGATCGCGAACTGCGGGTCCGGGACACGCGGGCCGGCACGTACTCGGTGACGCTGTCGAACGGCGGGCGGCGGCAGGTGGACCTGCCAGACGTGCCCGCCGCGCGCACGCTTTCGGCGTGGACCCTGCGGATGTCCGACTGGAGACCCGGTGGTTCGGCCACCCGGACCGAGGAGGTACTGCACGAGCGTGAGCTGTCCGAACTCCTGCCCTGGTCGCGCATCCCCGGGCTGGAGGACGCCTCCGGCGTCGGGCGCTACCGCACGACCGTGGAGCTGCCGAAGGCGTGGACGGGCGGTCACGGCGCCTACCTCGACCTCGGCGCCGTCACCGACACCGCGCGGGTGTGGGTCAACGGTAAGGCGACCGAGCCCGTGAACCTGTTCCGTCCCGTGGTCGACGTCGGCGGGTACCTGCGCACCGGCCGCAACGTCATCGAGGTGGAGGTGGCGGGCACGCTGATCAACCGCATGCGCGTGACCCAGCCGGACGTCTACGGCGGCGTGGCGCGGCAGGACTGCGGGCTTCTCGGGCCGGTCCGGCTCGTGCCGTACGGCGAGGCGCGGCTAAGGCCCTGAGCCGGGACCGCCGACGACGTCCGCCGGTGTCAGGAGCGTGAGCTTGGAGTCGTCGTCGGCGTACGCGCGCAGGCGCGCGGAGAACCCCGTTCGGGAGCAGAGCACACGGTGCGGCCGTGCCTCTCGCTCCACGAACGGGGTCAGCCGGTCGAGCGGGTTCAGCTCGTCGAAGTCGACGGGTGAGGTGGTCCACTTGCACATGCCGACGACCGACACCCGCTGGTTGGGGTCCACCCCCACGATGCCGATCTCCCGTTCCTCCGTGCGCCTGCCGTCGCCGGTCGGCACCTGACCCCACCACCGGCCGAGGTGGCTCGCCTCAGCGAAGGCCAGGAGAACGTGTTCGCGGCACACGTCCTCCCAGGCCGACGAGACGTGGTGGTCGAACCGCGGCAGCACCTCCCCGTGCGGATAGGCCTCGGCGAGTTCGCGGGCCCGCGTCCGGGTGCGTGCCGGCTCCACGAACCGGCAGTGGAAGCGCAGGAAGTGGTCGCGGACCCGGTACGTCGTCTTCTTGCTGCGCTGCGACGCGGTGACCGGGCGTTGCTGCTCCACCAGTCCCAGCCGTTCCAACGTGCGCAGGATCTTCGTGATCCCGGCGGGTTCCAGGCCGGTCCGCGCGGCGATGGTGCTGTTTGCGGTTGTGTCCGTCGGCGATGGAACGCAGGACGGCGACGTGCCCGGCCGGGTCGCGAAGGGACTGCCGCAGCAGCAGCTCCGCTTCGTCGTGGAGCAGGCCACCTCGGTCGAAGACCTCGTCGAGCAGGTGTTCGGGCAACGGGCGGTCGTCGGTGAACCGGTCGAGGTAGTAGGGGACACCTCCACAGACGGCGAAGGCCCGCACCCTGTCCTCGGCCGAGTACGCGGGATGGAACAGTCCCGTGTCCCTGGCGAGGAACGGCTCCACCTCGAGCCGGCCGGTGCGGCGGCCGTAGAGACGCCCGGCGAGTACCTCGTCCTCGAAGAACGAGATCTCGCTGCCCGCGAGGACGAGTACGAGCGGCAGGGTCCGTCCCGTCGTCCGCCACCAGCGACTCAGCACGCTCTCCAGCTCGGGGGCCTGCCCGGCGAGCAACTGGAACTCGTCCAGCACCACGAGGGTGCGCCGGTCTCCCACGAACCGGGTGAGCGCGGCGAGCGCGGCCTCCCAGCTCGTCAGAGGCTGTCTGGCCAACAGGTCGTCGCCCGACACCCGGGCCAGTTCGGCGGTGAAGTCGGAAAGCTGCTCCTGCTTCACCGTCTCGGTGGCTTCCAGGACGAAGGAGCGCACCTCGGTGGCCAGGTGGTTGAGCAGCTCGGTCTTGCCGACCCGGCGGCGACCGTAGACGACGAGCAGTTCGGCTCGGTCACCGGCGAGCCGCCTTCGCAGGAAGGCGAGTTCGTCGGCCCGGTTGAAGAAGCGCCCAGAATTCTCCTACGCGGGATTATCCTGCACGGGATTATCCTGTGCGGGAAAATCCCGTGTCGGTGTCGTCAGTTCCCGAACACCTCGTCGGCGGGTGCCGGCCTGCCGAAGTGGAAGCCCTGTGCCTGGTCACAGCCGAGTTCCCGCAGGATCGCCACCTGGCGTTCGTTCTCGGTGCCTTCGGCGATCACGGTGAGGCCGATCGAGTGGGCCATCGTGACGATGCCCTTGATGATCGCCTCGGCATCTGCCTGGTCCGGACCGTCGAGACCGGCCACGAACGAACGGTCGATCTTGAGGGTGTCCAGGGGCAGCTTCCACAGCTGTGCCAGCGACGAGTAGCCCGTGCCGAAGTCGTCGATCGCCAGCCGGACTCCGAGGCCGCGCAACGAGGTGAGCACCTCGGCCGCCGCTCCGGGGTCCCGCATGAGGGCGCTCTCGGTGATTTCGAGGCAGAGCTCCCCGGGCGGAAGGCCCGTGCTGCGCAGCGCGTCGTTGACGGCGTCGACCACGGAGTCGTCGTCGAGCTGCCGAGCGGAGAGATTCACGGTGAGCCTCGTGCGCACGCCCTCGCGCAGCCTGCGCCGCGCGAGCTCACGCGTGGCCGTCCTCATCATGTGCCCGCCGATGAGGTTGATGAGGTCGCTCTCCTCGGCCAGCGGGATGAACTCGGCCGGCGAGATCGACCCGTGCACGGGGTGCTGCCAGCGCAGCAGGCCCTCCACGGCCACCCGCTGGTAGGTGCGCAGGTCGACGACGGGTTGGTAGGCGACCCAGAGTTGCCCACCCCGAACCGAGTCGCGCAGGTCCTGCTCCAGCCGTAGCTGCCGCTGCACCCGCTCCCGCAACTCGACGTCGAAGAACTCGTGCCTGCCCCGACCGCGCGTCTTGGCCTGGTACATCGCCACGTCGGCGTCGCGCAGCAGGTCCTCGGCCGAACGCTCGTCACCCTCGCGGGCCGTCACGACTCCGATGCTCGCGTCGACGCGCAGCCTGCGCCCCTCCACCGTGATGGGTTCGGTGAGCGCGGTGCGGATGTGGTCGATGAGCGCCTGGATCTGCTTGCCGTGCTCCACGTCGAAGGTCACGACCGCGAACTCGTCGCCACCGAGCCTGCCGACCACGTCGTGGCGGCGCACGCAGTTCTTCAGCCGCTGCCCGGCGATCCGCAGCACCTTGTCACCGATGCCGTGGCCCAGGGAGTCGTTGATGACCTTGAACTTGTCCAGGTCGATGAACAGCACGCAGGCCGGCGACCTGCCGTCGCGCCGCCGCAGGGCCTCCTCCAACCGTTGGAGCACGAGCGTGCGGTTGGCGAGGTTGGTGAGCGGGTCGTGGGTGGCGTCGTGTTCGAGCCGCTCGCCGATGGCCTTGCGCTCGGTGATGTCGGTGAAGGACGTGACGACCTGGTAGGGAGGGGTGGCGTTCGGGTCCAGCGGACGGCAGCTCATCGACAGCCACACCCAGCGCCCGTCGGGACGACGTGCCCGCACCACGCGGCCGTTCATCGCCAGGCCCGTGGTCCGCGTCGTCGCCGAGGGGTACTCACTCGGCGGGATACGCGCACCCGACTCGTCGTACAGCGGGAACAGGGTCGGCGAGCAGCCGATCATCGCTTCGACCGGTAGCCCCAGGATCCGGCCCGACGCGGGGTTGGCCGAGGCGACGAAGCCGTGGGCGTCCGTCACGACGACGCCCTCGTCGAGCGCGGCCACCACCGTGCGATAACGGCGTTCGGCGGCCCTGCGGGCGGTCTCGTCGGCACAGACCAACACGTAACCGCGGTCCATCGGGGAGGCCGACACCCGCACGGTCAGTGCGGATCCGTCGGCCTTGCGATGTTCCGCCTCGACCACACCACCCCCGGCGATCACGGCCTGCGGATCGAGTGTCGCGCCCACGAGTTCGCCCACCGGTCTGCCGAGCGCGGCGTTCTCCCCGTGCCCGTAGATGCGTTCGGCGGCCGGGTTCCAGCTCGTCACCATGCCGTCCGACGTCGTGCCGATGATCGCGTCGCTGACGTGGCTCACCAGGGCGGCCTGGTAGCGCAGCGCCGCCTCCGCGGCCTTCTGCGCCGAGATGTCCCGCATGATCACCTGGTAGGCGGGCTTGCCCTTCCAGGTGGTGCGCACCGACACCGACTCGATGAGCATCGAGCCTCCGTCGAGCCGGGAGAGCCGCACCTTGGTGGGTTTGGTGGCCTCACCGGGGCTCCCGAGGGAGGACACCCGCCGCAGCAACTCCGACACCGCCGACGGGCTCACGAAGTCGATGATCGGGCGGCCGAGCAGCGCCGCGGGTTCCTCGGCCGCGACGAACCGGGCCGCGGCGGGGTTGACGTAGACCAGATCGCCGTCCTGGTGCACGCAGATGCCGTCGGGGCTGAACTCCACGAGCAGGCGGTAGCGGTCGGCGAGATCGGCCAGTGCCTGCGTGTTTCCGCGCCGTTCAGTCACGTCCGTGGCGATTCCCACGAGTCGGTCCACCCTGCCGGTGACGGCATTGCCCTGCGCGCGGGCGAGAAAGCGGGTCCATCGAGTTTCACCGCCGGGCGTCGTGTGGCTCTGCTCGAGATCGAAATTGTGCCACACCGGGCAATTCTCTGCCGCCATGGTCAACGGCTCGATCAATTCGAGCAGCCGCTCGCGCACCGCCTCGGCGCTGTCGTGATCCGCTCCGAGGACCTCGGGCAGCTCCGCACTCCACGTAACGCCGTAGCCGGGGAACTCGACAGACCACGTGCCCGCGGCGCTCGCGGCAAGCGCGAGCTCGACGACGTCCTCCCGGTTCCGCCCGGTGGAAACCTCGTCTTGGGTGTACGCCTCCATGATCAAGTCCATCCGCTGCTCGTCACCGGGAGTTTGATTACAGCATGAAATCACCGCTAGGCGAATAGGAGGAATCGTCCTCATCTGTCGCGGCATGCGTCTTGCGGTCTCTCGACCGGCCGTCACCAGAGTAGGCGGTCATTTCGCGCTGCGCCGTTCGACAGCGTCGGGACGGCCCGTCAGGAATGCGAACCGAAGTGAGGGGTGCATCGTGAGCCCACGAGGCGGAATCGGGATTTGTGGAGTCGGGGCGGTCACCGGCTACGGCTGGGGGCGCGAGGCCCTGTGGGAGGGGCTGCGGACGGCCAAGCCCGCGGCGACGCTCACCCGGGGGTACGGCTGTGGGGAGGGCAGTGTCCCCGGCGTCCCCGGTGTCCCCGGCGTCCCCGGCGACGGCTGGGTGGCGCGGGTCCCGGAGGGGGGAGACCCGTCGGACGGCAGGGGGCGGTTCGCCAGAGCCATGCGGGCGGCTGCTCGCGAGGCGATCGACGACGCACACCGGCGCGGGTGGCGCGAGGGTCGCCGGGTAGGTCTGCTCCACGCGGTCGTGCTCGGGGAGGTGGACCTGTGGCGAGACTTCTACCTGCTGGAACACGGTGACCTCAGGGCGAGGGACTACCTCGCGCTGATGCCGTCGACGCCGATGTCCACGCTCATGCAGGAGTACGGTTTCCACGGTCCCGCGATGAACGTCTCGGCCATGTGCGCGTCCGGCAACGCGGGCCTGCTCACCGCGAAGCTGTGGCTGGAAGCGGGCCTCGTCGACGACGTCGTGCTGGTGGCCACCGACCTGTCGTTGACGCCCGAGAACGTCCGGCACTTCGTGCGGCTGGGGGTCACGGTGGTGGACACCGACCCGCTCGACGGGTGCCGCCCGTTCCAGGAGGGCAGCCGCGGGTTCGTGATGGGCGAGGCGTCGGTGGCCTTCGTGGTGTCGAGGCGGGCGCGGGCGCCGTACTCGACGTTGCTGGGCGGTGCCATGTCGCACGACGCCTTCCACGCCACGTCGATCGATCCGGAGCTGCCGCAGGTCAGGCTCGCCTTCCATGAGGCCCTGCGCGACGCGGGCGTGCCGGCCAGCGCGGTCGGCTACCTGAACGCCCACGGCCCCGGCACCCGGCAGTGCGACACGGCGGAGGCGGCGATCGCCGACGAGTTGTTCGCCGACGACGCGGGCCTGTACTCGGTGAAGCCGCTGGTCGGGCACTGTCAGGGGGCGGCGGCTGCCGTGGAGGTGGCCGTGGCGGCGCTCGGCTACGACCGTGGTCACGTACCCGCGCCACCCCGAGTCTCCGAAGCTCACCCGAGGCTGCTGCACGGGACCGTGGACGTGGACGACCGCCTCACCGTGAAGTCGTCTCTGGGCATGGGTGGGCACAACTCCGTGGTCGTCCTCGCGCCACCTGCCTGAGCCGGACGGGCGGCGTCAGGCGAGGTCGGCATCCATCGTGATCGTGGTCCCCGCGAGCGCGCGGCTGACGGGACACGTCTCCTTCGCCTTCTCCGCGAGGCGGCTGAACCGCTCCTCGTCGACGCCGTCCACGGCGGCTCGCAGGGTGATGTCGACGGTGTTGATGCTCAAGCCCCCGTCGGCGGGTTCGACGGTCACCGAGGCGGTGACGTCGATGGTGCTCGGGGTCAGCCCGTCCTTCTCCAGGGTTCCGGCGAGGTTCATGGCCAGGCAGGACGCCTGTGCCGCGGCGATCAACTCCTCGGGGCTCGTCGTGCCCTCGGGCTCGCCGACCCGGCGGGGGAACGAGACGTTGAACCGGGCCGAGTTCGACGAGTCGAGCGTGAGCTCGCCCGTTCCCGAGTTGAGCCCGCCCTTCCAGTGAGTGGTCGCGTCGCGTGTGGCCATGGCTTCTCCTTCGGTGACCTCGGGGCTTTGACCGGCTGCTGTCCTCCCTAGTCGATGGTCGCGCCGTTGCCTTTCACCCGCCATTCCGGCGTCCACCGGCAAGCCCGACGAAGTCGGCCATTCGTTCGATCGTGTGGGAGAAGAAGGCGTCGGCCGGGTCGAGAGTGCCTGTGAACTGGCCTGTCAGCTCGAAACTGACCATCCCGAACAACTGTGTCCATGCGACGAGTCCCCTCGTGAGCAGTGGAGCGGGCACGTCGACATCGAGCGCGGCGACGACGGCGTCGAGCTGTGGGAGCAGCGGGGCGGGCAGCCGGGCTCCGTCGGGGTTCTCCGTGGTCCCCGGGGTTTTCGTGAGTTCGCCGCGGGAGACGGCTGTTGCGAGTGCCCCGACGAGCACGCGCGGGACGCGGCTGGCCGGACCGATCGTGTCCTGTGGTGCCTGGTAGCCGGGAACCGGTGAACCGTAGATCAGCAGGTATTCGTGTGGGCTTCGCAGCGCCCAGTCGCGTACGGCGTGACAGGCCGCGGTCCACTGTGCGCGTGCGCCGTCGTGGTGGCGCACGGCCGACTCGGCGGCCTCGCCCAGGCTGTCGTACGCGTCGATGATCAGGGCGGTGAGAAGGTCGTCGCGGCTGGTGAAGTAGCGGTACAGCGCTGACGACACCATGCCCAGTTCTCTGGCGACGGCGCGCAGGGACAGCGCCTGGGCGCCCTGGACGCCGAGCTGCCGCCGGGCTTCTTCCTTGATCGCGAGCGTGATCTCCGCTCTGGCGCGTTGCCGGGCGCTCCGGTGGACGGGAGTCGGGGCCATGCCCGTCAGTCTGACACATCCGAGATCGACGAACACAGACGAGAGCACTGCTCTTGCTTTGTCGCGACTTCTCGTGTTCACTGAACACAATCGAGAGCAGTGCTCTCTGAATCTCCGCGAGGGAAGGGGCTCCCGATGACCGACGCCGCCAACAGGACCGGCACGACCCGCTACCTGCCGCCCGGACGGCTGTCCAGGGCCGTGAACCGCATCGTCGCCGCGCTGACCCGGCGGGGTCTGAGTCTGTGGGGAAGCCGGGTGCTCTCCGTCGCGGGACGTAACACCGGGATCATGCGCTCGACGCCGGTGAACGTGCTCACCCTCGACGGCGAGCAGTACCTGGTCGCGGCACGCGGCAACACCGAGTGGGTGCGCAACCTGCGGGCCGCCGGACGCGGCAGGCTCACGGTGGGCAGGCGCGAGCAGTGGTTCACCGGTGTCGAGGTTCTCGACGACACCCGGTTGCCCGTGCTCCGTGCCTACCTCCGCCGCTGGGCCTGGGAGGCCGGCGCGTTCTTCGACGGAGTGACCGCTGGTACGTCCGACGACGAACTCCGGGCCGCGGCCGGTAAGCACCCCGTGTTCCGGATCGTGCCCACGCCGACGCCGGAGGACCGGAGCTGAGGTGAAATCGCTTCAGTGCCGCGAGCCGTGGCCCTGGGCGGCGGGCTGGGCCAGCGCGAACAGCTCCGGCGCCTCCTGCTCGATCACGGCCGTCAACTCGTCCATGCTCGGGTTGACCAGCGCCCGCTCCCCGATGAAGACGGTGGGGACGGTCTCGTTGCCGCCGTTGACCGAACGCACGCGTGCGGCGGCGTCCGAGTCCTCCCAGATGTTGGTCTCCCGCACCGGCAGGCCGCTCTCCCGCAGTCGACCCCGCAGGATCGCGCAGAACGGGCATCCGGGGCGCCAGTAGAACTCGATCGTGTCAATACCCAAGGTGTGTCCTCCCTCTGGCGACACCGTAACCGCGACAATCCACGCCTCGATCGCCCGCCCCGCGGGAATCCGGGACGCATGGCAACGACCGACAAGGGCCTCGAAGCCGTGGTCAACGAGGTGTACGGCGTCGATCCCGGCGAATTCGTGAGGGAGCGTGACCGCCATGCGGCGCAGGCGCGGGAACGGGGTGAGAAAGATCTCGCCGAGAAGATCCGGAGACTGCGCAAACCCACCAAGGCCGCAGCACTCGTGAACCGGTTGGCGCGTCACCACGCGGACGAGGTCGCTGTGCTGCCCGAACTCGGTGACCGGCTGCGGGAGGCGCACCGGCAGCTCGCGGGCGACCGACTGCGCGAGCTGACACACGAGCGCAACAAGCGTGTCGCCGCTCTCGTCGAGCTGGCGTGTTCGCCTGCCGGGGGTTCCGTCGGCGAGTCGATCCGGCAGGAGATCGCGGCCACGCTTCAGGCGGCGGTGGGCGACGAGGAGGCCGCCAGGGCGGTCGTCGAGGGCCACCTGGTGTCGGCGTTGTCGCCACCGGACGTCTTCGAATCGGACTGGCTGCCCACCGACCTCCCCAGCACACCGACTCGCCGCGACGGTTCCGCGTCCCGCCCGGGGCGGACCGAGACCCCGCGACCGGCCGAGCCGCCCGCCCCGAGCACCCGCGAGCCGACCGTCTCACGACGGGACAACGAGCGGGTCGAGGCGGAACGCCGGCGCCGCGACGCGGAGGTGCGGGCCCGTCGCGTCCGCGACGAGGCCCGCAGGGAGCTTCGGGCCGCCGAGCGGGAGGAGGCGAAGGCGCATCGGCGGACCGAAGCGGCCAGGGCCGCCCTGGAAGCGGCGGAGCGGCAGGTGCGGCGGTACACGCGGTGAACCGCGCGCGTCACGACCGCAGGGCCAGCGACAGGTACTTGGTGTCGAGGTACTCGGTGATGCCCTCGTGGCCGCCCTCGCGGCCGAACCCGGACGCCTTGACCCCGCCGAACGGGGCGGAGGTGTTGGATACGAGCCCGGTGTTGATGCCGACCATGCCGGTCGCCAGGCCCTCGCCCACCCGCACGGCACGTTCGAGGTCGCGGGTGAAGACATAGCCCACGAGCCCGTACTCGGTGTCGTTCGCGCCGGCCAGCGCCTCGTCCTCGTCGGCGAACGTCGTCACCGGGGCGACCGGGCCGAACACCTCCTCGCGGAGGATGCGGGCGTCGTCTCCGACGTCGGCGAGCACCGTGGGCCGGTAGAAGTAGCCCGCTCCGTCACCGGGTTCGCCACCCGTGGTCGCGCGCGCACCGCGACTGACGGCGTCCTCCACGAGTTCGGACACCTTGGCGCGCTGCCCGTCGTTCACGAGCGGCCCCACGACGACGTCGGGTTCCGTTCCGTGACCCATTCGCAGGCCCGCCATCCGGTCGGTGAGCCTGCGGGTGAACTCCTCGGCGATCGAGGTGTGCACGAGGAACCGGTTCGCCGCCACGCACGACTCACCGTTGTTCCGCATCTTCGCGGTCACCGCGCCCTCCACGGCGGCGTCGAGGTCGGCGTCCTCGAAGACCAGGAAGGCGGCGTTGCCCCCGAGTTCCATGGACATGCGCTGGAGGTTCGGAGCACACTGCTCGACGAGCTTGCGGCCCACCTCCGTCGAACCCGTGAACGACATCTTCCGGATGCGGGGGTCGGCGAGCACTGGGTTCACGACCCGGCTGGCCGACGTGCTCGGCACGACGTTCAACACGCCGCCGGGAAGCCCAGCCTCCGTGAGCAGGTCCGCGAGGGCGAGCATCGACAGCGGCGTGAGCTGCGCGGGTTTGACGATCATCGTGCAGCCCGCCGCGACCGCGGGCCCGATCTTGCGGGTGCCCATGGCGAGCGGGAAGTTCCACGGCGTGATCAGCAGGCAGGGCCCGACGGGTTGACGGGTGACGATCATGCGGGCTTTGCCGTCCGGCGTGCGCGAGTAGTCGCCGTCGATGCGCACGGCCTCCTCGGAGAACCACCGGAAGTAGTCGGCGGCGTAGGCGACCTCGGCCCGTGACTCGGTGAGGCTCTTGCCCATCTCCAACGTCATGAGTGTGGCGAGCTCGTCGGTCCGGTCGGTCATGAGCTGCCACGCCCGCCGCAGGATCTCGCCGCGTTGCCTCGGGGGAGTGGCCGCCCACTCCTCCTGCGCCTCGACGGCGGCCTCCACCGCGGCCTTCGCGTCGTCGGCCTGTCCGTCGGCCACCTCGCACAGCGTCGATTCCGTGCCGGGGTCGTCCACACCGAACACGCTGCCGTCGGACGAGGCGCGCCAGGCGCCGTCGACGAAGACCTGCTTCGGAACCCGGTCGATGATGTCGCGCTCGCTCATGCCCCTGGGTTACCCGAGTGCCGTGATGGTGACACCCGTGCAACCCGAGGGGCGGGGCGTCACGTCCTTACCGTCGTGCGTGCCTTTCTCGTTCTCTCCCTCCTCCTGCTCGCCGGATGTGGTGCCGCGCCCGGTGGACAGATGGCCTGCACCGCGATCGGCGCTCCTGCCGGGATCGGTGTGGACACCGCGCCCGGCCTGCCCGCCCACACCGCCGAGGTGCGGGTGTGCTGGGAGGGGGAGTGCCGTTCCGCGGAGGCCGTGCTGGACCCGGCCACCGAACCCGTCGACGAGGGCTGCCAGGGCGACGCGCCCGAGGACGTGTGCTCGGCCCGCTTACGCCCGACCGGGGGTGCCGTCGGGTTCGCGAGCGTCCCCGGACTGCCGGACGGGCCGGTGGAGCTGACTCTCACGGTCACCGACCGGTCCGGGGAGTCGCTGGTGACCAGCACTCTGGAGGCCACGCCGCGCTGGGTTCACCCCAACGGCCCCCACTGCGGCGCCGCCGGCCCCCAGCTCCAGCTCGACGTGGCCGCCGACGGTCGGGTGACCGTCGGCCGCTGAGTGACGCTCACCCGATGTCGCGGCCCCGGAACCGCACGACGCCCGCCGCCGTCAGCGCGACCGCCGCCAGGGCCAGCCAGAGCAGCGGCGCCGCGGTGACGTCGACACTCGGCACCTTGGGCACGTGCTGGAACGGCGACGCGTTCAACACGGCCTGGTCGAGGTCGAGCACCGGACCGAACATCGTCAGCAGCAGGAGCACGGCCGCCACGGCCCACGCCGCACCGGTGTACGCGGGCAGGATGCCGAACAGCGCCACGGCGGCACCACCGACGACGAACACGGCGGGAAGCTGCACGAGGCACGCCAGCAGCACGTCCGGGGCCTGCCCGGCGACGTCGCCCGTCCGGACCCCGTGGGCGAGTCCCATGCCGACTCCCGACGCCAGCAGCAGCGCGGTACCGCCCCCGAACACGAACACCAGGTGTCCCGCGATCCAGCGGAGCCGGGAGACGCCGGTGGTCAGCAGGGGCTCGGCCCGCAGCGCGGTCTCCTCGGAGCGCATCCGCAGCGCCGACTGCACGACGTACAGGGCGGCCACCATGCCCAGGATGTTGGCCGTGGAGGCGAGGTAGGCGTCGACCACGCCCTGGCTGCCGCCCATCCGGGCCAGTACCTCGCGCATCTGTTCGTTGCCGCCGACGATGTCGCCGATGTCGGAGGCCAGCGCTCCGAACAGCGCGCTCAGCAGTGCGAAACCGACGACCCAGCCGATGAGGGTTCCCCGGTGCAGGCGCGTGGCGAGGGCGAACGTCGTGCGCAGCCGGGGCCCGGCGGAGGCGGGACCGAGCGCCGAGGGCAGCAGCCCGAGTCCCACGTCCCGCCTGCGTTGCAACACGTACGCCACGGCGACGAGCACACCGGTGACCACCAGCGGGAGCAGCAGCACCCAGAACCGGTCCCCCGCGAACGGGCGAGCCTGGGTCGACCAGGCGACGGGCGACAACCACGACAACCACGTCACCTCCGCCGAGTCGCCCACGGCTCGCAGTGCGAACGCGACCCCGAGGATCGCGCCCGCCAGCCCGTTGGCCGTCCTGGAGTACTCGGCGAGCTGCGCGGTGACCGCCGCGACCCCGGTGAAGACCAGCGCCACCGCCGTCAGCCCGAGCCCGAACGCGAACGCGCCCGCCGCGGCGATGCCCGTGGCCGCCAGCGCGACCGCGGTGGCGACCCCGGTGACCAGCGCGAAACCCATGCACACGGCGAGCGCCGCGGTGAGGGGCGCGTACCTTCCGACCACGGTGGACGACAGCAGTTCCTGCCTGCCGGTGTCCTCCTCCTGCCGCGTGTGCCGCACCATCGTGAACACGCACACCAACGCGGCGAACACCGACAGCATCGTGCCGAACCGCCAGGCGGTGAAGCCGCCCGCCGTCGACAGGTCGTGGGCCGGGCCGTACAGCAGCGAGATCGAGGGGTTGTCGCCGAGGCTGGTCGTCAGTGAGGCCCGCTGCGCCGGATCGGGATAGAGCTGTTCGTAGGCGCCCGCGCTCGCGGCGGGCAGGGCGGCGATCACGACGGTCCACAGCGGCAGCAGCAGGCGGTCGCGGCGCAGTGCGAGGCGCACGAGCTGTCCGGTGCCGGTGAGTGCTCCGCCCGCCGGGGTGAGCACGGTGCCGGTGGGTGAGGTCCGCGTGGCGGTGTTCGTCTCGCTCATCGCGTCCCCGCTTCGGCGGCGGAGTGCGTGTAGTGGCGCAGGAACAGCTCCTCCAGAGTGGGCGGCTGGCTGGTGAGGCTGTGCACGCCGATGGAGGTGAGCGTGCGCAGCGCCTCGCCGAGCGCGCCGCTCTCGACGGCGAAGCGCACCCGGCTGCCCTCGACACGGAGGTCGTGGACGGTGCCGAGGCTCGTCAGACCGTCCGGTGGGCCCGCCAGCTCGGCGGTGATCGTCGTACGGGTGAGGTGGCGCAGCTCCGTGAGCGTGCCGGACTCGACCGTGCGGCCCGCGCGGATGATGCTCACGCGGTCGCAGAGGTCCTCGACCTCGGAGAGGATGTGGCTGGACAGCAGCACCGTGCGGCCCCGAGCGCGCTCCTCCCTGACCACGTCGCGGAAGGTGGCCTCCATGAGCGGGTCGAGGCCGGACGTGGGCTCGTCGAGCACCAGCAGGTCCACGTCCGAGGCCAGCGCGGCCACGAGCGCCACCTTCTGCCGGTTGCCCTTCGAGTAGGCGCGGCCCTTCTTCCTCGGGTCGAGGTCGAACCGTTCGATCAGCTCTGCTCTCCGGCGGGCGTCGAGGCCGCCGCGAAGCCGTCCGAGCAGGTCGATGACCTCCCCGCCGCTCAGGGTCGGCCACAGGTTCACGTCGCCGGGAACGTAGGCGAGGCGGCGGTGCAGCCGGGTGGCGTCCCGCCACGGGTCTCCACCGAGCAGCGTCACCGATCCGCCGTCGGCCTTGAGCATGCCGAGCAGCACGCGGATGGTGGTCGACTTGCCCGAGCCGTTGGGGCCGAGGAAGCCGTGCACCTCGCCGGTCGTCACGGAGAGGTCGAGACCGTCGAGGGCGACGGTGGGCCCGAACGCCTTGCGCAGTCCTGATATGGAGATGCAGTTGCCCATACGATGGAACATACAGAACATTCATAAATTTGTGAATGTTCAGAACGGAGAGTGATCCACATGTCGAGCAGGCCGCAGTCGCAACGGGACCCGAGCGAGGGCAGTGAGGACACCGTGCGCTCCTACGTGGAGAAGCTCGCGATCACCCTCACCGACATCGGCCTTCAACGCACGGCGGCGAGGGTGTTCGCCGCGCTGACGGTGTCGCAGAGCGGCAGGATGACGGCTCGGGAACTCGCCGAGGAACTCTCCCTCAGCCCGGCGGCCGTCTCCGGCGCGGTGCGCTACCTGGAGCACGTGGGGATGGTGGCCCGAGAGCGTCTCCCCGGTGAGCGCCGGGACCACTACCGGCTCTACGACGACCTCTGGTTCGCCTCCTTTCTGAAGCGGGATCGCATGCTCAAGATGTGGCGGGACGCGACGATCGAGGGGGTCGACGCGGTCGGCGCGGGCACCCCGGCGGGACGGCGGCTGGCCGAGATGGCCGACTTCCTCGACTTCCTCGTCACGGAGATCCCCGCACTCTTCGACCGGTGGCACGAGGAACGCGGCCGACGTGCGGAAACGTGAGCGCACAAGAATTTTCGATCGCCGATGTATCTGAGGGGCCGCCTCACCCTCCTGTGGAGTGTCAGCCGATTCGGTGATCTTTGGAGGACCCGTGAGCCCAGAGCATCCCTGCGCCTCGGAGATCGCGGCGATCCGCGACTCCCTGGCCGCACTGGGTGATCCGTGGCAGTGCGGTGAGACACCCGTCGGCAGGCTCGCGCGCGACGCCCGCCGACGCCGACTCGGCGTGCCCGCGCCCGCGGCCGAGGAGATCGACGCCCGAGCCGAGCTGCCTGCCCGCATGGCCGAGGCGGCGCTCGCGCTTCGTGGCGGGGACACCACGGCTCCGCACGCGTCGACTCCGCACCTGCCCCGGGCGTTCGACCTCCGCGACGTCGACGGCGCCGACTACGTCACCGCGGTGAAGGACCAGGGTGACTGCGGCTCGTGCAGCGCGTTCGGAGTCCTGGCCACGCTGGAGTCCACGGCGGCGTACACGCGGCGTGCGCCGGGGCTGGCACTGGACCTGTCCGAGGCCCACCTCTTCTTCGGGCACGCGGCGGCACGCGAGGCGATCCTGCCCGACGGCACCTGGCCCGACGAGCTGCTCGCCGACTGTCGCGACATCGGTGTCACGTTCGAGGACCACTACCCGTACACCGACGACGACGCCGGCGCCCTCAACCCGGGATGGCGCGACCGGACGGCCCGGGCACGTGACGTCGTCGACCTCAGCCGCGATCCGGTCGCGATCAAGGAGCACCTGTACGCGTACGGGCCCGTCACGGCGTGCCTCGTGGTGTACGACGACCTGTTCCACTACACCGGGGGCGTCTACCGGCACACCACCGAGCAGACCAGCGGCGGACACTGCGTCGCGCTGATCGGCTGGGACGACGACGCCGGGTGCTGGATCGCCAAGAACTCGTGGGGACGCGACTGGGGGGAGAGCGGGTTCCTGCGTGTCGCCTATGGAGAGGCCTTCATCGAGGACTATCCGGACCCGCGCCCGACCACCCTCGGCTGCACGGGTGTGGATCTGCGCGCCTGGCTTCCCGCCCAGCGCGCGCTCGGACTGTTCACCTCGGCCCATGAGGGCAACAGCTGGGCGTACCTGGAGAACCTGGGTTGGGCCCGGCTGTCGCGGAAGGGGGACCAGACCACCGATCTCGCCGTGCTCGGTCTGGCCAGGGCGCGAGGACTGAGCTGCGCGCCGTTCGTCGTGGGGCAGGAACTCGGCGCCGTCCAACTCGCCGGCTGAACGAAGGAAGAACGCACATGACGCAGGACATGGTCACCGACCAGGACAACGGCACCGAGCCGGAGGAGAAGCCGACGGCCGACGAGCAGCCGCCGCTCCCCCCTACCGGGTGGGACCCGTACACGCCGCCTGCCCGGCCGGTGGCGCCGACCGGCTGGGATCCGTACTCACCTCCGGTGCGGTCGGCTCCGGTGACGCCCGCCGGGTGGGATCCGTACACCCCGCCCGTGCGGACCGCGCCCGTGCTGCCCATGGGATGGGACCCGTACGCACCGCCCGCTCGACCGGTGATGCCGACCGGGTGGGATCCGTACCAGCCGCCGCACAACGGTACGGCGGGCCTGACGGGCACCGCGGGTACCGCCGGCGCCCCGGTGCCGGCTCCCGTGCCGGTGCCGCACACCGAGGCGAGGCCCGCCTCGGTCGCCTCGGCAGGTGGTTGGGTCCAGGGAGCCTCGATCACCCACCTGTGGTCGGCGTCCGAGAGCCCCGGCGTGTGGATCGCGATCCACGGCATCGGGTGGAGGCTGCTGTCGTCGGCATCGGACTCCGGGCACAGCCACCTGGTGCTGCTGGCGTTGCTGGCGAGGACCCACCGGCTTCCGGTGGCGTATCACGAGGACTCACGTGGGCACATCGATCAGCTGCTCGTCTGAGGGCGTGACCCACGTGTCGAGCAGGTGGCCGGCAGTCGAGGGGGCCGCCGGCCACCGCAGTACCGCCGGATCGGGGGTTGTCACCGGGTGCTGGGGGAGCCCGGTGACATGTCGCCGGTGGTGGGAGGCAGGTGAGAGGTGAGGTGACGATCGTCCGGCTCACCGAGGCCGACGCGGACCGCCCGGTGCGGCTCCGCGTCGG
This sequence comes from Saccharomonospora cyanea NA-134, assembly GCF_000244975.1. NCBI lineage: Bacteria > Bacillati > Actinomycetota > Actinomycetes > Pseudonocardiales > Pseudonocardiaceae > Saccharomonospora > Saccharomonospora cyanea. The sequence continues at coordinate 5,058,925 of NZ_CM001440.1, read as the reverse complement.
CGACACCGTGGAGCTGCGGCTCCCGGAGCGCAGGACGTCCGGTTACCACTGGTCATCGCGCCTTTCCGAGGGGGTCCGGCTGGTCGCCGACGAGTACGTCCGTGGGGGTGGCGGCCATCCGGAGAAGGGGCCCGTTGGGGGTGGGGCCCCTGGGGGAGGTGGGGTGCGTCGGCTGGTGTTCGACGTCGTCGTCGCCGGCCGGCACCTCATCGAAACCGAGCTGGCGCGGCCCTGGGACCCACGGCCGCGCCGCTCGGTTCGCTTCGTCGTGTCCGCTAGCCCGAACGAGTGAGTATGGGATTGGTTTCCACCAAGACGCTGTGTCGGTCCGACCAGCCGGAGATACTGCCTTCGCGAATATCGACACCGAGATCCGGGAAGGCGAATGCGTTGACCGACGCCAGAACGGCCGAGGCCGATCCGTCGTGGGACGGTTTGGACGGTCACGAGCTGTACGCGGCGTGCATGCACGCGGCGAAGGCCGGTGACCGCACAGCCATGAACCGGCTGGTCAAGGAACTGACCCCGCTGGTGTGGCAGGTCGCGCGAGGTAACGGTCTCGACAGACACACGGCCGAGGACGTGGTGCAGACCGTGTGGTTGGCCCTTTTCCGGAATCTGGAGAGGATCGAGGATCCGAAGGCGCTCGCGAAGTGGTTGATCACCACGACGCGGCGTGAGTCCCGGGACGTCGCCCAACGGCTGAGCCGCCCGGTGCCGCTGACCGACGAGCTGGCCGAGACCGTGCCGAGCAGCCAGCCCGAGCCGGAGGCCGAAGCGATGCGGGCCGACCGCGACCGGCGCATCTGGGCGGCGTTCCGCACGCTGCCCGATCGCTGCCAGGAACTGATCCGGCTGACGGTGCTCGCGGGCCGCGCCGAGTACGGGTTGGTGGCCGACGTGTTGCGGATGCCGCGCGGGAGCATCGGGCCCACCAGAGGCCGGTGCCTGCGGCGCCTGCGGGAGACGCTGGACGCTCAGGAGGGGGCAGCGGATGCATGAGGGCAGTTCCTACCCGGACGACGACACACTCGACACACTGCTTCTGGACCTCGACCGGCTGGTCGACGAGTTCGATCCACCTCCCGCCGACCTCGTCGAACGGGTGCAGTTCGCCCTCGCGCTGGAGGATCTCGACGTCGAGGTGGCTCAGTGGGAGCGGGCCGACGCTATGGCGGGCGTGCGCAGCGTCACCCAGGGGACGATCACCTTCACCGTCAGCGACCTCACCGTCATGATCAACCTTACGAAGACGGGGCCGTGCCACCGTATCGACGGCTGGCTCGTCCCCGAGGGGGAGCATGCCGTCGAGGTCCGGGTGGCGGGCCACGACACGTGTTCGACCGTCGCCGACGACGGAGGCCGGTTCGTGTTGAACGACGTCCCGAGCGGTACCACCCAGATCGTCGTCCACGTCGGCGGTGAAGGCGGACGGCGAACAGTGGTGACGCCCGCGGTCGTTCTCTGACGTCGGCGGAGTGTCTCCTCACCACACGCGCCTCCCCGCCGTTCTCGCACTTCACCGTCGGGCGAACGACGCGGCGGCGAGCGCGCACAACGTCGAGGCCATCCGCCTGCTGCGGAAGGCGCTGCGCCTGATCGACGGTTCCGGTCGCGACACCCCGGAGTGGGTGGCCGCCCGGATCCGGGTGCGCATCAGCCTGGCGTTGGCGACCGCCGAGGTCGGTTCGACGGCCGACGGGTTCCGTGGGTTGAAGCGAGCGAGAGCCGAACTGGAGCGGCTCCCGGAAGGCCCGCTACGGCAGGAGCTCGGCGCCGTCATCACCGGACAGCGTGCCCTGCTGCTGTTCCGGGTGGGGCGTGCGTCCGAGTCCGTCGCGCTGTTCGACTCCATCATCCCGGCACTGGAGAGGCTGCACCTCGACGACGGGCTGCTGCTCGCGCGCACGCTGACCAACCGGGCGCAGATCCACGCCGAGACGGGCGACCTCGACGCGGCGGCCAAGGACTTCGACCAGGCGATCCGGTTGGCGGCCGAACACCGGCTCACCCGCATCGAGGGCAAGGCCCGGCACGGACTGGGAGACCTCGCCCAGCTCACCGGCGACATCCCCGGTGCGCTGCGGCACTACGACGAGGCGGCGCGCATCCTGGAGAACGCCGCACCGGGCTGGGTGGCGAGGGTGCGACTCGACCAGGCGCGGGCGTTGCTGGTGGCGGGCCTCGCAACGGAGGCCGCGCGCCACCTGGACGAGGCGCTGCCGGAGTTCCGGCGCAACCGCGTGATCCAGGACCTGGCCGAGGCGGAGGTGGCGAGAGCCGCTGCCGCGCTGCTGGAGGGTGAGTTCGACACCGCTCGTCGCCTCGCGGTGTCGGCGCGACGACGGTTTCTGAGGCGCGGCAACCTGCCGTGGGCGGAGGTCGCCGCGCTCGCGCGGCTGCGGGCCGACGCCACCGAGGTACTCGAACAGTGCGCGCGGCCACCCGCCCGGCTGCCGTCGGCGCTCGTGGACCTGTCGCACCGGCTGGAGCGACTCGGGCTGCGCGACGAGACCGCGGCGGCACGCCTGCTCGCCGTCCGCCTCCGGCTGCGGCGAGGGGAGCTGGAGACGGCGAAGGCCCTGCTCGCGCAGGTGCCGAAGCCTCGCCGTACCAGCCCGGTCGACCACCGGATGCTGTTACGGCTGTGCCGGGCCGAACTCGCGGTGGCCACGCGGAACCGGCGCTCGGCGCTGGCCCAGGCGCGGGCCGGGCTGGTGGAACTCGGGTGGGCACGTGATCGCATGGGTGGTCTGGACCTGCTTTGCGGCACCGCGGTGCACGGCCACGAACTGGGCACCCTGGCCGTCGGGCTGGTGCTGGAGAGCGCCCGGGGGCAGGCCGGGGCGCGCCGGTTGTTCGGCTGGCAGGAACGCACGCGAGCCCAGGTGTACCGCTACGAGCCGATGCCCACGATCGACGATCCGGTGCTGGCGAAGTACCTCGCGGAGATGCGGCACGTCCAGCGCTCGGTGCAGCACAACCGGCTCGCGGGCAAACCGGTGACCGCGCTGGAGAACCGCTACGCGTGGTTGCAGCGGGAGGCGAGCAGACTCGGCTGGTACACGAGCCAGTGGGGCCGCCCGCGCCCGGTGGCGGCGCCGGACCAGGTGGCCGCCGAGCTCGGTGAACGCGTGATGGTGAGCTTCGTGGGGCACGCGGACACCCTCGCCGCCGTGGTGGTGCGCGACGGCCGGTTCGAACTCGTGCGGCTGGGGCCGCTCGGGGACGCCGTGGAGATCACTCACCAGCTCCGGGCCGACCTCGACGCGCTCGCTCCGGACCATCTGCCCACGCCGCTCGCCACGGCGGTGCTGGCGTCGGCACGCCGTCGAGCCGACCGGCTCGACGAGGTGCTGCTCGAACCGCTCGGGCCGCTCCTCGGCGACCGGGAGCTGGTGATCATCCCGACGGGTTCGTTGCACGCGCTGCCGTGGGCCGCGTTGCCGAGCATGCGCGGGCGACCGCTTTCGGTCGCTCCGTCCGCCACCGCGTGGCTCGGCGCGGCGAGCGCCGGGAGATCCGAGCCGGTGGTGCTGGTCGGCGGGCCCGGTGTGCCGGGCGCGGTCGGTGAGGTGGGCAAACTGACGTCGGTGTACCCGTCGGCGAGGCTCGTGGACGGTGAGAAGGCGACGAGTCACGCGGTACTGGAGGCACTGGACGGTTCGGGGCTCGCTCACCTCGTCGCCCACGGAGCCCACGAACCGGCGAACGCGCTGTTCTCCCGCCTGGAGCTTGTGGACGGACCGCTCTTCGCGCACGAGGCCGCGCGACTGGCGAACCCACCGGACCGCGTGGTGCTCGCTGCCTGTGAACTGGCGTTGAGCCACATCCGGCCGGGCGAGGAGGCGCTCGGGTTCGCGGGTGCGCTGCTGGCGAGCGGGTGTCGCACGGTGGTCGGCGCGGTGGCGCGCGTCGGTGACAACGCGTCGGCGGAAGCGATGGCCGACCTCCACGAACGGCTCGCCTCCGGCAGGTCGCCCGCGGTGGCCCTCGCCGAGGCCACCGCCGTGGATCCGTTCCGCCGCCCGTTCCTCTGTCTCGGCGCGGGCTGACCACTGCCGCACCGTCTTGGGCTCCCTGACAGCGCGTCCCGTGTTCCGGCTCCTGTGCCGTCGGATCACCGGCTTCTTCTCCACTTCGGACGGTCACCGGCGACCGGTGCGGAGCGCGGCCGTCGAGCGGTCAGTGGGCGATCCCCGCGTCCCGGGCGAACAGGGCTGCCTGCACCCTGTTGCCCACTTCCAGGGCGGACAGGATGCGGCTGACGTGTGCCTTCACGGTGCTCTCCCGCATTCCCAGGGTGGTGGCGATCTCGGCGTTGGACGCTCCGTCGGCGAGCAGCGCCAGTACGTCCCGTTCCCTCGGGGTCAGCCGGTCGGCGCGGGAGCGTTCGGCGGCCGTCAGGGTGCGGGCTGTGCGGTGGTAGCGGTCGATGAGGCGCCGGGCGGCGGACGGGTGCAGCATGGCCTGGCCCTCCGCGACGACCCGCAGGGCCTTGACGATCTCCTCCGGCTCGGTGTCCTTCAGCAGGAAGCCCGAGGCGCCCGCGGCCAGGGCGTCGTAGACGTACTGGTCGAGGTCGAAGGTGGTCAGCACGACGACCTGGGGTGGCCGGGGCAGCGCGCGCAGGTGTCGGGTGGCGGTGATGCCGTCCATGCGGGGCATGCGCACGTCCAGCAACGCGACGTCCACCTGGCGAGAGCGCGCCACCTCGACGGCCTCGGCGCCGTCGCCCGCCTGCGCCACCACCGTGATACCGGGGTCGGTGTCGAGAATGTCGGCGAGGGCCAGCCGGACCAGGTGGTCGTCGTCGACGATCATCGTCCGGATCACGTCGCTCCCGAGGTCGTGTGGTCGTGGAGGGGGATCTCGGCGACGAGACGCCACCCGCCCGGCTCGGTGGGGCCGTACTCCAGGCGGCCGCCGAGGGAGGCGATCCGTTCGGTCAGCCCGGCCAACCCGTACCCGCTGTCCACCTCGGCGAGCCCGGCCCGCGTTCCGGCCTCGTTGCTCACCTCGATCGCGGACTTCGGAGGCCCGTATCGCACCACGACCCGCACCGCGGCACCGGACGCGTGCTTCCTGGCGTTGGTGAGGGCCTCCTGCACCACGCGGTGCACGGCGAGCCGGTGGCTGACCGGTACCGCGGTCACGTCGCCCTCGACCACCGCGTCGATCCGCTGCCCGGCGGTGCGTGCCTCGTGCAGCAGTGTCGGCAGGTCGCGCGGTCCCGGTGACCGGGTTCCGTGCTCGCCGTCCGGCTCGCTGTCGCGCAACACCCCGAGCACGTCCCTCAGGTCGCGCAGGGCCTCGGTGGACGTCGTCCGCAGCAGGTCGACGCGGTCGGCCACCGGCGCGGGGAGGACGGCGGCGCGGCGCTGAAGCGCGCCCGCGTGCAGGGCGAGCACGCTGAGCCGGTGGGCCAGCACGTCGTGCATCTCGGCGGCGATCCTGGCCCGCTCCCCCAACCGGGCCTGCTCGGCACGCAACTCGCGTTCCACCCGCAGTTGCTCGACCTGCCGGTCGAGGGAGGCGACCAGGCGCCGACGGCCGCCCATCCACAACCCCAGGGCGAGCACGGCCACCGGCAGCAGCAAGGGGCCGTACGACCGGGTGGTCCACAGGCCGTGTTGTTCCTGCAGGACCAGGTTGCCTGCCATGGCACAGACGGCGCAGGCCACCGCGACGGTCACGCGACCGACGTAGGCGAGGTGGAACAACACGGCCATGAGCGGCAGCGCGATACCGAGGAAGGCCGCCACCGCCACGGTGCAGGCCGAGACGGCCACCGGCCACCGGTGGCGCACCGCCAGGGACAGCCCCGCCGCGGCGGCCAGGGCCACCTGCGGGCTGGCCAGGGTGCCTCCGGCGCCCACGTACGCCTCCTGGACCGACAGCGCCCCGACGCCGAAGAGCAGCAGCACCTCGGCCCACCACGGCCACGTCCGCTCCACCGCGCTCAGCACAGCGTGAGCATAGGCCGAGAGGCACCGGCCGGTGCCACCGTCGAAACGCCCGGCGCGCCCTCTACTTTCGTAGGGGTGTGCCGTCGCACAACGGCCGATGGTGCCGAAAACGGCGTTCCATAGTGTCACCGCCATGGAAGCGACACACACCGAATCAGCAACCCTCGCCGGACGACTGGCTTTTCTGCGCGAGGCGACCCGGACCTTTCGTACCACCGGGGCGATCGCCCCGAGCAGCGCCGGCCTCGCCGCCCGGCTCGCCGAACGGCTGGCAGGGGAGCGGCACCGGTCTCACCGGCCGCTGTCCGTGCTGGAGGTCGGCGCCGGAACCGGTTCGGTGACGCGGACCCTGGCCGGGCTCCTCGGTCCCCAGGACCGCCTGGACGTGGTGGAACTCAACCCGAGGTTCGTCGATCTCCTGGACCGTGCTCTCGTGACCGACCCCGCGCTGTGCGCCGCGTCCGGGGACATCAGGATCGTGCCCGGATCGATCACCCGGCTGGAGCTGGGCCGTCGTTACGACGTGATCGTCTCCTGCCTGCCCTTCGCCAACTTCGAACCCGGGGAGGTACAGGAGATCATGGACCGCTATCTGTCCCTGCTCGTTCCCGGCGGACACCTGTCGTACTTCCGTTACCTGGGCACGCGTGTCCTGCGTACGCTGCTGCCCGGCCGCGCCGAGATCGTGCGGCACCGGTCGGTGACCGCCCTGCTGACCGGGATCGAGTCCCGTTACGGCACCGGAGGGGGCGTGGTGTGGGGCAACCTGCCGCCCGCCAGGGTCGTGCACCTGCGGTCCGAGCGGACGGTGGCCCGGGCGGCGGACGCCGCGTGACCTTCCACCTCGCCGCGGTGCCGGACCCGGTCGCGCTGCTGGAGGGAGTTCCCTCCCCGCTCGCGTACGGCGTCGTGCTCGGTGCCGTGTCGCTGGAGTCGGTGCTGTTGGTCGGCGTCTTCGTGCCGACCCTCAGCCTGCTGCTGTGCGCGGGTTTCCTGGCGTACTCCGGGCCGCTGTCCCTCCCCGTGGTGATCGGTTGTGCCGTCGCGGGTGCGGTCGTCGGCGAGCTGCTGGCCCACCGGACGGGGCGCAGACTGGGGCCGGGCCTGCGCGGCTGCCGCCTGGGCCGCCGGGTGCCCGCCGAGGTGTGGGACCGGACCTGGTCGGTGGTGCGGCGGTTCGGCGGCCCCGCCCTGCTGCTGTGCCGCTTCGTCCCGGTGGTGCGGACCTTCGCCCCGTACGTCGCAGGCGCCGCGGGTACGCGCTACCGGGACCTGGCCCCCTACAGCGGGGCGGGGGCCGTGGTGTGGGCGTCCGCGGAGGCCGGTGCGGGGTACCTGGCCGGGGCGTCGTACGAACGGCTGGCCGCCGCCGGGGTCGTCCCGCTCGTGGTGGTCCTCGCCGGACTCGGCGTGGTCGTGCTCCGCGTCCACCGCCGGAACAGCCGGAACACCGCCGGGGTGGCACCGCGGCCGTCCGTGGAACGGGCACCGGTGGGGCGGCGTCCGCCACCCGGCCACGTCCGGAACCGTGCGTCAAGATGGGCACGTGGAGGTGTCCGGCGAGCGCGCGGGCGGTGTCACCCCCCGGTGGGTCGTGAACCTGCTGCGTGTCGCACCGAAGCCGATCCAGTGGACGCAGCTCGTCCGGGCTGCGGTGATCCTGTCGGTGCCGATCGCGCTGGGCTACCTGTTCGGCAACGTCGGCTACGGCGCGCTCGCGTCCACCGGAGCGTTGCCGTCGGTCACGGCCGACATCTCCGACACGTACCGGGCGCGGGCGGTGCGACTGACCGGAGCGCTGTGCGCGGCTGTGCTCGGGTTCGCCCTCGGGCTGCTCGCCGGAGGCGACGCCGCTCTGTCCGTGCCTCTCGTCATCGTCGTCGCCGCGGTGTCCGCACTGGTCAGCGAGGCGGGTAGCAACGCCTCGATCGCCTCGCTGCAGCTCTTCGTCTTCACCGTGCTCGGCATCGGGCACTCGACGGACGAGGTGTCGGCGGGCACCTCGCTCACCTGCTTCTGCGTAGGCGCCGTATGGGGGTTGTCCGTGGCTCTCGCGGGCTGGACGGTGCGCGCCACCAGCCCGGAACGCAGCGCCGTCGCCCAGGTCTACCTCGAACTCGCGACGATGCTGTCGGCCGTCTCGGTGGGTGACGAGAAGTCGGCGCTGGATGCTCGACACCAGCTCACGGAGGCGCTGAACACCGCGTACGACCGCCTGCTGACAGCGCGGTCGTGGCTGTCGGGCCGCGACGACACCTACCGCAAGCTGCTCAACCTGCTCGCCGCCACCACACCGGCCATCGAGGCCACCGTCGCCGCGGTCAATGCGGGCGTGCACCCACCGCGTGCGCTCATCGGGCACTTCACCGACCTCGCGACGGCCGTGCTGTCCGACACGCGGCTGCCCGTGTTGCAGCCGCCTCGGGACGAGCGTCCAGAGCAGGCCCCCGCCGTGACGGCGTTGTACGAGGCGCTGAGCGACATCGGCACGGAGGAGCGACGTCTGCACCGCAGCAGGACGTCGGCTCGGGAGCGAATCACCGAGTGGGCGCACTCGCTCGTGTCCGGACCGCTGACCTGGCTCGCGGCGGTGCGGCTCACGGTGTGCGTGGCGCTGGCCGAACTGACGCGGTTCCTCGTGCCGACCGAGCAGTCGTACTGGATCACGCTCACCGTCGGCCTCGTGCTGAAGCCGGACTTCGGGTCGGTTTTCGGGCGGGCGGTGTTGCGCGGGGCCGGCACCGTGCTGGGCGCGGGCCTGGGTACCGCGGCGCTGCTGCTCGTGCCGCACGGAGCGCTGCTCGTACTCCTGATCGCCCTGTTCGGTGCGGGCCTCGCGTTCGGCAAAGGACGTCACTACGGGCTGTTGAGCGCGTTCGTGACCCCGCTGATCCTGGTGCAGATGGAGCTGTCGTCGGATGTCGACGAGGTCGCTTCGGCCCGGATACTCGACACCGCGATCGGTTGCGTGCTGGTGCTCGTGTTCGGCTACCTGCTCTGGCCGGGTAGCCGAAGGCCGGTGCTCGGCGGCAGGCTGGCCGACGTCGCCGAGACGATCGCGGAGTACGCCGAGTACGCGCTCCGGCCGGTCGGCGACGAGGCCGACCGCATCGAACGCTCCCGCCGCCGCAGGCGGGCCTACCGGGGTCTGTCCGACCTGCGGACGGCCTTCCAGCAGATCGTGGTGGAACCGTCGGCCGCCGGGCGGCAGGCCGTCGCGTGGTGGCCCGCGATCGTGTCCCTCGAACAACTCACCGACGCCGTCACCGCGGTCGCCGTGGCCGTCGGGCAGGAGGCGGCCGAGCCGCCCGAGGACAGCGAAGTGCGTAAGGTCCGTGCGGCGCTTGCGGAGTTGTCCCTCGCCGTGCGTACGGGGGCCAGGCCCAACGAGGTCGAACTGCCCCGTGGCGAGGTGCTGGCGGGGGTCCGCAGCCAGCTCGCGGGTGCGTTGGACTCCGTCACCGGGCCGGACCTACGGACGTTCCGGCACGTGCGCTGACGATCCGGGCGTGGCGCTCACGTTGCGAGATCACGCGGATGCTGGTGCATTGGTGGTATGGGCATCAACTTCAACGAGCTGAAACACAAGGCACAGGACGCGCTGACCAAGAACAGCGACAAGATCGAGCAGGGCTTGGACAAGGCGAGCGGCATGGCCAAGTCCCGGTTCGGCAAGCAGTCGAGCAAGATCGACACCGCCACGGAGAAGGCCAAGAAGTTCCTGCACAAGAACACCGGCGGCGGTGACACCGGCCAGCCGGGCGGCCAGCCGCCGCCTTCCGGTCCGCGCCCCTGACCCCGCCCCTGACCCGCTGTCAGGGCACCTCGGCCAGCGCTACGTCACCGTCGAACGCGGTGACGTAGCCGCCGCGTTCTCCGACCGCGAGCAACGCGTCGCGGGCGTCGGGTGCGGACAGCCGCACCCGCACGCTCGTCGTTGGCGCGTGCCGGTGTTCCGCCAGCTTCCGGGCGGCTTTGTGGCCCGCGTCGATGGTGGAGGCCAATCCTCCGGTGGAGGCGAGCGAGCCGCGCGCCGCCCCGAGGGCACCCAGTGCCTCGTCGAGCACGGGTAGCAGCGCCGTGCGGTTTCCCTCGGTCATGGCTCGCACGAGCGCGGGCCGCGTGCCCGCCACCCGGGTGCCGTCGGCGAACGAACCGGCCGCGAGTGCCGCCGCGACCGGGCCGCCCGCCGCACCGACCGACGCCAGCACCGCCGCGAGCAGGTGCGGCAGGTGCGAGATGCGCGCCACCGTCTCGTCGTGGGTCCCGGCGCCCAACGGCACCACTCGCGCACCGAGGTCGACGGCCAGGGTCGCCACCTCCTGCCAGGCCGCCAACACGGTGTCGGGCTCCACGGTCGTCACCCACGCGGCGCCCGCGAACAACTCCGCCGCCGCCGCGTGCCAGCTGGACTCGGCCGTCCCGGCCATCGGATGCCCACCCACGAACGTCACCGACGGCGCCACCGCCCGCGCCGCGTCCCGAACCGGCACCTTCACGCTCGTCACGTCGGTGAGCAGGCAACCGGGCGCGTGCCGCTCGACGAGGGCGAGCACCGACTCCACCGCGGTGAGGGGGACGGCGAGCACCACGACGGCCTCCGACGAGGCCGCCCGGCGCAGCGCTTCCACCACGTCGGTGCCCGCGTCGTAGCCGTCGGCCGCGGCGGCGTCGGCGTCCGAGACGGACGCCGTGGCTCCCCACGCGTTCCTGCCCGAGGAGACGGCGGCCCGCAGCACCGACCCGCCGATCAGCCCGAGCCCGATCACACACACGTCACGCACTGCGCCACCCTTGCCCGTTCCCTCGCCCGTGTCCCCGCTCATCCGAACCGTCACTTCCGCAGACTGTCGAGCGCGTAGGCGGCGTACATGGCGACGCCGTAGGCCAGTGCGTCCTCGTCGTAGCGCACCCGGTTGGAGTGGTTGGACGCCGCCTCGGCGGGGTCGGCGTCCGGCGGGCACGCGCCGAGGAACGCGAACGCGCCGGGCACGCGCTGCAGTACGTAGGAGAAGTCCTCCGCGCCCATGATCGGACTCGGCATCCGCCGCGAGCGGTCGACCCCCAGTACCTCGGCGGCGAGGTCGAGCACGCGCTGGGTCTCGGTCTCGTCGGTGACCGTGGCGGGGAAACCGGGCCTCAGGTCGGCCACCACTCGGCAGCCGTGTGCCTCGCCGATGTGTTCACTCACCCTGGGCACCTCCGTGCGCAGGCGCGCGCGGGTGCGTTCGGACAGCGTCCGGATGGTGCCCTCGATCTCGGCGGACTCGGGGATCACGTTGTCGGTCGTACCGCCCGCGATCCGGGTGACGGTGACGACCGCGGGGTCGAACACGTCGACCGTCCGCGTCACGCGGGTCTGCAACGCCGTGACGATCTCGGCGGCGGCGGGGATCGGGTCCACCGCGCTGTGCGGCATGGAGCCGTGCCCGCCCTTGCCGATGAGCCGCACCAGGAAACTGTCCTCGGAGGCCATCACCGGCCCCGACCTCGTGGCGATGACACCCGTGGGCAGGTTGGCGAAGGTGTGGAGGGCGAACGCGCTGCGCACCCGGGTGCCGGGCGCGTCGAGCACGCCTTCGTGGATCATGTGCCGGGCACCGTGGTGGCCTTCCTCGCCGGGCTGGAACATGAACACCACCGAACCCGCCAGCTCGTCGACGTGGTCGGCCAGCAGCCGGGCGGCTCCCACCAGCATCGCCACGTGGGTGTCGTGGCCGCACGCGTGCATGGCGTCCGGCACCTCGGACGCGAACTCGAGGCCGGTGTCCTCGGACATCGGTAGCGCGTCCATGTCGGCTCGCAGCAGCACGGCGGGCCCGGGCTCGGCGCCTCGCAGCACCCCGGTGACGGACGTGGTCGTGGTGCCCAGCGTGGTCTCGATCGGAAGCCCGTCGAGCGCGTCGAGCACCGCCTGCTGGGTCACGGGCAACCGCAGTCCCACCTCGGGGTGGCGATGGATGGCGCGCCGCAGTGCGACGGTGCTCGGCTGGAGGGCCTTCGCCTCGTCGAGCAGCCCGGCGAACCGGGCGTCGGGCAGCGAGGGCAGGTCGGTCGGTCCAGTCATGGCTCGATCCTGGCATGGCGGGTCGTTCCGTTCGCCGGTCGTCTCGTCGGTCCGGAAGGCCCCGCTCGGTATACGGTGGACCTATGGCGGTGAAAGAGCAGGTCACGGGGTTCGCGGTGGCCGTCGTCAGGGAGGACGGCCGGTGGCGTTGCGGTCGACTGGCCGATGCGGCACTGACCGAGCTGGACACCGCCATCACCGAACTGCGCAAGCTTCGGTCGACCGGCGCGGTGTTCGGGCTGCTCGCGGTGGACGACGAGTTCTTCGTCATCATCCGGCCGACGCCGGGCGGTGCGTCGCTCCTGCTCTCCGACGCGGCGGCCGCACTGGACTACGACATCGCGGCCGACGTGCTCGACCTGCTGCGGGCCGACGCGCCCGATGACGACGACGACGTCGTGTGGCCCGCCGGGGACCTGGAGATCCTGGCCGACCTCGGTATGCCGGAGGCGGAACTCGAGGTCATCGTCAACGAGGTCGAGCTCTACCCCGACGAGCAGTTGCAGATGATCGCCGAGCGGTGCGGGTTCTCGGAGCAGTACACGGCGGTGCTCGACGAGCTGTGATCCCCGACCGCGCAGACCTGGACGCCGTGCGTGTGGCTCTCGGATTCGCCGAGCGCGCGCGGGGCACGGCCGACGTTCCCATCGGCGCCGCGGTGTTCGCGCCCGACGGGCGGTTGCTGGCCGGTGCGCACAACGCGCGGGAGGAGTTGGCCGACCCCACCGCGCACGCGGAGGTGCTGGCACTGCGGGAGGCGGCGCGGGTCCACGGTGACGGCTGGCGGCTGGAAGGCTGCACGCTCGCCGTCACCGTGGAGCCCTGCACGATGTGCGCGGGGGCGCTCGTCCTGGCTCGGGTGGCCAGAGTGGTGTTCGGTGCGTGGGAGCCGAGGACGGGAGCGGTGGGCTCGCTGTGGGACGTCGTGCGTGATCGCAGGCTCAACCACCGGCCCGAGGTGCTCGGCGGCGTGCTGGAGGTCGAGTGCTCGGCGTTGCTGAACGACTTCTTCGCCGGGCACCGGGGCCGGGCCGACCTGGGCCGAGATCCGTGTGCGGACCCGTCGGAGATCGGTTGACGGCCATGCGGTACCGTATTCGGCGGTAGCGTGTCCGAGCGGCCGAAGGAGCACGACTCGAAATCGTGTGACGGGCAACCGTCCGTGGGTTCAAATCCCACCGCTACCGCCACGGGAAGCCGGGCGATCCACATCGGGTCGTCCGGCTTCTTCTTTTTCATCCGACTGCCGCGACGGTCCCCTCGAACGGGTGGGCGTGTTCACCCGAACCGGGGGCTGAATAACACGATCGGCGTGTCGGCGGAAACACCTGGGCCGTCGCCGTCGAAGGTGACGGTATGTGCTCTGATGGGAACCGTCTGTTCGCGCGTCTGGCCGCCGTCGTCATCACGATGCTGCTGACGGCCGGCCTCACCACCGTGATCGGACTGACTGGGGGTGGCAGTGCGCAGGCGGAAGAGCCGCACCTGCCCGAAGGTTTCTCGCTGAAGGAGCTGCCGAGTGGTCAGTCACCGGGAAACCTGACCGACTTCGCCTACCTGCCCGACGGGAGCGCGCTCACCACGGGCAAGACGGGCACGGTCGCGTGGGTGTCGACCGACGGTCGTTCTCGGACACTCCGCAGCCTCGCCGTCGAATCGCAGCAGGACATGGGACTCGTGGGGCTCGCGGTCGCGTCCGACTACGAGACCACCCGCCACGTCTACCTCGCCCGGTCGGTCCCCACCGGCGGCGGTTCCTACGACCTGACGCTCGCGCGGTGGGAGGTCACGGGAGCTGACGAACCGACGGGCCTGACTGGTGAGACGGAACTGCTGCGCCTGCCCGGTGACTCCAACGTGCACGGCATCACCGGCATCGTGCCCGACGACGACGGCACCATCTGGGTGTCGGTCGGCGACGTCGCGAGCTACACCGAGACCGACCGCCTGGCCCTGCGGGCCCAGAAGCCGCACGCGTTGCAGGGCAAGATCCTGCACCTCACCGCCGACGGGCAGGGCGTCGAGAGCAATCCCTTCTACGACCCCGCCGCCCCCGACTCCGCACGCAGCAGGATCTTCGCCAGCGGGTTCCGCAGCCCGTTCCGGCTCTCCCTCGACCCACGCACCGGGCTGCCCGTCGTCGGCGACGTCGGGTGGAACCGGTGGGAGGAGATCAACCTCGTGCAGCCGGGCCGCGACTACGGCTGGCCGTGCTGGGAGGGCTCCGACCCCACGCCCGGCTACCGTGAACTGCCCGAGTGTGATCACGCGCCCAACACCCCGCCGCTGGTGAAGTTCCGCCACGGCAAGGGCGTCGACAACGGAAACAGCGTCACCGGCGGAGTGGTCTACACGGGATCGACCTATCCGGAGAAGTACCGGGGCGCTTACTTCTTCGGCGACTACACCCACCAGAAGCTGTGGTCGATCCGCTACGACCACCAGGGCAGACTGACCCAGGCACCGCAGAGCCCGCCGCTGGGCACGCACGTGGGGCGTCCCGTGAAGTTCGGTACGGCCGCGGGTGGCGACATCGTGTTCGCCGACATCGCGTCGGGGAAGCTGAAACGCCTCGTGTACACGGCGGGCAACCAGGAACCCGTCGCGCGCATCTCCCTGGAGACCGACCCGGACACCCGCACGGTCTCGTTCGACGGCTCGGAGTCGTTCGACTTCGACGGTGACCACCTGACGTACGAGTGGGCCTTCGGTGACGGCGGCACCGCCACCGGCGCGCAGGTGGAGCACACCTACGGCGAGGCCGAGGAGCGGTTCACCGCGAAACTCACGGTCACCGACGCCGCGGGAGCCGAGGGGACGGCGGAGGTCACCGTGGTGCCTGGCAACCACACGCCGGTGCTGCGTGCGAAGGCGCCGGAGGACAGGACTTACGCGGTGGGCGAGCGGGTGTCGGTGAGCGTGATGGCCACCGATGCCGAGGACGGGCTGGTCGACGTGCGGTGGCAGGCCACGGTGGTGCACTGCCCGGAACAGGAGACGTGCCACGCGCATCCGACGGAGTCGGGTGAGGGGATGGTGTTCTCCGTCCCGTTCACCGATCACCCCGACTCCCACATGGAACTGACGGCGACGGCCACCGACAGCGAAGGAGTTTCGAGCACCTACACCTACGAGGCGATGCCGAGGGAGCACCGCCTTTCGCTGTCGAGCAACGTGCCCGCCGCCGTGGAGATCACCAGCGAGGGAGACGACGACACGTCGAACGGCACGGCCGGAACGGCCATGGTGACCGCGGGCGCCACCGTGGGCATCGCGGCGGCACGGACGGCGGCCGACGGCGTTTCGGTGTTCTCGCAGTGGGACGACGGTGTCTCCGAGCGCACGCGCACGATCACGATGCCCGACGAGGACCTCACGGTCAGCGCGGTGTACGCCACCCCCGTCGAGCAGCGCTACGACGCGGAACCGGAGCTGAGGGAGGTGCTGGGCGAGCCGACCGGCCCGGTGGTGATCGACGGCGGCATGTACTACCGCCAGCACGCCGAAGGGCGGCTGTACTGGTCGGCCCGTTCGGGGACGCACGAGGTGCACGGTCCGATCGCGGAGAAGTACGTCGAGCTGGGTGGGCACGAACGGTTCGGGCCGCCCATCACCGACCAGACCAGCACCCCCGATGGCGAGGGCCGGTTCAACCACTTCCTCGGCACGTCCTACACGCGCACCGCGTCCGTCTACTGGACTCAGCGGACGGGAGCCCACGCGGTCTGGGGCGAGGTGCGTAAACGCTGGGCTGCGATGAAGTGGGAGCGGGGGCCTCTGGGTTATCCGACCACCGACGAGCGGAGGACGCCCGACGGCATCGGCAGGTACAACCACTTCACCAAGGGCGGTTCGGTGTACTGGACGCCCCGCACGGGAGCGCACGCCGTGTACGGCGCGATACGGGTGCGGTGGGCGGAGCTCGGATGGGAGCGTTCGTACCTCGGTTATCCGCTGACCAGCGAGTACTCCGTACCCGGCGGTCGGCGTAACGACTTCCAGAGCGGTTCCCTCACGTGGCGCGCGGCCGACGACCAGGTGATCGTCCGCCGGGCGAGTTCGTCGTGACGAGCTCGCGTAACTGAGCCAGCAGGTCGGCTCTGCTGGTGGCACCGAGTCGCTGCCGCATCCGCGCCATGTGGTGTTCGACCGTCTTGGCCGAGATGAACAGCCGGTCGCCGACCTGCCGGTACGTCAGACCGGACACGACCAGCTCCGCCACCTGGCGTTCGCGTTCGCTGAGCACACCGACCTCGGGCCGGGGCGCGGGTTGTGCGGTACCCGACGGCGAGGTGCCCTGCAACGCGCGGGCGCATTCGAGCAGAGCCACCATCGCGGCGCGGTCGGTGGTGCGGATGGCGGCCTGCCCGGCGAGCCGCGCGGCGTCCCAGCGCAGTCCCGCCGCGTGCAGTGCCCTGGCCGCCGCGTCGACACGGGCGGCGTCGACGGTCCCGCCGAGAGTGTCGATCCAGCATCCGGCGGCCTCGGCGAGGGCCCGGTGGTAGCCGGTGTGGTCGGAACTGCGGTCGGCGCAGCGCGACAGCGCCCGCGCGTGCTCGGCCGCCTCGTCCCGTTGATCGGCGGTGATGGCCGCGTGCAGGCCACTCCAGTGCAGCGAGGCCGACCACAGGGGCGGCTCGCCGAGTGCGTTCAGCAGGTTCCGCGCGCGTCCGAGCTGGTGGCTGAGACGTTCACGCTCGCCGAGGCGCGCGGCAGCGACGGCGAGTTCACCGAACGGCAGGATGGTGAACAGCTCGACCCGCAGCCGGATCACGGCCTCGCGCACGTCGTTCCAGAGTTCGCGCAGCGCGGCCAGGTCGCTGGACCTGCGGGCCACGCCCGCTCGGAGCCCGACGGCGAGGAGCCAGTCGCGGGGGGACAGCTCGCAGCCGACCGCCTTGAGCGTGCGGTCGGCCGTGTCCGTGTCGCCCCTGAGCATCGCGGTCCACGCCGACAGCAGCCGGTGACGGGTGCGGGCGGTGCGACCTCCGCTGTCGGCCTCGATGGCGTGGTCGAGCAACGTCTCGGCCAGTGACAACTCCCCGCACTGCATTCCGACGAGCGCTCCCACGGCGGCGGGGGTGTCGGGCAGGAACAGTGACCGTCCCACGGGATCGAGGGCTTCCGCCGCATCGGCCAGTGTGGACAGCGCGAGCGTCGGTCCTGCGGTCACCGACTCGACCGTTCCCCGAACCAGCGCCGTCATGGCCGTGCCGACCAGCGTCGGAGGTTCGTCCCCAGTCGGCGTGTCGAGCAGCGACTCCGCCTCGGCCAGCTTTCCGTTCCGCACCGCGACGAGGGCGGAGTGGACGCGGGAGAGCCGGGTGCCCGACCACCGGTACAGCTCGCTCGCGCGTTCGAGCTGGCCTTTGTGGACGAACGCGGTGGCGGC